>DAOTVS010000206.1:0-41364 GCA_034436375.1 Anaerolineae bacterium | reverse complement strand
TGTCAATGCTGTCAAAGGCGCGGAAGTTAGCCCACCCCTTCAAGGACAGCGTCTTGGTGATCGCCGCCGTCAGCGTCGTCTTCCCATGGTCAATGTGACCAATCGTACCCACATTCAAGTGTGGCTTAGTTCGCTCAAACTTGGCCTTCGCCATGAGTGCACTCCTTTCAACAGATCAGTGCTGCACCCGTGAACACAAACCGGGTAATTATAACGAAAACAACTTATTTGGCAAATGTCTGTACGAAATTCAGCCTGCCCGCACAGCCGCACCGCCAGTCACCTTGGCTGCGATCTCGGCGGGCACCGGCGCATAATGATCGAATTCCATCGAAAACGTTCCGCGCCCCTGGGTGACGGAGCGCAGATCCGTCGCATAACCGAACATATCGGCCAACGGCACCTGAGCCTCGACCATTTGCGTCCCACCGGAGCGCAGTTCCATGCCATTGATCTGGGCACGGCGGGTAGCAAGGCCGGCAATCACATCCCCCGTATACTCCTCGGGCACGACCACTTCGACCTTCATGATCGGCTCGAGCAAGATGGGGGCGGCCTTGGCGACGCCGCTCTTTAGACCCATGGATCCAGCAATCTTGAAGGCCATCTCCGACGAGTCAACCTCGTGGAAAGAGCCATCGACGAGGGTCACCTGGATATCGACCAGGGGGAAGCCAGCAATAACGCCATTATCCATCGCCTCGCGCACGCCCTGCTCAACCGCCGGGATATACTCCTGCGGGATGGCACCGCCCTTGATGGCGTTCACGAACTTGAAACCCCCGCCCTTTTCCAGCGGCTCGATCTCGAGCCACACGTCGCCATACTGGCCGTGGCCACCCGTCTGGCGCACAAAGCGTCCCTGAGAGCGCACGGCCTTGGTGATGGTTTCGCGATAGGCCACCTGGGGCCGGCCCACATTGGCCTGCACATGGAACTCGCGCATCATGCGGTCCACCAGCACTTCCAGGTGCAACTCACCCATGCCGGCGATCAACAGCTGCCCGGTCGTCTCATCAGTCCGCACCTTAAAGGTGGGGTCCTCATCGGCCAGGCGCTGCAGGGCCATCGTCATCTTTTCCTGGTCGGCCTTGGTCTTGGGCTCGATGGCCACGTGGATGACGGGCTCGGGGAAGCGGATGGTCTCTAACACGATGGGGTGATCCGCCTCGCAGAGGGTATCGCCGGTGGAGCTGGTCTTCAGGCCGATGATCGCCGCGATATCGCCCGCGCCGATCTCCTCGATCTCCTCGCGTCGGTTGGCATACATGCGCAGCAGGCGGCCGATACGCTCCTTCTTGCCAGTGGCAGCGTTCTGTACCGTCTGGCCGCTGCGCAGCACACCAGAGTAGACGCGCGTGAACCCCAGGCGGCCGACATACGGATCGCTCATGATCTTGAAGACCAGGCAGGCCAGCGGCGCCGAGGGATCGGCGGGGCGCTCTTCCTGCTCTTCGGTCACGGGATTGATGCCACGCACGGGCGGGATATCCAGCGGCGAAGGCATGAGGTCCACAACTGCATCCAACAGAGGCTGTACGCCCTTGTTGCGCAGCGACGAACCGCAGAGCACGGGCACAGCCAGGCCAGTCAGCCCGGCCTGCCGCACAGCAGCGCGCAGCTCAGCGGGCTCCAGCGGCTGCCCATCGAGGTATTTAAGGAGAACTTGCTCATCCGCCTCGGCCACCCGCGAGATCAGCTCCTCACGGTGGTGTTGGGCTTCTTCGCGCATCTCTTCGGGGATCTCGCGATATTCCCACTGCTCCCCCATGTCATCCAGGTAGACGATCGCGCGCTGTTCGATGAGATCAATGATGCCCTGAAAGCTGGCTTCAGCGCCCATGGGGAGCTGTATGGGTGCGGGGATGGCGCCCAGGCGTTCCTGGATCATCTCGACGGTGTGCCAGAAGCTGGCCCCCGTGCGATCCATCTTGTTGACGAAACAGATCCTGGGCACCCCAAAACGCTCGGCCTGCCGCCAGACCGTTTCGGATTGGGCCTCGACTCCCGACACCGCGTCAAAGACCACGATGCCGCCGTCAAGCACGCGCAGAGAGCGCTGTACTTCAGCGGTAAAGTCGATATGGCCCGGGGTATCGATCAAATTGATCTGATGCTGCCGCCACTCGCAAGTCACCGAGGCAGAGGTGATCGTGATGCCCCTCTCGCGCTCCTGCTCCATCCAGTCGGTGACTGTTGTGCCTTCATCGACGTTGCCCAAGCGATGAGTACGACCAGCATAGTAAAGTATGCGCTCGGTCGTTGTCGTTTTACCAGCGTCGATATGCGCGATTATTCCTATGTTCCTTACGAATTGCAAAGGAACTGGTGTACTCATTCAGCGTCTCCGAAAGCAATAAACTCAACTGCTCAAAGGGGCAATACCTGCGCCCCTCTCGGACTGCCTGGATGGTGGCCGCCCTGCCTTATGGACTGCCAGCCAGTTCAGGTCGGATTTTGCTCATCCTGAGTCGACCTGGCAACCGGCCAACAGAACTTCCAGACTGAGTCTATGAGTGCCGGATTAGCACCTACCAACGATAATGGGCAAAGGCCTTGTTGGCGTCTGCCATTTTGTGTGTATCTTCCCGGCGCTTGACCGTCGCCCCGGTGTTGCGGGCGGCATCCATCAACTCACCGGCCAGCTTTTCGGCCATGGAATGGCCCGGGCGGCTGCGCGCCGCACTGATAAGCCAGCGCAACGCCAGAGAAGCACGGCGGTCGCTGCGGATCTCAACCGGCACTTGATAGGTAGCGCCACCGACCCGCCGCGGCTTGACCTCGATCAGCGGCGTGGCATTCTTCAGGGCCTGCTCAAAGATCTCGAGCGCCGGCCGATGCATACGCTCTTCCATCAAATCGAAAGCACTATAGACGATGTGCGCAGCGGTGTTCTTTTTGCCACACACCATGATTTTGTTTATCAACTGCGACACGGCCACGTTATTGTATTTGATATCCGGCGTGCAAACCCGCTTCACCACGCCACCGCGCCTCGGCATATCGTCGATCCTCCCTCGCTGCCCCCGAGATGGAGGGCAAATCACACACCCTCAATCGTATTCTCTAGCCCTGGGACACAAGATACAGGATACAACGCCCCCAAGAGCACATTTGTATCCTGCATCCCCTATTCAACTACCTGTGCTGTTGTCGGCCTCGCATCACGTGGCCGTACATCAGAGCTCAGCCAGACGGGTTGCATTCATCGTGTTCGGAGCGACTATCACGGCTGGCCGCCCCCAGCAAACGCGTTGCAGAGCAACCCACCAAACGGAACGGGTGTCTTATTTGGGCCGCTTGGCTCCATACTTGGAACGCGCACGCCTGCGCGCATCCACCCCACCCGTATCCAGCGCGCCGCGCACGATGTGGTAACGCACACCGGGGAGATCTTTGACCTTGCCACCACGCACGAGAACCACCGAGTGCTCTTGCAGGTTGTGGCCCTCGCCAGGGATGTAGGCCGTGACTTCGATCCCACTGGTCAGCCGCACACGCGCGATCTTGCGCAAGGCCGAATTGGGCTTTTTCGGCGTCATGGTCTTGACCTGGGTGCATACACCACGCCTCTGCGGCGAACCCTCAGCGCGCCGCGTCAAGCGGCCCTTTTGGGTGTTCAATGAGAAGCGCAAAGCTGGGGCTTTGCTTTTCTTCTTGGGGCTCACGCGCCCCTTGCGCACCAACTGATTGATGGTTGGCAAGCCAATACCCCCTTCCGTATCCTACCGAAAGTCACGAAGGTTAATTATACTACCCGTCTAGAATCTTGTCAACCCGACCATACAGAACTGGAAGAACGGGCGGAACTGAGGGAGCTCGCTCCCTCAGTTCCTTCAGTTCCCAAGAGCTCACCCCAGACCGTCAAAGCCCCCCAGGCCCAGCCCAAGCCGAGGCAAGGCCTCGATGGTCTCCTCGCGGCCAAATTGGACCCGCTCTTCATTCTCGTTATACACTTCGACCGACAGGCCGAGGCTCTGCAGCTCCTTGACCAGCACACGGAAGGATTCTGGAATGCCGGCCTCCACGATCTCCTGCCCCTTGACGATCGACTCGTAGGTCTTGACGCGCCCGGTGACATCGTCGGACTTGACCGTCAACATCTCCTGCAGGGTATGCGCAGCGCCATAGGCTTCCAACGCCCAGACTTCCATCTCGCCAAAGCGCTGGCCGCCGAACTGAGCCTTGCCGCCCAGCGGCTGCTGGGTCACCAACGAGTAAGGGCCGGTAGAGCGAGCGTGTACCTTATCCTCAACCAGGTGGGCCAGCTTGAGCATGTAGATCACGCCCACAGTCACCGGCTGATCAAAAGGCTCACCCGTCTTGCCGTCATACAGGGTCATCTTGCCCGTAATGGGCATTGGCTGATTGCTATTCAGCGAATACTGTGCCGCCAACTCACGCAGCTCAGCGCCCGAGAGGCCCTTGTGATCCTGCCCGGCCTCCTCCAGCCACAGGCGGAGGCAAGCATCGCGGGCCAAGTCGTCGGCCCGTCGCCGCTGCTCGAGCGTCATGCTGCTGACATCAAAGGCCAGCAGGCGATCGGCGTCAAAACCCTTTTCGATCAACCACTGCCGCAGCCACAGGCGGCGCGCCAGAACCCTATCGTGGAGGACCGTCTCCATATCCAGCTCCGGCCCGATCTCCAGATGCTCGCGCAGGTAGATGGCGCGGAACTCTTCGTCGTCTCGCAGGTCCTCGAGCGGCACACCCTCTTCCTTCATCGCCGCAGCAGCCCACTCGCCAAGGTCAGACCAGGCCTTGTCGATCAGCCAGGCCCGAGCCAATTCGCCTTCCAGATCCGCCTCGTCAGCGCCGTCAAACACCGGCGACACAGCGCGGAAGCCCAGACGCTCAGCCGCCCAGCCCAGGTGAGTCTCCAGGATCTGGCCGACGTTCATACGGGCAGGCACACCCAGGGGGTTGAGGATGATATCAACAGGCGTGCCATCGGGCAGGTAAGGCATATCCTCCACGGGCACAACCCGCGAGATCACCCCCTTGTTGCCGTGGCGGCCGGCCATCTTGTCACCCTCGGTGACTTTGCGCCGCTGCGCCACCGACACCCGCACCAGACGATCCACACCGGCAGGCATATCGCGGTGATCGTCACGCGAGAACTCGCGGATCTCGACCACCTTGCCCTTTTCACCGTGCGGCAGGCGCAGGGAAGAGTCCTTGACCTCCCGTGCCTTTTCGCCAAAGATCGCCCGCAGCAGCTTTTCCTCCGGTGTCAGCTCGGTCTCACCCTTGGGCGTGATCTTGCCCACCAGGATATCGCCCGGGCCCACTTCGGCGCCGATGTAAATCACACCGTTCTCGTCGAGGTTGCGCAGCGCATCCTCGCCCACGTTCGGGATGTCGCGGGTGATCTCTTCCGGCCCCAGCTTGGTATCGCGCGCCTCGATCTCGTGCTTTTCGATATGGATCGACGTGAACTTGTCCCGGCGCAACATGTCCTCGCTGATCAGGATGGCGTCCTCATAGTTGCCACCCTCCCAAGACATAAAGGCCACCACCACATTCTGGCCCAGGGCTAGCTCACCCATCTGCGTTGACGAGCTATCGGCCAACACCTGCCCCTTGGTCACACGGTCACCCTTGTTGACCACAGGCCGCTGGTCGATGCAAGTCGACTGGTTCGAGCGGTTGAAGCGGCGCAGCGGGTAGACGTATTGCTTCCCTTCGTCATCCTGCACGATCACACGCTTGCCGGTGCAGCTCACAACCTCGCCATCAACCTTGCTGACCAGGACCTGCCCCGAGTCGACGGCCGCCTGGTACTCCATGCCGGTCCCGACCACAGGCGCCTCGGGCAGGACCAACGGCACTGCCTGACGCTGCATGTTCGAGCCCATCAGGGCACGGTTAGCGTCGTCGTGCTCCAGGAATGGAATCAGCGCCGCCGAGATGCCCACGATCTGCTTGGGAGAGACATCCATAAAGGCCACGCGATCGGTCTGCTCGAAGAGGAACTTGTCGAAGAAGCGGGCCTCCACCCGGCTCTCCAAAAAGTGCCCGCCCTCATCGAGGGGCGCATTCGCCTGAGCGATGATATAGCGGTCCTCTTCATCGGCCGAGAGATAGGTCACCTCGTTAGTGACCGTGGGCACGATCTTGAGCTCCTGCACAGGCAGTTTCGCCAGCTTGTCGGCCAACTTGGCGTCGATCTCGGTGCCCACATCGGCGATAATCTCACCCGACTCGGGATCGACCACACGCTCACGCAGCACCTTACCCACCGAATGCTCGGGCTTGTTGGGCGTCGTGCGCACCACACGGCGGTACGGCGTTTCGATAAAGCCGTATTCGTTCACCTCGCCAAAGGTCGCCAGGCGACCAATGAGACCGATATTCGGGCCTTCCGGCGTCTCGATGGGGCAGATGCGCCCATAGTGGCTAAAGTGCACATCGCGCACGTCAAAGCCGGCGCGCTCGCGGCGCAGGCCGCCGGGCCCCAGGGCCGAGAGCGTGCGCTTGTGCGTCAGCTCAGCCAGAGGGTTGGTTTGCTCCATGAACTGAGAGAGCTGGCTGCCGCCAAAGAACTCGCGGATCACCGCCACCACTGGGCGGATATTCACCAGTGCGATCGGCGTCACCTGCTCGGGGTCGCGGATGCTCATGCGCTCACGCACTACCCGCTCCATGCGCAAAAGGCCGATACGGAGCTGGTTCTGGATCAACTCACCCACCGTCTTGACGCGGCGGTTCCCCAGGTGATCTATATCATCGGGCTCTTCGATGCCATTGTTCACGTGGATCATGCGCGACACGATCGCCACCAGGTCGCGCTTGGTCAACGTACGGTAGCTCAGAGGCACGTCGAGATTGAGGCGGCGGTTCACTTTGTAACGGCCCACGCGCCCCAGGTCGTAGCGGCGCGAGTTGAACAAAAGCGAATCCAGATAGCTCTTGGCGTTATCAAAGGTCGCCGGATCACCGGGACGCATGCGCTTGTAGAACTCTTCCAGGGCCGACACCGCATCGTGGGTCGGGTCTCGCTCGATGGTATGCTCGAGGAACGGATGCTCCGGTGAGGTCTCGACGCCCTCGAACAGCGCCAGGATCTCCTCATTCGTCCCTTCGGAGATCGTAATATCCCCTGGAATCTGTGGGATCACCCCCAGGGCGCGCAAGAGCACCGTCACCGGGATCTTGCGCTTGCGATCAACCTTGACGGAAAGCAGATCGCGCTTGCTCGTCTCAAACTCGAGCCAGGCCCCCCGGTTTGGGATCAGCTTGGCCATACAGAGCTGGCGCCCGCTGGGGCGGTCTTCCTCGACGGTGAAATAGGCCCCCGGAGACCGGATCAGCTGGCTGACCACCACACGCTCAGCGCCGTTAATGATAAAGGTGCCATTCTCGGTCATGAGCGGGAAATCGCCCATGTAGACATCCTGCACCAGGTGTTGATCCGTCTCCTTGTTAAGCAACATGACCTTGACATAGAGCGGGGCCGCAAAGGTCATGTCGCGTTCCCGGCAAATGGCCTCGTCGTATTTGGGGTCTTCGAACCGGTAATCCAACCCCCACGTCCGGTTGAATTCCTCATCCAGTCCCGGAAAATAGAGCTCCAGATTGCCATTGAAGCTGCTGATCGGCGAGATCTCGTGGAATAACTCCCGCAACCCTTCGCCCAGGAACCATCGGAATGAATCAATCTGCACGTCGATCAGGTTCGGGATCGGATGGACATCCGGAATGCGAGCATATGACTTGCGCCGACTGTCTACCAAACCATCCACAAACGGTGAAACATTCTGAACCTTTTTCGCAACTGCCACTCAATCCCCTCCTCAGTACGCAACGTCCGTCTCGCTCACAACTCAATGCCTCTTGGCGACGCAACGAAACCTCCCCCATTCGCTGGGCGAGGTACGATATCCTGGTCAACACTCAGGCACCTTATTCTGTTCGGCGGCCCTTACCCGCCACGAGCTCTGCGTGCGCACCTTTCGCAAAGTTACAGTATAGTCCTAAACCGCAATTCTGTCAAATGACTCGCAGGCCATCGGGTCCTGTGAGTCCTGTGAGCTTGTTCGGGAACGCCGGCAGTGCGTGGGGTCCTGCGGCGGTTAGCGTGCAACCGGCGTGGCGGGGCCTGTTCACCAACAGCAACGATTCGTCAGCGAGCGCCTGCGTTGAGCACGGTACGAATTCGCTCCCAGACGCTCCTGCGCTGCCGGTCCGTCAGGCCTGTAAGAAAGGCTACCACGAGGGTCAGGCAGAAGGTCGCTCCAGCAGATAGGAAGAAGATCAACCAACCTCTCAGGCCGGCCAGAGCGCCGGCTGGCGCGAAACTGTCCAGGATAGCGGCCAGGGCAAAGAGCAGCAGGGTAACCGCAGCCGGCCTCCATACTCTGCGCAACTGAGTCGCCAGGGAAACGCCAAGGAAACGGCCGATCAGCAAGGGATAGCCTATGCTGAGGATGGCACGGCCTGCCATAAGGCCGAGACACAAGCCCACGACGCCCAACCGGAAATAGCCAACCAGGATGCACGCAATGATCAGTGACAGCGCGACAGAGAGCGCCCCCATGAGCACTTTACGCTCCAGGCGCAAGGTCAAGTCGATGATGCTGGCATCAGTGCGGATCAATACGAGCTGGGCTACGACGGCCACGATGGCCAGGTTCGCGACGGCCCCTGCATACTGGCGGGCCCCAACCCACATGCCGATAAAGGCTCGATTCCACAGCAGCACCGCTGAGCCCAAGGCCGTGAGAATCAGCCAGGTAAGCACCATGATCTCACCCCGCACCCGGGCCGCCTTCTGCAGGTCCCCCGCCCCAATGATGCCGCCCAGGCCAGGGACAATGCCGGAAACAACGATGGCGACCACGCTGATCAGAGTCTCAGGAGCGTATTTGGTGAGAGAATAAGGCGTAACCGACGCCACCGAGTTCAGCAGGCCCAGTACGACGACATCGCTGGCGAGCATCAGAGTCGTGACCAGATCCCAGCCCAAAAACCACCCGCTCAGCCGCATAAAGTGCAGTACCGTCCGGGTTGGAGGCCGAACCACACCAAACCAGGGCACGTAGGAGCGCACGACCAGCAGAAAGAGCAGGCCGGAAAGCAAGGTCGAGGCCACAGCGGCCGCCGCCACACCCACGAGCCCGGTGCGCAGCTCCAGAGCGAGCAAGGTGAATCCACCGCCCACAAACACCAGAAGCGCCGAAAGGCCCATCCGTTTGTAACCGAGATTCTCGCCCTGGAGGACGGCGCGCGGCAAGGCAGACACGTTGATCATGATCAGGTCGGCCACCAGGAGCCCAGCCGTCAGACGAACCTGCCCGTAGTAACCCTGGGGCACCGCCAGCCAGTCGGGGGCAAACCACGAGAGGATAGCGCCAATCACCCCTGTCAGGGGCACGAAGAGTGACCAGGCAGCAATGGCGCTGCCGACCTGGCGGCGCTTGAGATCATAGTCGGTCGATGATTGCGCATAGGCCAGGGTCCACCGCAACGCCTGGGTCGGCTTGCCGCTTGCCGGAGAAAGGTAGCCAACCAGACGGTTCAGCAGCTGCCACAAGCCGTAGCGGTAGTCGCCCAGCCCGGCGACAACCCAGGGGGTGACGAAGAACCCGACCATTAGCTGCGCCGCATAGTCCAGGCCCGCCGCGAGAGCATTCAGGTAAGCTTTGTGAGTGAGGCTCTCATCGGAAAGGAGCCCGGCCAGCAACCTGGACCTGCGCGCTGCTCTGATGAGGGCCATCAATCTCCACTCCACCCGTTGTGCTGCGAGCCGGCAATACAGGTGCGACGTGTGCCTGAAACCCTGGCCTTCCACCATGCGAGTTGCCGGCGCAGAGCATTCAATGAGCCAGTACTGGGGCACAGCTTCAGTCAAGGGACATGGAAACAGTCCCGTATGGAGTATAGCATCGGCGAGTCGCAGAGTGGTAACAATCTTGTCTCGGTTCCATCAGAGCAGGCGCCCGAGCGCCGTTGCAGTACTTACGGCAACTGGACGGCGCCGGCAGACACGGGTAAACTGGGGTACATCCGGTTCCATGGAAGGTATATGCATGGTGAGTGCCACTGGCTATGAGATCGACATTGCGACGCTGCGGGCGCTGCTTGCGCCGGAGGGTCAGAACCTCCTGGCCGAGCTGGCTGGGCAGCGCGTGGATGAGACGACAATTCTGGGCCTGAGCAGCCGGCTGCGTCAGGGCCATACACCTGGCCTGGTCGCCGCCGCGCTGGAGACAAGCCTGCTGCGCCAGCGCGCGCAGAAATTCACGCGGGCTGACCGCATGTACTTCACCCGACAAGCCCTGGAGCAGGCCAGCGCCGAAGTGATCTCGCGCCACCGCGCCGTGCGCCTGAGCCGCTATGAACTCGCCCTGGACCTCGGCTGCGGCATCGGCGGCGATGCGCTGGCCCTGGCGGCGCATACACGAGTCGTCGCGGTGGATCTCAACCCGGTGCGTCTGCTCATGACAGCCGCCAACGGCGATGCCTATGGCGTCAGCGCGCACCTGCAGCCCCTCCGCGCCGATATGCTGGCGCTGCCCCTGCGGCCGGGGCTCCCCTTCTGGGCCGACCCCGCCCGGCGCGCAGGCGAGCGGCGCCTGTTCCGGCTGCAGGAGTACTTCCCTCCCCTGCCCCCGCTGCTGGCGCTGGCGGCCCGGGCGCCCGGGGCCGGCATCAAGCTGTCTCCCGGGGTTGATTATGACGAGTTAGCCGCATTACTGGGGACCACGCCGTACGAAGTCGAGATCATTTCGGTGCAGGGCGAGGCCCGTGAGGCGGCGCTCTGGCTGGGCGAGTTGCGCACAACGGCCCGCCGCGCCACGCTGCTGCCCGGCGGGCACACCCTCACAGCCGACAGGCCCGCCGGGCGACCAGCCCTTACCACACCGGGGCGCTATCTCTACGAGCCCGATGCCGCCGTCATCCGCGCCCACCTGGTCGAGCAGCTGGCCGCGCTCATGGGCGCCGCCAAGATCGAGGATGAGATCGCCTACCTCACCACCGATTCGCTCGTGGAAACCCCCTTTGCCCGCGCCTACCGCGTCATCGAGTGGATGCCCTTCAACCTGAAGCAACTCAACCGTCGCCTGCGTGAGATGAATATCGGCGAGCTCATCGTCAAAAAGCGCGGCTTTGCCGTGGACCCCGAGCAGTTCCGGCGCCGGCTCAACTACGGCGGCGGCACGGCCAAAGTCGTGCTCGTGCTGACCCACGTGTTGGGCAAACCGACGGCGATCCTGGGAGAACCTATTCCATAGCCCATAAGGCTGCCGTGACTCGTAATAATAAGTAAACCGTAATAAGTAAGGTCGCCATTTCGGCGTGCTCGCTTTTTCACGATGCTCATGAGAGCCGAACCCATGATAAGCAGAAGGAGTTCCGCCACGGCAACCTGACTTATTACGGTTTACTTATTACGAGTCACGAGCACTGCGAGTAGCCGCACGAGCGACAGACGGCGCAGCCCTCAGAAAACTCGAGCATTGCCCCGCAGTCGGGGCATTCGGGGCACGTGTCGGGCACGCCCAGATTGACCCCAATGTGGCCCCTCACGCCCTTGGTCGGCTCGCTCTTGGGCCCTTCCATAAAGTGTTCGATCGCTTTGGCGATAGCATCGGGGCAGGAGAGGGTAGCGCCGCCGTTATGCCACGAGGGCGAGGGGCAGCGGATGCCCTTGATCTGTCGAATGATCGAGGTCGTATCGACGCCAGAGCGCAGCGCCAGGGAAACCAGGCGGCCAATCGCCTCGCTATAGGCCGCCGTGCAACCGCCGCCCTTGCCCATCGACAGGAACGCCTCGCACAGCCCCGACTCATCGCGGTTGATCGTCACGTACAGCGTGCGGCCGCAGCCGAGGGCTACCTTTTCCGTCGAGCCGTAGGTCACGATGGGCCGCGGGCGCGGCGCCAGGTGGACGCCCGTCGCAACCGGGGCCGGCGCGCTGGGGGCCGGGGCAGCCGCCTTGCTCTCCACGCCCACATTCAACACCTGGCTTTCGCGGCTGCCGTCGCGGTACATGGTCAGCCCCTTACAGCCCAGGCTGTAGGCCAGCAGATAGGCCTCTCGCACCTGATCGGGCGTCGCTTCGCGCGGGAAGTTGATCGTCTTAGAGACGGCATTATCCGTGTAGCGCTGGAAGGCCGCCTGCATGCGGATATGCCACTCGGGCGAGACGTCGTGGGCGGTGACATACACGGCGCGCACATCTGGCGGCACTTCCTCCAGGTCCCGGCAACTGCCGTGGCGGGCCACCTCGGCCATCAACTCAGCCGAGTAGAACCCGCGCCTCTTGGCCACCCGCTCGAACTGGGGATTCACCTCGGGCAGTTCGTCGGCGTCGAGCACATTGCGCCGGGTGTAGGCCAGAGCAAAGAGGGGCTCGATACCGCTTGATGTGCCGGCAATAATGCTGATGGTGCCCGTCGGGGCGATGGTGGTCGTCGTGGCATTGCGGATGCCCACCTTGCGCACACGCTCAGATAGCGCGCGCCAGTCCAGCGCCGGCGCCTCGCCCAGGCAGGAGAGATTGCCCTGCCCGTTGTTCCCTTCGCCGCCCAGCCCTTCGGGCATGGGCAGCCAGCCGCTGGCCCAGCGCGAGCCGGGGTAAGCCGGGAAAGCGCCACGGCTCATGGCCAGGTCACAAGAGGCCTCCTTGCTCCAGAAGCTGATCGCCTCCATCACCTTGCCCGCCACCATCTCTGCGTCCGCCGAGTCGTATGGCACGCCCAGGGCCAGAAGCATATCAGCAAAGCCCATCACGCCCAGGCCGATCTTGCGCGTCTTGAGGGTAGCTTCCTCGATCTCGGGCAGAGGCCAGCGGTTCACCGTGATGACGTTGTCCATCAGGTGCACGGCGACGCGCACCGTGTGCTTCAGACGCGCCCAATCGACCACGCCCTCCGCCGTCACCATCTGCGCCAGGTTGATGGAGCCCAGGTTGCAGCTCTCCCAGGGGAGTAGAATCTGCTCACCGCAAGGATTGGTCGCCTCATAGGCGCCCAATTGGGGAGTGGGGTTAAAGCTGTTCATGCGGTCCAGGAAGATGACCCCCGGCTCGCCGTTCCTCCACGCGCCATCCACTATGCTCTCAAAGACCTTGGCGGCGCGCATCTGCCGCTCCACCCGGCCTGTGCGCGGGTTGATCAGGGCATACTCCTCATCGTTGGCCAGCGCCTGCATAAAGGCATCGGTAATGGCCACCGAGATGTTGAAATTGGCAAAGACGCCTTCCTTCTGCTTGCAGGTCACAAAGTTCAACACATCGGGGTGATCCACACGCAGAATGCCCATATTGGCGCCGCGCCGGCGGCCGCCCTGCTTGATCACATCGGTCGCAGTATCGAAAACGCGCATAAAAGAGACCGGCCCCGAAGCAATGCCGCCCGTCGAGCCGACGATATCGCCCGCCGGGCGCAGACGCGAGAAGCTAAAGCCGGTGCCACCGCCCGATTGGTGTATCAGCGCCGTGGCCTTGACCGCGTCAAAGATGCGATCCATGGAATCTTCGACCGGGAGCACGAAACAGGCGCTGAGCTGGCCAACCGAGGTGCCGGCATTCATCAATGTCGGTGAGTTGGGCAGAAAATCGAGGCCGGCCATCAGGGCATAAAACGCTTCAGCCGTCGCCGACGTATCGGTGTTGAGGGTGTAAAGCTGATCCGCTGCGGCCAAGGCCAGGGCGACCCGCCGGAGCATCTCCTCCGGCGTCTCAATCACCTTCCCCTCGGCGTTCTTGGCCAGATAGCGGCGCTCGAGAACCGTCACGGCGTTTTCAGTTAGAGTCAATGTTGGCACGCCCATACCTGTCTCCTTGAAGCACTGTTGAGAAATCGCAGGAACTCACCCATAGAAACAGAAGGAACGAGTGGAACTGACGAAACTGGAGGAACTGAAACAACCGAGGGGCAGAGAAGGCCTCCTCTTTCCTGCGCAGGGCAGAAGAACCGCCGCTGGCAGAGAGGCCGCTTCACTCCTTCCCTGCAGATACCTCAGCTCCTGTCTTCAGTCCCTTGGAGAACCCCGTGGGTAGCTAGCTTTGCTCTAGCAAACCATCGACTTCGCGCTTCATATCTTCGAGATCCGTAAATGAACGGTACACGGAGGCGAAACGGACATAGGCGACTTTGTCCAGGTCCCGGAGCTTTTCGACAACCATCTCACCGATGGCACGGCTGGGCACTTCGCTCTGCCCTAAGCTGAAGAGCTGCGTCTCGACCTGATCGCAGAGTTGGTTGAGGGCTTCGGTGGGAATGGGCCGCTTGGCGCAGGCCTTGCGCAGGCCCTCGAAGAGCTTTTGCCGGTCAAACTCCTCGCGCCGTCCATCGCGTTTGACGACCAGCAGGTTGATCTTGGCAACGCGCTCATAAGTCGTGAAGCGCTGGTGACAGCGTTGGCATTCCCGTCTCCTGCGAATCGCATCACCGACCTGTCGTGTGTCGATCACCCGCGAGTCGTCGGCGCCACAGAAGGGGCAAGGCATGGCGACCTCCTGAAGAGATACGATAGCCACAATATGTAGTGTTAAATCACGCGCTGTCATACTACATATTGTGGCCAACGAGGCTGCTCTATAGTAGCACAATCGGCCTCCCTTGGCAAGTACTTTTGGGGGTTCACCTGGGCAAAAAACCTTAAAAATGAGGTTACAGGTTCTTCATGCGGAGGGGGGTGTAAAATGGGCCGCCTGACCTATTGGCAGGGGCAAAAGCCACAAGATGCCGGCAGCCTGTCTGGTGGGGAGGGGCGCCAATCGCTCCCCTCCCCACTGCCCATGGCATCGTGCTCAGCTCTGCCGCCGCAGGAAGGCCGGGATGTCGAGGTCGTCCGGGTCATAGGGGCGCACCGGAAAGTCGATGGTCTTGCCGGTGGTGCCGGTGGCCGCCAGGGAGCTGCGGGCAGGCTTTTCCTGGACCTGCTGCGGCCTGGCCTTTTGGTCAAAGCCGGTGGCGATGACGGTGATCTGGATCTCATCGCCTAGCGCGTCATCGATGACAGCGCCGAATATGATATTGGCCTCGGGGTGTGTGGTGCGCTTGACGATCTCGGCTGCCTCGGTGACCTCGAAGAGGGTGAGCTCGGGGCCGCCGCGCACGTTAAAGAGCACCGCACGCGCCCCATCGATGGTGACATCGAGCAGGGCGTTGGAGATGGCGCGCTCGGCGGCCTCGCTGGCGCGGTTCTCGCCGCTGGCGCGGCCGATGGCCATCAGCGCCGAGCCGCCCTCCGACATGACGGCGCGCACGTCGGCAAAGTCCACGTTGATCAGCCCGGGCTCGGTAATCAGCTCCGAGATGCCCTGGATGCCCTGCCGCAGCACATCGTCGGCGATACGGAAGGCATCGCGCATGGAAGCCCTCTTGTCGACGATCTGCAGCAGGCGGTCGTTGGGGATCACGATCAAGGTGTCGACCTCTTGCCGCAGGGCATTGAGCCCCTGCTCAGCCATGCTGCTGCGCCGCGCGCCTTCGAAGCTAAAGGGGCGGGTCACCACGCCCACCGTCAGGGCCCCAGTCTCTTTGGCCACGCGCGCGATGACGGGGGCCGCACCGGTGCCGGTGCCGCCGCCCATGCCGCAGGTCACAAAGACCATGTCGGCGCCAGCCAGGGTCTGCACCAGGTCCTCACTCGATTCCTCGGCCGCCTTGGCGCCCGTAGACGGGTCGCCGCCGGCCCCCAGGCCCTTGGTCAACTTGTCGCCGATGCGCACACGCACCGGCGCATTGGAGAGCATCAATGCCTGCGCATCGGTATTGACTGCGATAAACTCGACGCCACGCACACCCGCCTCGATCATGCGGTTCACTGCGTTCGAGCCACCGCCACCTACCCCGACGACTTTGATTTGTGCAAAGTTCTCACCCAACGGCATATCTTGCAACATCGTTTGCACCCTCCTCAAGGCGCGCAAGTCCTCACGCTGTCATTCCTTAGCGGGGCAGGAACTCCTTCAGCCAATTCATGAACCTCTGGTAGCGGTCGCCCGACGGGCCACGGTCGTGCCGGCGCGGGTGTTCGGGCTCGGCATCATGGCTCAGGCCCCACAACAGCATACCCACGGCCGTTGAATAGGCCGGCGCGTCCGCAGCATCCACCAAGCCCGCAATCTCGCGCGGCGCGCCAATGCGCACCGGTAAGCCCAACACTCGTTGACCGACCTCGGTGATGCCAGCCAGTTCCGCTGCGCCACCCGTGAGCACGACACCAGCCGGCAACAGGCCATCGTAACCGGAACGTTTGATCTCGCGCAGGATCATCTCAAAGATCTCTTCCGAGCGCGCCTGAATGATGGTCGCGAGTTCCTGCCGCGAGATGATGCGCTCCGGGCCCTGGCCAAAGCTGCGCGCCTCGATGACCTCATCGGGGTCCACCGCTTCGGGCAGGGCATGTCCGTGCTGGCATTTGAGCTGTTCCGCCAGCTCGAACGGGATGCGCAGACCAATGGCGATGTCGTTGGTAATGTGATTGCCGCCCACCGGCAGCACCAAGCTGTGCCAAATGCTGCCCTCGATAAAGATCGCCACATCCACCGTGCCGCCGCCCGCATCCACGAGCACCACACCCATCTCGCGCTCATCGGGCCGCAGCACAGCAGTAGCGGAAGCCAGGGGCTGCAGGACCAGCGAGGTAATCCCCACCCCGGCAGCCTGCACGCAGTTCTCGAGATTGTGCAGCGACGTGGAAGCCCCTGTCACCACGTGCGCCTCCACTTCCAGGCGAAAGCCCATCAGGCCGATGGGGTCGCGCACCCCTTCCTGCTCGTCCAGTGAGAACCCGCGCGGGATGGTGTGGATGATCTGGCGGTTCTGCGGCACCGCGACCGCCTGGGCGGCCTCCATCGCCCGATCCACATCGTCCTGCGTGATGGGCCTGTCGCCCCGGCCGATAGCGATCACACCGCGTGTATTGAGTGATTGGATGTGGCTGCCCGCAACCCCCACATAGGCACTGTCAATCTTGTAGCCCGACATGCGCTCGGCCTTTTGTACCGAGGCCGAAATGGCGCTCGCCGCCTCGTCGACGCTGACAATGACGCCCTTGCGCAGGCCGCGCGACGGGGCTACTCCCACACCGACAATGTGGAGGCGTGATTCGCTATCTACCTCTCCAACGAGGGTGCACACTTTGGTTGTGCCTACGTCGATACCCACAACGGTGCCAGCCACAGCCTTCCTCCCTCTGGCGAAGTCAGAGCAGTCGCCTACGAATGATAGCCAGGTTGTTGAATAGGCGAACCCCGAACGCCACAATAGCCGCCAGGTGGAGTTCCACGCCTAAACGATCACCAAGGTAAGTAAGCAGGGCAGCCAACAGCGCATTGCTGATAAAGCCAGAGAGAAATACCTTGTTCTGATACGTGCCATCCAGCTCAGCACGCACTGCCCCCAACACCGAATCTAACGCCGCCAGGATGCCGACTGCTGCATAGCGCGAATACTCGATCGGCACCGAGAGCGACATCAACGATCCCACCACCAGCCCCAGGAGTAACCCCAGAGCGGGCAGCCACACCATGACCCTCCGAGGAGCCTGTTGCACAGTTAACTCCTTCAATGATAAAAAGGCCGGCTCGGCACGGTAACATCCAGGAACTCGGGGGTGCCCCCTTGTCCCGCTGACTGAGCCAACATACTGCGCATCACAGCCACTTTGGCGGGCAGATCACCGCCCAGGCCAAAATGCACTAACCAGCCCTCCGGCGCATGCCACATAATACCAAAGCGCGGCGAGTAGTCGAAATTCAGATCCCCCCCCAAAAGCGGGCTCAAAGCCGTGGCGGTCTGCAGGGCGGAAAGATCAAGAGTATCCCCCACAGCAGGCGGCTGGCCTTCGGTCGCATGGATGTGCAGCACATCGATCGGCGGCGCCCCAACGCCGAGCACCACGCCCCGGTCATCGGCCAGGTAGGTCTGCCCGGCCACTTCCCAGGCATAGCGCACGGGGCGCTCGACCACACGCACCGCCACCTGCGCTGGCAACCCCAGAGCCACGCGGGCCTGGGCCAGGCCGTCGAACCGGCTCAGCAGCCTGGCCTGCACCGCATGGGGAGCGACAAAGAAAACGCTCACCTGATCGATCCCGCTGTCGCGGTAGATATCCTCAGCCGACAACAGACGGTTGCCCACCACCTGCGCTCTATACACATAGAAGCGCGGATCGGCAAAGAAAAAGATCAGTAACGCCAGGCTCGCAATGGCCAGCAACAGCCCGGGCAGCTTTTGGACGTTCACCGCTGTCCAGGCTGTGCCCTGCCGCACCACTGCACGCACGCCCGCGCTATTCACCTCCAACCGCCGCACTTTGCGGGCCTGCGGCGCAGGCCGGCGTCGGCGGACCACCATCCGGTCAGGCATCAGTCTCCCCTCGCACCCGCAGAAGAACCAGACGATCCAAACTCATCTGCCGGCTCGCCAGGCCGGCCCACCATTCCTGTAGCATCTGCCCGATTCTGCACCGTGAACTGGGTGCGCAACTGCCGGCGTTCCTCGTGGCGATCCAACGCCAGCTCAATCAGGCGGTCGATCAGCCGAGGATACGGAAGACCGCTTGCCTCCCAAAGCTTGGGGTACATGCTGATCGCCGTGAACCCCGGAATGGTATTCAGCTCATTCAGATACAGCCGGCCCGTGTCGCGACAAAGCAGGAAATCGACCCGCGCCATGCCAGCACAGTCCAACAGTTGAAAGGCTTCGCAGGCCAATGCGCGTGCCTGGCGCATCTGCTCCTCAGAGATGGGCGCCGGAATCAGCAGCTTGGACCGGTCATCAATATATTTGGCGGCATAGTCATAGAACTCGTTGCAGGGCACCACCTCGCCGGCAACAGACGCCTCCGGGTCATCGTTGCCCAACACGCTGACTTCGATCTCACGGGCGTTGAGGCCCTGCTCTACCAACAAGCGGCGATCGTACTCGGCCGCCAGGTCTAGCCCGGCCTCCAGCTCACTGCGGTTGTGAGCCTTACTGATGCCGACGCTGGAGCCCAGGTTGGCCGGCTTGATGAACACGGGGTAAGGCAAACGCTCCTCGATGCGCGCCACGATTTCGGCCGGGCGGGCACGCCAGTCGCGTGCGAGCAGGCTTACATAGTCGACCACCGGCAGCCCGCGCGCCCGGAGGATATCCTTCATGGCCACCTTGTCCATGCCCAGGGCTGAGCCCAGCACGCCCGCTCCCACATAGGGAATGCCAGCCATCTCGAAGAGCCCCTGAATGGTGCCATCTTCGCCGTAGGTGCCATGGAGGACCGGGAAGATAACGTCGACATCTGGAAAATGACCTTCGGCGCCAGGCACCAGGGCGCGCAAGGGCTGCTGCGTGGGCGCGAGCGCCTGTGTAGCAGGGGCTTGCGAACCCTCTGGGGCCTCGGCAGTCTGGTCGTCACCCGCCTGGAGCGCCTGGAGGGGATTCCCCGCCGTCAGCCATCGCCCCGTACGGGTGATGCCCACCGGCAGCACCTCGTAGCGCTCCCTATCCATAGCCGCCATGACCGATTGCGCCGAAGCCAGCGAAACTTCGTGCTCGCCCGAGCGCCCGCCAAAGACGACCGCCACGCGTATCTTGCGCTTGCCTTTGCCGCTCACATCACTCATTACCAATCCCCAATCATCTCAATCTCAAGCTCCAGGTGTGTCCCGAACTGCTTGGCGACGGTGCTCTGGACCTCCTCCACCAGGGCGCGCACATCACTCGCCCGCGCCTGGCCCAGGTTCACGATAAAGTTGGCGTGCTGCGGCGATACCTGCGCATCGCCCCGCCGCCGCCCTTTCAGCCCGGCCTGGTCGATCAGGAACCCGGCGGGATACTGGGCAGTGCGTTTGAACACACTGCCCGCGCTCGGCTCTTTCGGGTGATGCTCCCCACGCCAGTGCATCCACTCGGCCATCTGTTGGCTCAGAGCTTCCGGGTCGCCCGGGCGCAGGGCAAAAACCGCTTCCAGGATCAATGGGCGCCCGTTGCCGGCGCTGATCTGCTTGAACCGGCTGGTGCGGTAGCCCATGCCCAGGTCGGGCCCCGATAGCGTCCGCACCTGGCCATGGTCCAGCACAGTGGCAGAGATAAGCACATCGCCCACATAGCCGCCATGGGCGCCCGCGTTGCCTACTATGGCGCCGCCCACACTACCGGGGATGCCCGCTCCCCATTCCAGACCGGCCCAACCCATCATGGCCGTCTGCCGGGCGACCTGCGAGAGCAGTGTGCCACTTGCCACCCGCAGCATACCGGTAGGGTTGATATCCCAGCCGCTGCAGCGATTGATCACCACCAGACCGCGCACACCGCGATCGGCCACCAGAACATTCGAGCCCCGCCCCAACACCAGATAGGGCACTTGATATTCGTGAGCCAAGCGCCAAAGCGCCTCCAACTCGGCCGAGTTGCTGGCTTCCAGCAGGAGATCCGCCGCCCCCCCAATATGGAATGTCGTATATGGCGCCAGGGGCGCGTGTTCCACCAGCCGGTCACCCCACCCTGCTGACCGCAACCTCTCGGCCAGAGATCTTGTTGCCGGCTTCATTTTTCCTTCTCCCGCAGAATTGAGAGCACACCTTCGCCCACCTGATAGCCGTCACCGGCTCCCAACGTCAGCACGATATCGCCGGCCCGCACATTACGGGCCAGTTCCTCGGTCGCCGAGCGCAAATCGGGCACACAGCGCATATCACGGTGATCGCTGTCGCGCGTCAGATCGGCGCTGGAAACCTCGTGCGCGTCCCGCTCTCGGGCTGCATAGATCGGTGTGATGAGCACATGATCCGCATCAGCGAAACTGTGCCGGTATTCATCCAACAGAGCCAGGGTGCGGCTGAAGGTATGCGGTTGGAAAACGGCCCAGATGGTCCGCCCATCGTAGCGCGCTCGGGCGGCTGCCAGGGTGGCGCGGATCTCAGTAGGATGATGAGCGTAATCGTCGATCACCGTCACCCCGGCTGCCTCGCCCTTGACTTCAAAACGGCGGGCCACCCCAGTGAAACTCTCCAGGGCCCGACGTGAAACCGCATCGGGGATAGCCAACTCCCGCGCAACGCTCAGGGCAGCCAGAGCATTGCGCACATTGTGCAGGCCCGGCGCCGCGAGGGAGAAGCGGCAGCGATACTCGCCATCTACCACCAGGTCGAAATCGTGGCCGCTGCCATTGGGGCTGATAGCCAGCGCGCGCACATCGGCGGATTCGCCCAGCCCATAGCGCACGACCCGCCGGCCTGCCGGCGCCTGCGCCAACAGGCGGCAGACCCCCGGGTCGTCTGCGCAGGCCACGATCAGCCCATCACCACGACAGCCCGCCAGGTAGGCCGCAAAAGCCGCCTGCACATCGTCATAGGTCGGGTAGCAATCGGGGTGATCCATTTCCACGTTCGTCACCACCGCCACCGTGGGTTTGAGCGCCAGGAAGGTGCGATCATACTCATCGGCCTCGATGACAAAGTGCCTGCCGCACCCGGCGCGGCCATTCGTACCCAACCCGGGCAGCACGCCGCCAATGATAAACGAAGGATCGAACCCTCCCTGCAGCAGAATCTCGGCGATCATCGCCGTGGTCGTCGTCTTGCCGTGCGTGCCAGCCACACCGATCACCCGAAAAGGCGCCGTGAGCCAGGCCAGGGCCTGCGGGCGCTTGAGCACAGGGATACCACGCTCCTGCGCCGCCTGCACCTCCGGATTGTCCGCCGGAATGGCCGAAGAGGTGACCACAATATCGGCGTCACCGATGTGGTCGGCGCGGTGGCCGTCATAGACCTCCGCACCCAGATCACCGAGGGCCCACCCGACAGCAGACAGGTTGCGATCGGACCCCGAAACCCGGTAGACGCCTTGTTCTAGAAGCACTCGCGCAATGGCCGACATGCCGCTGCCGCCGATACCCACGATGTGGATATGGGCCCCGGCCGCGATCACTGGCAGGTCATCTCTATCCTCGACGCGAGGCATTGTTGTGCTGTTCATGACTGAAATCCATCTATTATCTGTTCCAGACTGCAAGTCTCGAAGCCTTGCAGGGCCAGTTCTATTTGATGACCCGAAAGATCACCAGGAAAACGGCAACATAGAGCAGGTAAGGGCCCAACAGGCTGGGCGGAGAGACCTCCAGCAGCCAGCGGGCTGTACTCGATAGTTGCGCCTGCGTGATATGCAGCACCGGGTAACCCAAACGATCCAGATAGTACCAGATGCTGCCGACGATCAGGTAACCGTCCACGAGCCCAATGGTCAGCTTGAGAAAGACCCCGATAGGGCCCTTGGGCTCTGTGCCGGCAAAAGCGAGCGTCTGCCCTTGGTAAGATATATAGGCGATGCCGATCAGCGCCAACACGTACACCGCTGTCTGCAGTTGGTCCGCCCCGGCCTGCCCCGGGGCCAACCTGGCAGAGACCTTGCCCAGCATGGGCATCATTTTGTGATCAAAGAAGTACAGGGCAAACAGAACTACGGCCATCACGGTCGTGACGCCAAGTTCCTTCAGGAACCCTCGCACCAGACCGACAAAGCCGAACATGATCACCAGCAGAAAGAAGACCAACTCGATCGGGATCACGTCCCACTCCTCAGTGAGGGCAGAGCAATTGTCCGCCTGCGTAGAGGCGGTCAGATCCGCCCCTACTTCTTTGCCGCCAGCGAGAGCCCATACAACACGACAGCCAGGAAAGCGACGATCAAGATAATGGCCGTTCGCCCACCGAGCAACTGGATCATGCTGGCAGTCGGCACCACCACGACCGCAAACTGGGCGCGCCAGAACCGGGGCAACACGATCTCGACCAGCAAAAAGCCGTTAAAGGCCCCGAGCACTGCGCCCAGCAACCTGGCGGCGCGGTCCGCAGGGGCTTTGGCGCGCCACTGCCCGATCAGATATCCCGCTGCAATCACCAGCAGGAACACGATCATACCCAGGGTGGCCACGTCCTCCGCCGTATTGATCAGCGGCGGCACCTTTTGCACCTGCGCCATCACGGAAGCGGTATCGTCGGTCGTCAGGCCGCCAAAGCGTGCGAACATGGCAAGCCGGTAGAACCGGTTCACCCAGACCCTGAGCGCCACGCCCGCCCAGGCGCCAATGAATGGCGCCAGCACAATGCCCGGCATCGCGATCAGCTCGCGGATCACGCCCCGGCGGTAGCCGAGATAGGCAAACAGCCCCATCACCAGGATGGCCAGGGTCGCCTGGTCCAGCCGTATGGACTGCGACAAAGGCTACCTCCCGCCGCCCTTACGGCCGGCGTGACTCGGCTGCACGCTGCAGCTCGCGCACAATGGCCCGACAGGCCCCCGGTTTGGCCAGCCCCTTAGCCGCCTGAGCCATCTGGCTGAGGCGCTGCGGATCGGCCAGCACAGCGTTGATAGCCGGCGCCAGTTGTTCCCCCAGGTCAGCGTCCTCGACGATGAGAGCGGCGCCACGGTCCCTCAGGTAGGTCGCGTTCAGCCTCTGGTGTCCTCCGGCATAGGGATAGGGCACCAGGATGCTGGGCACGCCCGCCACAGGAAACTCGCCGAGGGTAGCCGCGCCGGCGCGAGCGACTACCAGGTCCGCCGCCCAGAGCAGATCAGCCATCTCATTTTCAACATATGAGTATATCCTGTATCGCTCCCGCGCACAAGTATCGAGCGCCTGCCAGCGGGTCCGCACCCGATCATAGTCGAGCGTGCCTGTCACATGCAGCACGTGCGCCTGCGGCAGAAGCGCAGACAGGCCCGCCAAGAGCGCATCGTTGATGGTGCGTGCGCCGCGGCTGCCGCCAAAGACAGTCACCACTGACTCAGCGGCGGGGAGCCCAAGCCGGTCACGCGCATCCAGCCGGTTGCCCTGCTCCAGCAGCGGCCGCACCGGGTAGCCGGTCACCACCGTCTTGCCGGCAGGCAGGGTCCGCTGCACCTCAGGGAACGACACCGTTACCGTTGTAGCCAGGCGCGCCAGCCCTTTGACGGCGAGGCCGGGCATCATGTCGGGCAGGCAGACCACCACCGGCCGGCCCGCAAGCCAACCCGCCACGGCGGCGGGCACCGAGACATAGCCCCCCGTCACCAGCACCACATCGGGCGCAAAGCGCCGCACCTCGGCCATGGCGCTGCCGATACCCTTGGCCAGCGAAACCAGGTTTTTGGCCAGCCGCACTGGCCCCTGGCCGACAACCGCACCGACGGGGACCGCGCTGAACGGCACCCCGTGCTCGCGCGCCAGCCGCTCTTCGATGTTGCCGTGCCCCCCTAGAAACAGGACCTCAACCCTGGGGTCCACCTCCCGCAATGTCTCCAGCACTGCCAGCAGCGGGTAGACGTGCCCACCTGTGCCGCCGCCCGCTACCAATAGCCTTTCAAAGGAATCCTCGCGCCGCTGGTCGCCTGACGCCAGTCCGGAAAGCCCCATGGCGTTGGGTTTGGCCCCGCGCGCAGCGCCTGCGCCAAGGCTTTCCGGCTTGGCTCCTGGCGAGCCCTCGGCAGTCGCAAAAGCTGCGCTTTCGCTCTGGGTATGCGGCTTCCTTCGAAATAGCGCCAACAAGCGATTCATCGACTGCGCACTCCCTGGCCCCCGCGTGAGACATTCAGCAACAAACCGATGCCGGCCATACAGGCCACCAGCGATGAGCCGCCGAAGCTCACAAAGGGCAGTGTAACCCCGGTAAAGGGCAGGGTGGCTGTGACGGCCGCAATATTCAGCATGGCCTGCAACACCAGCCAACTGGTGATGCCCGTCGCCAGGAGTGTCCCAAAGGGATCGTTGCAGCGCAGAGCGATGCGCAACCCGCGATAGGCCAATACGGCATACAGGGTCATGACGGCCAGCCCACCAAACAGCCCCAGCTCCTCACCCAGGACGGCAAAGATGGCATCGGTGTGCGGAGCGTAAAGATACCCCATTTTCTGCACGCTTCCGCCCAGCCCCACACCAAAGAGCCCTCCCGTCTGGAAGGCGAAGATGGCCCGCGCCGTCTGATAACCGGGACCCCAGGGGTCCAGCAATGGGTTCCTGATCAGTGTGAGCACACGATTCAGGCGGTAGGGCGCGACCCACACCAGCCCCGCCACCAGAGGGGAAACGAGCACAAAGCTGATCACCAGTTGAGCCACCTTGGCGCCTGCGGCGAAGAACATGGCCACCGCGGTGCCGCCGATAAGTAGCGCAGTGCTCATGTTGGGCTGCAACAAGATCAGCCCGCACACCAGCCCCAACATGATGCCAAAGGGCAGCAGGCCATAGGTCAGGTGCTGGATCTTCTCACCCTTGGAAGCAAGCCACGCGGCTACGTAGATGATCACCGCCAACTTGACCAACTCGCTCGGCTGGACCGATTTGCCCAGCACCCAACGCGCCGCAAGCTCGTTCGAGCCAGAAACCGTATGGATGATGCCCACAATGGCCAGGGGCAAGAGCACGGCCAGTGCACCCACCATGATATAGAGCGAATAGGTGCGCCACGTCCTGAAATCGATGAGCGCCATGCCCACCAGAGCGGCCGCCCCAATGGCCGCCCACAGCGCCTGCCGCTCCAGATAGTAGGGATTGGGGTGGCCCAGAGTATCCATATTCAGCCCAAAGGAAGCGCTATAGACCATGACCAACCCCACCACCAGCAGGATGGCCACCGTCAACAACAGAGGATAGTCTATGCCGCTCAGGTTCAATGCAAGGCGCCGCTTAGCCACAAGACCCCCTCAACGCGTAAAACGTGAAACGTAATGCGTAAGGCCGCCTGCACAAAGGCATACTGCCTGGCAGCCCCTTTCGCCTTTTGCCCTTTTCCCCTATCTCAGCTCAGTGCACGTACAGCCTGGCGGAACGCTTCGCCGCGGGCCGCAAAATCCACATAGGCATCGAAGCTCGTCCCCCCCGGCGAAAGGAGCACCACATCACCGGGCCGGGCGATCTGCGCTGCGAGCGCTACCGCCTGCTCCAAGGTCGAACAGGCATGCACGCGCAGGCCCCGCCCGGCGGCGACAGGGCCCAGCGCCTGCAGAAGGAGGGGCGCCATCTCGCCAAAGCAGATGCAATCGCGCACGCGCTCGCCCACCAGGGTCGCCCATTCCGCCCAGGGCAGATGCTTATCGCGCCCACCGGCCAGGAGCACCAGGGGCTCATCAAAGGCGCGCAACGCTGCCATGGAGCGCTCGGGCGAGGTGGCAATCGAATCGTTATAGTAGGTCACCCCGCGCAGTGTGCGCACCGGCTCCAGGCGGTGCTCCACACCGGCAAAGGTGACGGCGACCTCGCGCATCGCCGCCGCCGTAGCGCCCGCCGCGCCGCTGACGGCGCAGGCTGCCAGCACGTTGGCGATATTATGTCGCCCGCGCAACTTGAGCTCAGAGACGAGGCAGATGCGCTCAGCCGCCCGCGCTGGCTCCGGCCGCCACAGGAGCACATCGCCCGCCAGCCAGGCGCCCGCATCCGGCTCCTGCTCCAGGCTAAACGCAAGCACCTTTCCCCGGCACAGGGAGTGCAGGCCGCGGGTGATCGGGTCATCGGCATTGAGAATAGCCCACGATTGCGGCCCCTGGAAGCGCAGGATATTGGCCTTGGCGTCAATATAAGCCTGCATGGTCGGGTGCCGGTCCAGATGATTGGGCGTAATATTAGTAATGGCTGCCACCTCGGGGCTCCAGCCGCCCTCCGGGAAAACCTTCGCGGGGGGCACAGCCGGCCCAAACCCCTCAAGCTGGAAGCTTGAGAGCTCCAGCACCGCCCGATCCTGCGGCGCGATCCCGGGCAGCCGCTCGATCAGCGGCTGGCCGATATTGCCGCCGACAAAGGCGCGCAAGCCGGCGGCTGCCAGCATCCGGCCCACCAAAGTAACCGTTGTCGTCTTGCCACTGGAGCCGGTAATGCCCACCACGGGCGCCGGGCACAGGCGGGTGAAGAGACGCGTCTCACTGCTGAGGGCCGCTCCCAGCCGCCGCGCCTCGACGGCTACCGGCGCATCGGCGGGCACACCCGGGCTCAAAAAGACCACGTCGGCCGCCAACACCTCGGGCGGATGCCCGCCCAGGGCCAGGCGCACGTCCAGCCCCGCCAGTTGGGCCAGCCGCCCCTGCAATTCCTCGGGGCCTTTGAGGTCACTCACCGTCACCTGCGCGCCCTGGGCAGCGAGAAAGCGCGCCAGCGCCGTCCCTTCCCGCGCCAGGCCGATTACCGTGACTCTGAGCCCCGCCAAACGCACATCCATCAACAACTACCTCGCCATAGCCAGCGCCACGCCGATCATCGCCAGCACGGCCGCCAACAGCCATGCCCGGAACACGATCCGCGTCTCGGGCCAGCCAGAGAGCTCAAAGTGGTGATGCAGCGGCGTCATGCGGAAAATGCGCCGGCCGTGCGACCACTTGAAATACCCTACCTGGAGGATCACAGATACCATTTCGGCCACAAAGACCGCGCCGATCACGGGCAAGAGCAGCCACTCGTCAGTCATGAGCCCGACCGCTGCCAGGCCGGCGCCCAGGGCCAGAGACCCCAGGTCACCCATGATGACATGCGCCGGGTGTACATTGTACCAAAGGAAGGCGAGCAGCGCGCCCACAAAGGCCGCACACAACGCCGCCAGCGGCGTGTCGTTGCGCGGCGAGAGCAGGGCAATAGCCGCATAGGCGGCAAAAGCCAGGGCCGATGTGCCCGACGCCAGGCCATCGAGGCCGTCATTGAAATTCACGGCATTGGCCATGGCAACGATGACAAAGGCCGCCGCCGGGATCAGCCATAACCCCAGGTAGATTGGCTTGCTCACAAAGGGCACATACACCGAGCGCGGCGCACCGGCGAACCACAGGGCCAACCCGCTCAAAAGCCCCAGCGCCGCCTGCCAGGGGAACTTCCAGCGTGCGAGCCACCCCACTCCCGTGATGTCGTGCAGGCCGCGCCAGTCGTCGATGGCGCCCAACACGGCGAATAGGGCAGTAATGCCCAGAGGCGCCCACAGGCTCGGCGTGCGCAGGGCCAGCAATGCACCCAGCAGCAGCACAGGCGCCACGAACAAGATGCCCCCCATGGTCGGCGTGCCGCGCTTTACCTCGTGACTCCTGGGCCCATCCACGCGGATCTGCTTGCCGATGCCATGGGCCTGCAACCAGTTGATCAGGGGCCCTCCCCAGGGCAACGTCACCAGGAAGGTACCCACAGCCATCAATAGGACTGCGCTCACGCTTGCTCCTCACACAGGGCCGCGACCACTTCTTCCAGGGCCATGCCCCGTGAACCTTTGATGAGCAGGCAATCGCCCGCCTGCAGTTGGCTGCGCACCCAGTCGGCAACCCCATTGCGGTCCTCGTAAGTGCGCACGACCAGGGCCGGGTTGCGGCGCAGGGCCTCCTCTGCGATCCAACGCGCCCGCCGCCCCACTGTCACGAGAACCGAAAGCACCTCACCTGCGCGCCGGCCGACCTCCCGGTGCCCTCCCTCCTCTACCTCGCCCAATTCAAGCATATCGCCCAGGATCGCCAGGCGTCGGGCGTCGACCTCGGCCAGCAGGTCCAGATCGGCCAGCATCGAAGCCGGGCTGGCATTGTAGGCATCATCGAGAAGCGTAGAACCGCCTGCGCCCCGCCGTATCCGCAGGCGCCCAACGGCGCCTTGGGCGCTCAGCCCTTGGATGATCTCATCCCATGAGAGCCCCTCGGCCAGGCCCACGGCTGCCGCCGCCAGGGCCACGTACACGTTGTGGCGGCCCGGGCTCACCAGGTGCAGCACCCGGCTTTCGCCCTGGTAATAGAGGCGCATCTTGGTGCCGGCCAGGCCGCGGCTCTCCACTTCGTCAGCCCAGAGGTCGTTCTGGGGCCCCAGGCCATAGCGAATAACCTTGCGCGCCGGTGTGAGCCCCGCCATGGCGCTTACGCGCTGGTCATCGCCATTGAGCACCGCCACCCCGTCGGCCGGCAGCCCCTGCGGCAACTCAGCCTTGGCGGCGGCAATGTTCTCGATAGTGCCCAGCCGTTCCAGGTGCACCGGGCCCACATTGGTCACCACACCCACAGATGGCCGCGCCATCTCCACAAGCCGAGCAATCTCACCACGAGCATACATCCCCATCTCCAGCACCGCGATCTCGTGCTCAGAGGTGAGCCGCAGCAACGTCAGGGGCAGGCCGATCTCGTTATTGAGGTTGCCCTCATTCTTCAGCACGCAGTAACGCTGCGCGAGGACAGTAGCAATCGCATCTTTGGTGCTTGTCTTGCCCAGTGAACCCGTCACGCCCACAACACGCAGAGCGCCAAGCCGCTGCCGCCAGGCCGCCGCCACTTGCTGCAGCGCCGCCAGGGAATCCGCCACTTGCAGGCAAACCGGCCCAGCGGGCGCCTCCACGGGCAAAGCCCCCGCCACCGGCCAGGTCAAATCGTGCCCGGCGACGGGGTGAGCCACCAGCGCAGCCGTTGCGCCCCGGTGAAAAGCATCAACCACATAATCATGGCCATCCTGTCGCTCACCGGGCAGAGCCACAAACAGACTCCCGTTCACTGCCTGGCGCGAGTCGATCACCACATTCGTGAATTCACGGCCAGCCAGAGGCCCCTGAGGCTCAGGCCCGCCGCTCAAAGCGCTCCACAATGCTCCCCAAGAGAGCACGAAAAATCCTCCTCTATGAACGCGGCCTAACCCCCCATTATACCCAAGAGGCGCGCACCCGTCATCACCGACCCTCAATTTGGGCGTTATCAGGAGGAATGCCCAAATAGGCGCACAGGTCCAGGGCCAGGTCTCGCCAGACCGGGGCAGCACAGCGCGAGCCCCAGGCCTGGAGCTTGGGACGATCAAGCTTGACCAGGATGGCCAGACGCGGGTCTTTGGCGGGTAGATAGCCCGCGAAAGAAGCGATGACCGCAGTATCGTCGTATCGGCCATTGATAAAGATCTGCGCCGTGCCCGTCTTACCTGCCGAGGTATAGCCAGGCACGACCGCCAGAGATGTCTCGACGGGCATGGCCTTGATCAACATGTCAGTAAACTCATGGGCCGTCTCGGGCGAAACCACCTGCCGCACCATCTGCGGCTGGGCCTGCCAGATCACCTGCCCATCGGCGACCATGTGATCCACCACATAGGGGCGCATCATCCTGCCGTCGTTGGCCAGGGCCGCCACCGCTGTAATCATCTGGATAGGCGTCACAGCCAGGCCCTGGCCAAAAGAGTTGGCCGCAAAGTCTGCCGGGTACCAGTTGGGTGAGCCGGGCATGCGCACCTCACCGGGCACCTCGCCGGCCAGATCGATGCCGGTCGTCTCGCCAAAACCGAAACGTTGCACCGCCTCATAGAAGCGATCCGTCCCCAGGCGACGGGCCACTTCGATGGCGCCCAGGTTCAGCGAGTGCGCCAGGATGCCCGTCATATCGGTGACGCCATAGGCCCTGTGATCCCAATTCTCAAAGATTCGGCCGCCTACCTCCACCTTACCCGTGTCAACATAGGTGTCTTCGGGGCGAATGGCGCCTGCATCCAGGGCCGACGACAGGGTGACCATCTTGAAGACCGAGCCGGGCTCGTAGGGAACGCTGACAGCCTGATCCACAAAGTTCGCATCGGAAGACACCTGACTGAGCGCGTTCGGATCATAGGTGGGCGCTGAAGCGATAGCGAGCACCGCCCCAGTGCGCGGGTTCATGACGATAATGCAGCCGCTCTCAGCCTGGTAGTCCTTCAGGGCCTTCTCCAGCCGCCGCTGCGCATCCAGCTGGACGACGCGATCGATGGTCAGCACCAGGTCAGCCCCATTGCGAGGCGCCCGCACAATGGGGAGGCCCAACAGTACGGGTGAGCCGGCCGCATTGCCCGTGAGTGAGCCCCGCAGGCGCGAATCGTAGTATTCCTCGACCCCATAGTAGCCACGCTGCTCGCTGTTCACAAAGCCAAGCACCGTCGCAGCCCCGCTGCCCTCCGGGTAATAGCGGCCTGGGTTCGCATCGAGCTTAATGCCAAAAAAGTTCAGTGCCTTGATAGCCTGCCCCTTGTCGGCCGACACTCCTTTCGCCAGGCTAACGTAGGAAAGGTCGTTCTGCTTTAGCTTTTCCAGCAATTGGTCCTGCGGAATGCCAAGAATGGGGGCCAGGCGCCCGGCCACCTCCTGGGTATCGGTGATCGAGCGGGGTGTGGCCCCCACATCATAAATCAACGAGGGCACGGCCAGGTAATGACCGTGCGCATCGAAAATGCTGCCGCGCCAGGCGGCTGACCCAAGCCCGGGCTCAATGCCGGGGGTGTTAAGAAGCACATCATCGCGGCGCAACACCTGCCAGTAGAACAGGCGCGCCACGAGCACCGCGGCCATCACCGCAAAAAAGATGGCCAGGAATGCCAGACGGCTCGGTTTGGTCTTCTGAAACTCCGCGGACATGGCAATGCCTCAATGATGCTCCGCGTTGAGCACGAGGATTTGGTCGAGCCGATCCCAACCCAATTCTGCCGCCAGGCGCTCCAGGTAACTGACGTCGCCCACAGCCTGCCCCGTTGATGCGGGGCGAGCCGCCACAGCCGGGGCGGCTTCCGGCACAGCCACGGCCACATAAGACCCACCTGCAGGTGCGGTAACCATACCCAGGCGGTTAGCCTGAGCTTCAGCGACCTCCAGGCGATCGGCGTCTGCGATCGCCCGCTTCAACATGAGATTCTGCTCCCACAGAGCGCGAGCCTCGTCCTCACGTGCATACAGGCGATAGCGCAGCTCTGCAGCCACACCGGCCTGCGACAGGTACAGCACGCCGGCAAGGGCAGCCAACGTCAAGAGCCCAACGATCAGTAACAGGGTACGCCGGTCGACACGAGTCGCGCTGCGCGCTACCATCTCACGCCGGGGATAAGTAAAGGATCCTGTAAGATGATGGCTGGCCATGATGGCCGTGCTCCTTCGCGCAACCCTGTGTTGCGCTTCCTGCCGGTGGTGTGAGGTGGAGTGCCACTCTCAGTCGGCCACCGGCCGCCTCTTCCCTCAATCACTACAGTTTTTCGGCCACGCGCAGGCGCGCGCTACGACTACGCGGGTTCGCTGCACACTCTGCCGCGGTCGGCTGGATGGCGCGTCGGGATACCAGCCTTAACCGCGGGCTATGCCCACAGGTACAGATAGGCGCTTCCACCGGGCACAGGCAGCCCGAGGCTTCACGCCGCATAAAGGTCTTGACGATCCGATCTTCCAAGGAATGAAAGGCGATGACAGCCAGGCGCCCGCCAGGCGCCAGCAGGTCCACAGCCTGGGGCAGCATCCGCTCCAGAGTCCCCAGTTCATCGTTCACGGCGATGCGCAGGGCCTGGAAAACCCGGGTAGCCGGATGGATACGCCCGTGCGCTCCCCCCACTGTCCGCGCTACCAGAGCGGCGAGCTCCGTTGTCGTGTGCAGGGGCCGGTTGCGCACAATGGCTCGCGCAATGGCGCGTGAACGCGGCTCCTCGCCGTAACGATAGATCAGGTCAGCCAGATCCGTTTCCGGCAGCTCATTAACCAGATCCGCCGCTGTCGTCTGTTGGTCAACCGGGTCGAAGCGCATATCCAGCGGCCCCTGCACCTGGAAAGAGAAGCCGCGCTCCGCCATCCCCAATTGGCGGGAGGAGAGACCGAGGTCCGCCAGGATGCCATTGACGGCCGTGAATCCCTGGGCCACGGCCAGTTTTTCGAGGTCATCGAAAAATCCCTGGCATACCACCGCGCGCTCGCCAAACTCGGCAAGGGCCTCACGGGCAAAGGCAACCGCACTCGGATCGGCATCAATGGCCAGGAGCCTGCCCGCCGGCGCCGAACGTTCCAACAAGGCCCGCGCGTGCCCTGCTGCACCCACCGTCGCATCGATAAAGCAGGCGCCGGGCGCCGGCTCCAGCGCTGAGAGCACCTCGGGTAGCAGCACCGGGATATGCGCAGCGCCCGCGAATGCTTCGCTCATGCGCCTGAGCCTCTAGATCCCCAGCCCAAGAGCGGAGAGCTGCTCAGCGATCTCCGCGCTCCTCTGGACGGTTCTCGAGCGCACTTGCTCCCACAGGGCAGGGTTCCAGAGCTCGATCCGAGAGAACATGCCGGTCACGATGACCTCTTCGGCCAGGTGGGCTTCATCGCGAAGGTAGGCCGGAAGCAATATACGCCCCTGACGATCCAGCTGGCTATCGTCGGCGTTGGTGAAGAGCTGCCGGCCAAAGCTGCGCACAGCAGTGTTGGTGAGGGGTTGGGCCTCGATGCGGGCGGCCAGGTCTATGAACTTGGCCCGGGGAAACACGTACAGGCAGCCATCGAGTCCCAGCGTGACAACAAGCCCTGCCTCCAAATCCGGACGGAATTTGGCCGGCAGAGTGAGGCGCCCTTTTTCGTCGATGGTGTGCCTGAACTGCCCGAGGAACATATCGCCCCCCAACCCCCCTTCCCGGCATCACTTGCACCTCACCCTGGCCAGAGCCCGACAAGGCGCGCCAAACGCCGGGCCTTTTGCGACAGGCCCGCAGGTAGACCGGGATTCAGGGTTTTGCCCCACAGGTGATGTTATTCGCCCCACTTGGCCCCATTATACACCACTTTACCCCACTTGGCTAGTTAATAGTATCTAAGAGTGGCGTTTTTAAGGTTGAAATGGGGCCTTTTGAGGGCCTATACGTAAACCGAGAGTTAAAACAAGAGAACGCCCAGGGCGACGCACGGAGGGCCAAAATGGCAGCGCCCCTCTGCCATTTTATGCAGAGGGGCGCCCATGGAATGCCTGAGAGAGCCGATAAGCCGAATTCTGTGCCGCCGGTGTCACTCGGCGGCGGTGATCATCTATCTGGGATGGAAGTTGCCCTCCATCTCTTGCGACCAACCCGAAGGCCAGAGCGAGCAGCCCTGCGGCCCGAAAGCCTCGCCTTCCTATTTGGTCTTGCTCCCAATGGGGTTTGCCTAGCCGGCCCAGTCACCTGGACCGCTGGTGGTCTCTTACACCGCCGTTTCACGCTTACCGGCAGCCCGCACGGGCTGCCGGCGCCCTGCTTTCTGTTGCACTTGCCGTCAGGTCACCCTGCCTGGACGTTATCCAGCATTGTGCTCTGTGGAGTTCGGACTTTCCTCAGACGGCACAAGCCGTCCGCGATCACCTGGCCCTCTCATCGGCAGCCACAGTCTAGCATGGCTGAACATAAATGTCAAGAGCGATTGACTTGTCACCGCAAATGAGTTATCATCTACGGACTCAACCTCCCAAATGGGAATAGACCTGACAGGTCTGGATTTGAGGCTACACCAGGAGCGGGTATTGTGAAGTGGGATGCGGTGCGTCGGGCGCGCGAGACGCTGGCCGCCGAAGAGGGCACAATCAGCAAGGACTGGGGGGGCAAGTTGCCCATCGCCCTGGTCTATGCCAATAGCTATTATGTGGGCATGTCGAGCCTGGGGTTACAGACCCTCTACCGGCTCTTTAACCAGAGGCCGGATGTGGTGGCCGAACGCGTCTTTTGGGCGCCGGAGGGGCTCCCCTACTCTGTGGAGAGCCAGCAGCCGCTGGATGCCTTTGGCGTGCTGGCCGTTTCTGTTTCTTTTGAGCTGGATCTGCTGAACCTGATCGACATGCTGCGCCGCGCCGGGCTGCCGGCCCTGGCGGCCGAGCGCGAGGAGAGCGCGCCTCTGTTGTTGGTTGGGGGGCCCGTGCCCACGGCCAACCCGGAGCTGATGGCGCCGCTCATCGATGCCGCCTTTATCGGCGAGCCAGAGCAAGAGCTGGATGCGCTGATCGATATCCTGGCCGAGGTGGCCACGGCGCCCCGCAGTGAGCAGCGCCGGGCGCTGAGCCGCCTGCCCGGCGTGTATGTGCCCGGCGAGAGCCCACTTCCCGTGCAGCGACAGTGGCTGGCAGACATGGACCGCTATCCCACTCACTCGACGGTGCTCTCGCCCCATACCGAGTTTGGCGATATGTACCTGATCGAGATCTCCCGGGGCTGCAAGCGCGGCTGCCGCTTTTGCCTGGCCGGGTATCTCTATCGCCCCCTGCGCCAGCGCAGTGTCGGCTCGATCCTGGCACAGGCCGAAGAGGGCCTGCGCTACCGGCGTACGCTGGGCCTGGTCGGCGCCGCCGTCTCCGATTATGTCGAGATTGATGCGCTGCTGGAGGGGCTGCGCAAGCTCGGCGCTCAGATCGCCGTCTCTTCCCTGCGGGTGGATCCCTTGCCCGAGTCGCTGCTACAGGCCCTCTCGGCCAGCGGCACGCAGACCCTCACCGTGGCTCCAGAGGCGGGCTCCGAACGGCTGCGGCGCCTGGTGAGCAAAGGGATCACGCGCGAGCAGATTCTAACCGCAGCCGCGCGGGCCCGTGAGCACGGCTTTCCGCAGCTCAAGCTCTACTTTATGATCGGCCTGCCCGACGAGACAGAGGCCGATGTGCAGGCCATCGCCGACCTGGCGCGAGAGGTGCAGGCTCAGTTCCGGCGCAACGTGACAGTGAACGTCACGCCCTTTGTGCCCAAACCGCACACACCCTTTGAGCGCCGGGCCATGGCTGAGGCGGCGACCATTGACGGCCGGATCAAGCTGCTGAAGCGCGAGCTGCGGCCGGTCAGGATTGCTGTACGCAGCGAAGGGGCTGCCTGGGCGCGTGTGCAGGGTGTGTTGGCACGGGGCGATGCGCGCCTGGGGCAGGCCCTGGCCAGATTGCAAAAGCCATCTCTGGCGGCCTGGCGCCGCATGCTGCACGAGGCGGGAATCGACGAAGAGGAATACCTGCGGGCGCGGGCGGCGGAGGAGCCGCTCCCATGGGATGGGGTGCGTGAGACCTGTGAGCCGGTGAGCCGATGATCCGAACCGAACGCAGTGGGTTGGTCTATTACCAGTTCGCGGCCCTGGCCGCCGAGCCCGGGCTGCGCCACGGCTTTTTCACGCGTCTGGGCGGAGTGAGCCGGTCCCCTTACGCCAGCCTGAACGTGGGCGGCAGCGTAGGCGACGACGCGGAGGCCGTGGCGGAAAATCGCCGGCGTCTGTATGCGGCCCTTGAGCTGGACGAGGCACGGGTGGCCACGCCTTTTCAGGTACACAGCACCCGCATCGTCCGCGTGGGCGCGGCCGAGGGCGGCCGCGTCATCGACGAGACGGATGGGCTGCTGACGGATGAGCCGGGCATGGCCCTCTTTCTGCGTTTCGCCGACTGCGCGCCCATCGTGCTCTATGATCGCCAGCGGCGTGCCGTGGGGCTGATCCACGCCGGTTGGCGAGGCGCCCTGGCGGGCATCGCCGCCCTGGCCGTGCAGGCCATGCGGGCAGAGTTCGGCTCGGCGCCGGGAGACCTGTGGGCAGGTATTGGCCCTTGCATCGGCGCCTGCTGCTATGAGGTCGGGGCGGAATTGGGCGAGCAATTCATACGGCGTTTTGGGCCACAGGTCGTGAGCCGGCACGCTATGGGGACCGTACACCTGGACCTGACGCAGGCCAACGTCCTCGCTCTGAAAGAGGCCGGCGTGCATCGGGCCGTATCTGCAGACTTGTGCACGAGCTGTCACTGCGATGAGTTCTTTTCGCACCGGCGCGAGCACGGCCGCACCGGGCGCTTTGCGGCCATCGTGGCGCTGACATGAGGAATACGGTCTCTCGCGGAGGACGGTATGGAACCGCAGATAAACGCTGATCTGCCCAAGTCGGGCTTCAGGTCTTTGGAGATTTTTGTGGATCATCTGCGTCCATCTGCGTTCATCTGCAGTTTCCTTCTGAGTCTAGGGGTTGCCTATGGGAAGCGAACAGGAGCTACGAGAACGGCTGGAGAGCGTGCGCAGCCGGATCGCCGCCGCTGCGCAGCGGGCAGGGAGGGCGCCGGAGGACGTGCGCCTGGTTGCGGTGAGCAAGACGGTGCCCGCGGAGCGGGTGGCTGCCCTCGCCAGACTGGGCGTCGATTGCTTTGGCGAGAATCGGGTGGAGGAGGCAGTGGACAAACTGCCGCAGATCCGCGAGATACTGGGCCCAGAGGCGTATGACCGGCTGCGTTGGTGCCTGATCGGCCATCTGCAAAGCCGGAAGGTGCATCAGGCAGTAACGCTCTTTGACGAGATCCATTCGCTGGACAGCCTGCGCCTGGCCATGCGGCTGGACCGGCAGGCGGCCGACCTGGAGCGGCCCCTGCCGGTGCTGTTGGAAATCAACATCTCTGGTGAGGCGAGCAAATTCGGGCTGCCCGCCGGGCGCTGGCCCGAGGATGCCGGGCAATCGGCGGCGCTCTACGCCGATATAGAGGCCATCCTGGCTCTGCCGCACCTGGCCGTGCAGGGGCTCATGACGATTGCACCGCTGGTGGCCGACCCGGAGCAAGCGCGGCCGTTCTTCCGGCGGCTACGGCAGCTGCGCGACGCGCTCCGAGGGCGCTTTCCCGAGGGCGCATGGCGCGAACTCTCGATGGGTATGAGCGACGATTACGAGGTAGCCATCGAAGAGGGCAGCACGATGGTGCGGCTGGGGCGCGCCCTGTTCGGCCCCCGAGGGTGATCGATGCTCGGGACATCCGCGCAGATGTCATTGGCGCTATCAGGGTCGACGGACCCCAAAGTACTTGCCATGGCCAATGTGATATTGCCAAGATAAGGAGAAACGGGAAACCCTATGAGTGCCCTGGAGAATACCCGCATTGCATTCATCGGCTCGGGTGTGATGGGCGAAGCGATTATCGGCGGTCTGCTGGCCCGGCGCCTGGTGGAACCCGAGGCCATCATCGCCAGCGATAACCGGGCAGAGCGCGGGCGCGAACTGGCGGCCCGCTACCAGATCCGCGTTACGACCGATAACGTCGAGGCTGTGCAGCAGGCGCACATTGTTGTGCTCGCCGTCAAGCCACAGGTGCTGCCTCACGTACTGGCCCCGCTGCAGGGCCAGCTTCGCCCCGATGCGCTGATCATCTCTATTGTGGCAGGAGCGCGCATCGGTAAAATCGCCAAAGGGCTGGGCCATCGCACCATCGTGCGCGTCATGCCCAACACACCCGCACAGATCGGGCAGGGCATGTCCGTCTGGATGAGCACACCCGAAGTGAGTGAGCAGCAGCGAGAGCAAGCGCGCGCCATCCTGCAGTCCCTGGGCGAGGAATTGGCGGTCGACGGCGAGGATTATCTTGACATGGCCACGGCCCTCAGCGGCACCGGGCCGGCCTATGTCTTTCTTTTTATGGAAGCGCTGATCGATGCGGGCGTGCACCTGGGCTTTTCACGGGAAGTGGCCCGAAAGCTGGTGCTCCAGACCCTGCAGGGCTCGGTCGCCTTTGCCCGGGAAACGAACCTGCACCCGGCCGAACTGCGCAATATGGTGACATCCCCGGGGGGCACCTCGGCCGAGGCGCTTTATCAGCTGGAGAAGGGCGGGCTGCGCGCCGCCCTCTCACGCGCAATCTGGGCGGCTTTTAAAAAGTCGCGTTATTTGGGAGGGCTCACTGACGAATGAGCTGGTTAATTTCATTCATTGATCTGCTTTTCTGGGTGCTGAACCTGGCTATCCTGATCCGCGTCGTCCTGTCGTGGCTGCGCGTAAACCCCTATAGTCCCCTGGTTTCGCTGATCTACCAGATTACAGATCCCATTTTGGAACCGTTGCGGCGCATTGTGCCGCCCATCGGCATGATCGATGTTACCCCGATTCTGGCCATGATCCTGCTCTCGGTGCTGCAGCAGGTGTTGTTGTCGGCCCTGGTAGGGGTAATCCATTAGGCTGAAACAGACTTCCCAAGCCTTCCCGACTTGGGAAGTCTGTTTTTTGGAAGGGGATAGGAGCATGGAGCCCTGGATCACAGCGGAAGATCCAACCGGCGTCACCATCACCGTGCAGGTGATCCCACGGGCGCGCAAAAATCAGGTCGTGGGCCCACAGGGTGATGCCCTCAAGCTGCGTATCGCCGCACCGCCCGTGGAAGGCGCCGCCAACGAGGCGTTGATCGCCTTTCTGGCAGAGGCCCTCGGTCTGCGCAAACGCGACTTGAGCCTGCACGCTGGCGAGCATGGCCGGCGCAAGGTCGTGCGGATCGAGGGGTTGGATGCAGCCGCCGTCGCCACGCGGCTCCTGCGCAAGGTTACGCTCTAGGGCGCCTTGGGTTGCCACGCGGGCGCCTGCTCGATGCCCTGGCTCGCGGTCAAATTGACCTGCTGGCTGCCGTCAGCCAGCATGGCCCAGATATCCCAGTTGCCGCTCTTGTTGGAATAGTATGTGATCCGCTTGCCGTCGGGCGACCAGCAGGGCCAGTGCTCATCGGACTTGGGGTCGTTGCTGATATCGTGCTGGTTGGAGCCGTCGGCGTTCATGACATAGATCTCCATGTTGCCATCGCGATAGGTCTCAAAGGCGATCTGCTGGCCGTCGGGCGACCAGTGCGGAGCAAAATCGGTCACCTTGTTATCGGTCAGGCGGGTCAAGCCGGAGCCGTCGGCATTGATCACATAGATCTCCTCATTGCCGTCGCGCTCCGAGACAAAGGCGATGCGTTTGCCGTCGGGCGACCAGGAGGGAGCATAATCGGCAGCCTTGTTCGTGGTGAGCCGGAGCAGGGCCGAGCCGTCGCGCTTGCAGGTATAGATCTCCCAGTTACCATCACGGTTCGAGGCAAAGGCAAGCTGTGAGCCGTCGGGTGACCAGCAGGGCGTCCAGTCATCAGCCGCACTGCGGGTGATATTCACCGGCTGGCTGCCATCGGCGTTCATGACCCACACGTTGCGGTGGCCGCTGCGGTTCGAGATAAAGGCGATCTGCTTGCCATCGGGCGACCAGGCAGGCATAGTATCCTCGCCCGAGCCGTCGCTCAGGCATACCGGATCAGTGCCGTCATCATGCATGACCCAGATGCCCCAGGGATCGTTCGGTGTGGACTGCGCCATATAGGCGATGAGCCCGGGCAGCGGAACGCGGGTCGGCGTCGGCTCATCCGTCGCCCAGATGGCGGTCAGGGTGGGCTGGGGCGTCATGGCGGGGCGGTGACTGTTTCGCGCCGTCCATACGCGCACCACCAAGATGACAGCCAGCCCCAGGCCGACCCACAGCAGCAAAGTGCCCCACTCGACGGCCAGGCGCGGCTGACGAATCATCCCATCATCCGGGCGCTGCGAGCGTTTGCCGTGGAGCACTTCCGTCAGAGGATGGGTATCGGCCAGCCAGACGCTCCAGAGCTCCATGCGCAGCGTGTGCGCCGTCCCCCCATACCAGTGCATGATGTGCTGCCGGCAGAGCTCGCGCAGCGCCTGCTCCATCGCTTCCGTCGTCACACTATAGCCCGCACGGCGGAGGAAAAGGACGACATCCCAGGGCGTGATGGCGCCCCGGTAGCCATGCATGGCCCCCACGGCGGAAAGGGCCACCTTATCCTGACGCAGCAGGCCTTCCCAGGCATCGGCGAAGAGCTGGCTGGCGATACTCAACACCACGGGCGTCAGGTCGTTCACCATATGGATCGTCACCTGGCCAAAGGGGGCCAGCCGCCGGTAGAGCTCGGCGCCATAGACCTGCACCAGGTAAGGATGCCCCCCGGTCAGGGCGTAGATGCGGCGCAGGGCATCATAGTCAAAGCCCAACTGATAGCGCGCGGTGCCCACCAGCAAATCTTCGGTCTGGCCCTCGGTCAGATAGTCCAGGTCCCATTTCGGCACCTTGCGCAACGCCGGCACCGACTCGTCCTGCTCCGGCGCGCCATTGACGGTGATGACCGCGTAGAGATCCTTCTCTCGTGCCAGTATCTCCTGCAGGCGCAGCAGGAACTCGGCCCAACTGCCTTCTCGGACCTGACCCAAATCCAGACCGTCGAGAAGGAGGGCCACATGCTTGCCATGCAAAAGCGGCCGCCAGAGGGGCAACACCACCTCGTGCAGATAGTCGGGTTGCGCCAGAAACTGCTCTTCCGAGAGCGCGGGTATGCCCTCATGCTCCTGCGTCAGCTCCTGGTGCACCTGGGTCAGCAGGCGCCAAAGGAGGTCGCGCGTCGGCGCCTGGGGAAAAGAGCCCAGGTCCACATAGATGGGGATGCATCTGCCGGCAAGGCGGGGCCGTAGCCGAAAGAGGAGCGAAGTCTTGCCGATGCGCGGCGTGCCGTACACCGCCACGAGGCATTGCCCCTCGACGAAACGATCGTCAATCCACTCTATAGCGTCCTCACGCCCGTAAAAGCGCTCCTCAGTCGTGATAGGCTCATCGGGCGTGAACGGGTTGTTGACGGGTTGTGGCACAGTCACCTCAAAGGGTTAGATGACCCTGCAGGCCAGGTCTGAGACTTGGGGCAGGTCTGAGGCCTACCCCTACTATTCTATCACACAAAGAATACGGCCGCAGCTTGAGCAATAGCATGTTTCATTGCCGCGGCGCACCTGTTGTACCACGCCTGTCGGCACGCTCACGCGGCAGCCCTCGCACAGGCCGCGCCGGATGGCTGCGATGGCTCGACCACCTTTCTTACGGCAGAACTCATCGTATTCGGCCAGGAGCGCCGCCGGCAGCATGGCGCGCAGGGATGTTGCCCGTTGGTCCAGGTCTCTGCC
>DAOTVS010000205.1:0-19476 GCA_034436375.1 Anaerolineae bacterium | reverse complement strand
ACACCGGTTGACCACCGTCGTGGGGTGGCGATTGTGACGGCGATGGGGATTGAGAGCCTGGGCCTCTCGCGGGCGCTGGCGGTGGGGCCATGGGCGCAGCGTTCGCAGCAAGGCTGGCATGAGGGGCTGCTGGCCGGGTGCCCGGTGGTGCTGGCGCATTGCGGTGTGGGCGTGCGGGCCGCGCAGCGCTGCACAGAGGCACTGCTCCGTGCCTATGAGCCCAGGCTGGTGCTGTTGACCGGTGCGGCGGGCGGGGTCGCGCCCCAGGTGGATCTGGGCGATCTGGTGCTGGCGGAGGCCGTCTATCAGCTTGATAGCCGGCGGTTGGCGCTATTTCACAGAAATCCGCGCGCCCATGCATCCCATGGGCGCGCGGATTTCTGTGAAAAGCTAGTGGCGGCGCGCTACCCCTGTGATCCCGGTTATCTGGCCCTGGCCTGGCGCGCGGCCGAGGTGGCGCCCCTGCGGCCGGTGCGCAGCCGCCCGCCCAAAGTGCTGGAGGCCGGCGTGGCTACGGCGGGCGGCGTGGTGCGCAACCGTCGCTGTGGCGAGCAGATGGCACGCGAGCACGGCATCCTGGCTACCGATATGGAAGGCGCAGCAGTGGCGCATGTCTGCGCTATGCATGGCATACCTTTTCTCTCTATTCGCTCGATCTCGGATCTGATCGGCCGGCATTGGCAGTGGCTGACGATGATCCGCTACCTGGTTCCCGCGCAGCGCAATGCCGAGCGCCTGGTCTTTTCCCTGGTGCAATTGTTGAGCCAGGATGCGTTTGTTGGTTGACATCATCCCCAGCCAGACTATAATAGGCTCCATTCTTTGGGCCCACCTGCGTTTGTCCCAGGGTGCCTGCAGCTTGGCCCCGTTTGAGCCACCCCTTTTCCCCTTGGCGTATTGCAGATGGTTGGAGCGACGGACATTCCTGGCGCCGGCATGCAGTGAGGCCAAGTCGCAAGGAGTTCTGCTACTATGCCCAGGGAGTACATTCTGGTCGCGCCGAAAACGTTGGAGGCGCGCGAGTATCCGGAGGCGCCCCTCGGCGCCGGTGAGGTGCGGGTGCGCAGCATCGTCAGCGGCGTCAAACATGGCACCGAGATGGCGCTTTACCTCGGCACTACCCCCTTTTTGACGCAGCGTTTTGACCTCGAGTGCCGCCTTTTCCTGCCCAATGAGAGCGCCGATTTCTACCCTCGCCGGCTGGGTTCGTGGCTGACGGGCGAGGTGATCGAGGTGGGCGAGGGGGTCACGCGCTTCAAGGTCGGTGACCTGGTGCATGGCGGCCTGCCGCACCGGCCGACCAATGTGGCGCGGGAGGAGCAGCTCTATCTGCTCGGCCCCAACATGCAGCCCGAAACGGCCCTCTTTACCGACCCGGCTATTTTCGCCCTCAATGCGGTGCACGATGCGCAGATCAAGGTGGGCGACGTGGCCGCCGTCTTCGGGCTGGGCGCCATTGGCCTGCTGACGGTGCAGATGGCGCGCTTGAGCGGGGCACAGACGATCTTTGCGGTAGACCTGATCGCCAGCCGGCGCGAGCTGGCGCGCCGCTATGGCGCCGACTATACCCTGGACCCTGCTCAGGGCGATGTGGCGCTGGAGATCAAGCGCATGACGGGCAACAAGGGGGCTGATGTGGCCCTGGAGATCTCGGGCGCGTACGCTGCGTTGCAGCAGGCGATCCGCTCGGTGCAGGTCGGTGGGCTGGTGGTGGCTGCGTCGTACTACAGGGGCAATGCCAGCGCTCTCAGCCTGGGCGCCGAATGGCATCACAACCGGCCCACACTCATCTCCAGCATGGCCGTCTGGGGCTGCCCGCATCGCGCCCACCCCATGTGGAATCTGGAGCGGCTGGAGCATACGGCAATAGATCTGCTGGACAAGGGGCTCGTTTCTACCGAGGGTATGGTCACCCAGCGCATTCCCTATACCGAGGCGCCCAATGCTTATGAGTTGATCGCCCAGCACCCCGATGAGACGATCAAGGTGGTCTTTACCTATTGAGTTTTGGAGCGAAGAAGAGTTTCGGCTGGCACAATGCACTGCGCCAGCCGAAACTCTTCTTCGCTCCAAAACTCAAGGCTCCAACAACTGCACCTGCGGCTTGAAGCGCTCGATATCTGGCCGGTGGCACTCGGCGGTGCCGGGGGTGATGACGACAGCGGTGGCGGCGGCGACGGCCAGGCGCAAGCTTTCTTCCAGCGGCCAGTGGTGAGCATAACCATAGGTGAGCCCGGCGGTGAGGGCGTCGCCGGCGCCGGCACAATTGACAGGGGTGACGGGGATGGCCGGCAGGTAGTAGGCGGAGTCTTGGGTGACGGCCAAGGCGCCCTCAGCCCCCAGCGAGGCGAGCACCAGCTCCACCCCCCAGGTCAGGAGCTCGCGCGCGGCGCCCAACGCATCGGGCCGGCCGTGCAGCTCGCGCCCGGCCAGCTCGGCCAATTCGTCGAGGTTGGGCTTGAGCATGGTGGGCCCAGCGGGGGCGCAGCGGGCCAGGGTCTCACCGCTCACGTCCAGCAGCACGGGAATGCCCCGCTCGCGCCCGCGGCGGATCCAGGGGATATACCAATCGGGTGGCATCCCAGGAGGCACGCGCCCGCCCAATACCAGCACCTCCGCTTGAGGCAGATAGTGCTCCAGCTTGGCCTCGAGGGCGGCGATGTGCTTGGGCTGCACGATGAGGCCGCTATCGGTAATGGTGGATTGCACTCCCTGGGCCGTATCGATCAGCACATAGTTCACGCGCGTATCGCCATCGACCCAGACGAAATCGACCGTGGCGCCCTGGCCTTCCAGCATACCCTGCAGGCGGCGGCCCGGCTCGCCCGCGGCCAGGCCGGTGGCCACAGAGGGCTGCCCCAGCTCGCCCAGGATCCAGGAGACGTCGGTGGCTTTGCCCCCGGGCGCCCAGAGGCCCTGGTCGGCGCGGAAAGTGTGGCCCCAGGAAAAGTTGCGGAAGAAGAGCACCCGGTCTACGGCGGTATTGGGGGTCACCGTCAGGATCATGCCTTATCCTCGGCCAGGCGCAGAAAGGCGCCAAAGATGGCGCAGCGGGCATTGACTTCCATGCGCTCCAAGGTGTCGTAGGCCTCGTCCATGTCGTGGCCCAGGCAGATGATGCCGTGGTAGGGCAGGAGCACCGCCAGCCCATGGCCTACAAACTCGTTGCGCTTGGGGGCGAGCACCGCGACGACATCATCGGCCAGCTCTTGCGAGTGAGCTTTGGCCGGGGGGATGCAGGGGATGGTGCCGTACTTGCGCGTGTATTCGGTCATCGGCGGCAAGGGCTTGTTCAACGAGGTAAAGACCTGCACGTAGCAGGGGTGAGCGTGGATCACCGAGCCTGCATCGGGAAAGGCCTGATAGAGCGCCAGGTGCGCCTTGACCTCACGCGAGAGCTCCTGCGGGCCCTCGATCACCTGCCGCGTCTCAGCATCGAGCACGGAGATCATCTCGGGGGTAATCTGCCAGCGGTGTTTGCTGCCCATGAAGCGGGGCGAGACGTAGATCTTGCCCTCCAGGCGCACGCTGACATTGCCGCCCGCCGAGTCGGAGAGTTGGCGGTCGTAGATGGTGCGGCAGAGATCGACCATTGCGGGCCGGGGATCCAAGGATGCTGAGTTCATGTCTAGACTCCCTTCAGAGATCCATGGCTGTTTTCGAGACCCCGCACAATTTACGCCCAATGCCACGTTTTGCCAAAAAGTCATTCGCGCATTGCTGGGGCAAAACGGGAATCTGTCTTTTGGCTTATGGACCATAATTGTGCTATTATAAAGCTCACTGCCACTCAGGCGGTTCGCACGGCAGCGGTCGTTTGCGATCAAAGGTAATCCAGGGGAGCTTTGCATGGAGAGACCGAAGGTAATCTTGGGGCGAAGGGCATCTGAGGGGATGATGCGTGGGGCCGGGCAGCTAGGCCATCTCCTAGGACTCACCTTGGGCCCAGTCGCTGGCAATGTGGTCAGCGCCAAAGACACCGGCGAGCGCTATGAAACGATCACCGACGGCGCGACGATGGTACGGCGCATTATCGCTCTGCCAGAGCCGGTGGAGGATGCTGGGGCGATGCTCTTGCGGCAATTGGTCTGGCGAGTGCGGCAAAAGGTCGGTGACGGCAGCGCCACAGCAGGGGTGCTGGCCCTGGGCATCCTGAATGAGGCCCGCCGCAGCATCGCTGCGGGCGCCAATGCGATGCAACTCCGCGCGGGCATCGAAAAAGGGATGGCGGCGGCGACCAAGGCCTTACAGGAGATGTCTCTGCCGCTGGAGGGCCAGGAGAGGATGGCGGCCCTGGCTACAGCCGCCTGCGGTGATCCTGATCTGGGCCGTATCGTCGGGGAGATTTACGAGACGATCGGAACTGAAGGGGTGGTTACCGTACAGGATTACATCGGCTTTTATCTCAATCGAGAATACATCGAGGGCTCACGTTTCAAGGCCTCATTCACCTCTCGCTATTTCCTCACCGATGTCAATCATCGCCTGGTGCAGTTGGTGCACCCCTACATCTTTATCACAGATTGGAACCTCAGCCAGGTGGAGCAAGTGGCCCCCCTTCTGCGGCTGATCGTGCAAGAGGGCGAAAAGCGGCCCCTGTTGGTGGTTTCCGCTTCGCAGGACGGGGCAGCCCTGTCAACGCTCCTGGCCAACCACCAGAAGGGTGTGGTCCAGTGTTGCGGGGTGACGCCCAAGGGCGTGGGCGACCCGATGCGTGCGGCGCTGGAAGATATGGCCCTGATCACGGGGGGGCGCTTTATCTACAAGGGCGCCAATATCAACCCAGCCGATATCACTCTGGCGGACCTGGGGCAGGCCGATCGAATTGAGGTGAGCGAAGATTTCCTCACCATTTTCCAGGGGGCGGGTGATCGCAAGGCTGTACGCCAGCGCCGGATCGCGCTGCGCGCGGCCCTGGAAGACGCCAAGAATGTTGAGGAAGCGGCCGAAATCCGCGAGCGCCTCGGCCGCTTGAGCGGGGGCATCGCCATTCTCAAGGTGGGCGCTCCGACCGACAAGGAGCGCGAGCGTATCAAGCAGCAAGGCGAAGAGGCCGTGCGCGTGGTAGCCGAGGGCGTGCGCAGTGGTGTGGTGCCGGGGGGCGGAGCAGCTTACCTGGCTTGCATCCCGGCCGTCGAGGCTGTGCAGGCGCAGGGCGATGAGGTGTTTGGCGTGCGCTGCCTGGCACGGGCATTGGAAGAACCAATGCGCCGTATCGCCATGAATTCCGGCCTGGACCCCAATACGGTGGTGCACAGGGCGCGTGAGCGCGGGCAAGGTTTTGGCGTTAATGTCTTCACCGGTGAGGTGGTGGACATGTCGCAAGCGGGCATCATGGACTCCGCGCGCGTGTTGCAGGCCGCTCTCGAGACGGCGGTCAGCGGGGCCAATATGCTGCTCACTACCGGAGCTCTTATCCTGCATCGACAACCGGAGACGAGTGTAGAGCCATGATCACGAAGCAAAAGGGCAGGTGGCCGGGGGCTGGCCTGGCCGGAAACTGGGAGAAGATGGGGCCCGTTGCATCTGGAGGCTCCGTCTTCGGTCTTGCGGTGTTGGAAACGCCGCGTTTCGTGCACGTGTGGGCGGCCACCAGTTGTGGTATCTTCCGCCATCGCGGCCAGGGTGCGTGGGTGCAGAACCTCAACGGGCTCACTACACCTCTCATCAGCAGCCTGCACGTGGCCTCCGGGGGGATGCTCCTGGCCGGTGGCATGAATGGTGAGCTCTTCCGTTCGCTGAACGGCGGCACGACCTGGGAGCGGGCGACGCAGTTGCATTCGGCTGACCTGGCGCCGGTGACCTGCATCGCCAGTTCGAAGACCTTTTCCGAGGACGGCACCGCCCTGGCCGGCACTGAAGGCGGCGGTGTGTGGCGTACCGAGGATGGAGGCAAGCGTTGGTTGCCCGCCAATTTCGGCTTGGTCGATGAGTCGGTCCAGACCATCCTCTGCGCACCCGACTGGTCCAAGCAGGAGATTGCGCTGGCCGGTACAGCCGAGGGGCTTTTCCGTTCCACTAACGGCGGCCGCGCCTGGCGTGAGGTCGACTGGCCCTTCTCCGATATGGCCATCTCGGCCCTGGCGGCAACCCCCGAGAAGACCGGCAGCGAGATGGTTTTCTTTGCCGGCAGCGAAGAGGGCTATATCTACCGCTCTGCCGATGGAGGCGTGCGTTGGAACCGGCTCTCGGCGCCTTCCAGCGGCAACCCGGTGAATGCGCTCTATGTATTGCCTGGCGTTGACGGCCAGGTGTTGCTGGCCGGCACGACCGAGGGTATCTATCGCTCTGGCAATGGCGGCGCCGACTGGCAGCTCGTCTGCGCTGAGATCGGGGCAGTGCTCAGCCTCTCCGGCTCGCAGCAGATGATCGTGGCGGGCAGCTACGACGCGGGCGTGTGGCAGTCGGAGGATGGCGGGCAGACCTGGTCTTCGATGAGCCAGGGGCTGGCCGCGCGCGGCCTGGCCCGCCTGGTGACCGATGAACGAGGCTTTTTCGTCATGGGGCCCAACGAGGGGCTCTGGCGCTCGCGGGATCATGGGCAGGGCTGGGAAAAGCTCGAAAGCCTGGGCATGCATCTGCCGCTCAGCACGTTTGCTGTGGCTTATACCGGTGCTGGTGAGGAAGTGTTGTTGGTCAGCTCGGTCATGAGCGGGCTCTTGCGCTCGACCGACGGCGGCGCGACCTGGCAGGTGGTGCAGGAGGGCTCCGATGTGTTGGCGCTGCTCCTGGCTCCCCTGGGTGCGGACGACCGGCGCGCCTGGGCCGCTACGGCCACGGGTGAGGTGCTCTTCTCGGATGATCTGGGAGCGACCTGGACGACCCTCTCGACGGATGCTGAAGGCGAGCGGGCGCTGCTTCTGGCCGCTTCGCCGCACCTGGCTGAAGATCACACTCTGATCATGGGCTCCGCTGCTGAGGTAGGCTGGCGCAAGCAGCCGACGATCCACATCTGGCGCTCTACCGACGAAGGGCGCACCTGGCGCAAGGTGCTGGATCAGCACACGTCGGCGATGTGGCTCGATGCCGCATTGCCGCCGGCGCCCGGCCGCAAGCCTTATGATGGCGCCTACTTTGCGACCGAGACCCAGTGCTTGCGGCCTCTGCGCGGCGGGCATGATGTGTGGGTGGGCACGCAGGTAACTGTGGACGCCCCTAATATCCTTGGCCTGGCTATGGATGGCGACCCGGGCAAGGGTGGCGCCCTCTTTGCGGCAACCTCCAGCGGCATCTACCGCTCAGTGGATGGCGGCCGCACCTGGCAGGCCGTGAACGGTGAGACCAGCTCAGGCAGTTATGTGGGCGTGGCGATCGGACCCGATGGGCGCGGCAAGAAGGCGCTCTATGCTTTGGAATTGGGCGGTACCCTGTGGCGCCGCTCTCTGCAGGCGTGAGCTCGCGGCAGCACGATTGTAGCGGCCCCGAGTTGTGGTTAGGCTAACATCTATCATTATCTCTCTGCGCAGGTAATCGAGGCCTGACGGGCCCGCATCATGGCTCAGCTCTCTTGGGGAACTGTAACGTGATGCGGGCCTGTTTGTGTGCTCGACCCCGTTGACATTTCCACTATGAGATGGTATAAGTAAGCAAGGTAGGTTGACTGTGAGTGACCATGCCCAAGGAGGTAGCGTGGAGCTTGCCATCGATATCCACGACCTGAGCTATCGCTACCGGGGACAGAAGCGGCAGGCGCTGCAGGGCATCAACCTGCAGGTCCAGCGCGGCGATTTCATCGTCGTCATGGGGCCCAGCGAGGCGGGCAAGTCTACGTTATCGGAATGCCTCAATGGGCTGGTGCCACACTTTTTCCGTGGCAAGTTTCGCGGGCAGGTGATTGTGCTCGGGCGGAACACTCGCGAGCACTCGGTGGCTGAGATGGCCGAGCATGTCGGTCTGGTCTTCCAGGATTTCGAGTCGCAGCTGTTCTCGACCAATGTGTCTCTGGAAGTGGCCTTCGGCCCCGAGAATTTCGCCGTGCCCTGGGAGGAGATCGACGTGCGCGTCAAGCGCACGCTGGCGCTCGTCGGCCTCACGGGTATGGAGAACCGTACCCCCGCCAGCCTCTCTGGCGGGCAGAAGCAAAAGCTGGCCATCGCCTCCGTATTGGCCATGGAACCCTCGATCCTCTGTATGGATGAGCCTACGACGGACCTGGATCCCATCAGCAAGCTGGGCATCTTTGCCATTGCGGATGAGCTGCGCCGCAACCAGGAGATGACCCTCATCATCGTCGAGCACGAGACGGAAGAGGCGCTCAAAGCGCAGCGCATTGTGCTGATGAAAGAAGGGACCATTCTGCGCGACGGGCCGGCGACTGAGGTGCTGCGCGAAGTGGATTTGATGGAGGAGATTGGCGTGCAGCCACTCCAGGTGCCGCTCTTCTTCAAACGCTGTGGGGCCCGGGACCTTCCCCTCACAGTGGAAGACGGCGTGGAGGCTTTCCAGCGGCGGGGCTGGCGCATCGATGAGGCCGCGGTAGAGGCGCTGCGGCGCCAGGATGCGCAGCGCGCCCAGACCTACGGCGATGTGCTGATCAAGGTGCAAGACCTGACGCACCAATACCCGGGCCGGGTCGATGCCTTGCGCGGTGTGGACCTGGAGATCCGCCGCGGCGAGTTCCTGGCGGTGGTGGGGCAGAACGGTTCTGGCAAGACAACCCTGGTCAAGCACTTTAACGGGCTGCTCGAACCGACAGGCGGCGCGGTGCTGGTCGATGGGCAGGATACGCGCGAACAGGGCGTTTACAAGCTGGGCCAGCGAGTGGCCTATGTCTTCCAGAACCCCGACCACCAGATCTTCTCGCAGACGGTCTATGATGAGGTGGCTTTCAGCCCGCGTATTCGCAACCTGCCGGAAGCCGAGGTCAAAGAGCGAGTGAAGGAGGCCCTGGAGGCCGTCGGCCTGGTGGGTATGGAGCAGGAGGATCCCTTCTCGCTCACCAAGGGTGGGCGCGAGCGGGTGGCCGTGGCCTCGGTGCTTTCGGCGCGGCCCGATATCATTATCCTCGACGAGCCGACGACCGGGCTCGATTACGCTGAGCAGCGCTCCATGATGGAGCTGGTGAGCCGTCTCAACCAACAGGGGCATACGATCATCTTTGTGACGCATAGCATGTGGGTCGTGGCGGAATACGCTCACCGCGTGGTGGTGATGAAGGACGGCCATGTGTTGCTGCAGGGCCTCACCCGTGAGGTCTTTGCCGAGGAGGAAAAGCTTCGCCAGACCTTCTTGCAGCCGCCGCAGATCGTCAGCCTCAGCAACCAGCTGGGCCATACCCTGCTTTCAGTACCAGAGATGGTGCAATGCACGCGGATGGAGGGCTGAGCGTTGGATCCCTACCTGTACCTGGATCGAGATAGCATCGTTCATCGCCTGGACCCGCGCACCAAGATCACGCTGATGCTGGCCAGCTTTGTTTTGGGCCTGCTCTTCATGCATCCGGCTTGGAGCTTGCTGGCGCTGGGGGTGGTGCTCATTCACGGGGCCATCAGCCGGTCCCTCTCCAATCTGAAACGTATTTGGTTCATCCTGTTCATGCTGAGCACGATGGGCACAGTGCTGTGGGCGCTCTTCTCCAAGGGGGCCACGCCCTTTATCGGCCCTATCAAGCTGGAGGCGTTCCTCTTTGGCCTGGGCAGCGCGATTCGCATCGATACCTTTATCATCGCCGGCATGATCTTCCTCAGCACGACGCGCAATGAGGAGATGGTACTGGGGATGGTGCGCATGGGCGTACCCTATCGCTTGTGCTTCGCCTTTTCCACGGCCCTGCGCCTGGTGCCGACCATCACCAGCACCGCCTATACCATCTCTCAAGCGCAGCGCTCCCGCGGCCTGGACCTGGACTCAGGAAACGCCATTCAGCGATTCAGGAAGAACATCCCGTTGGTCGTGCCGACTTTTCTTTCCACGATTCGCAGCACTAACGTCTTTGCCATGGCGCTCGATGCCAAAGGATTCGGCGCCCGCCCCAAGCGCACCAGTTACCTGCGCATCGGCTTGCACGCAGCCGATTTTGTTTTCCTGGTGATCATGGTCATTCTGCTCGCTGCAGGCATTGCGCTGTGGGCCATGCACTTTGGGCGCATTCCGGGGTTGGTCAAGTTCTAGATGTCAGCATCTCGGTCTGCACTGCCGGGTTATCAGGAGTAGAGGATGCCAGCACAAGAACGTCCGTTGGGCGCCATTATCGGCGGCTCAGGGGTCTATCGCCTGGCGGGCGGCGAGTTCTGCGAGCGGGTGATCGAAACGACCTATGGGGCGGTGACCCTCTATGTGGGTTATGGCGTCAGTGAGGGCATTGTCTTCCTGCCCCGGCACGGTGTGGAGCACTCGACGCCGCCGCACCGGATCAACTACCGCGCCAATATCAAGGCATTGGCGCTGCTGGGCGTGCGGCGGGTGCTGGCGACGGCGGCTGTGGGCTCCCTGAACGAGCGGGTGCCGCCGGGCAGGCTCGCGCTGTTGGACCAGTTTCTCGATTTCACCAGGGATCGGGCACAGACCTACTTTGATGGCGATGATAGCGGCGTGGCCCATGTGGATGTGACCGACCCTTACTGCCCGGCACTGCGCGCGGCCTTGATGCGGGCTGCGCAGCGGCGCGGCCTGGCGCTGGTAGAACGCGCGACCTATGTGTGTATGGAGGGTCCCCGCTTTGAGACGGCCGCCGAAGTACGCATGTTGGCCGCTCTGGGGGGCGATGTGGTGGGGATGACCGGTGTGCCCGAGGTCACCCTGGCCCGTGAGCTGGGCCTGTGTTACGCCTCGGTGGCCATCCCCATGAATTGGGGAGCCGGCTTGATGGAGGGCAAGCTGGATCTGACACAGAGCACCCGGTGCCTGGAAGAGGGCAGCCAGGCTGCTGTGCAGATCTGCCTCGACGTGCTGCGCGCAGAGGATGTCGCACCCTGCGCCTGCTCTGCGTCGCTGTTTGTGCTCCATCCGGCGGCCGAAGGGAGGTGATGCTCGGGATGCTGGGCACCCGGCCCGTGCGTGCTCTTATCGAGCGACAGTGTAATCACCCTATCCTGCATATAGGAGGCTGGGCGTGAAAGAAGTTATCACCATGTGGAAGTCCACCAAGATGATCATCTTGGTGGCCCTGAGCGCCGCCATCTATGGCGTGTCGCTCATCGTCTTCAAGGGCGGCATTGTGCTAATCCCCGGCATCACCGAAGTGCGCCCGGGCAACGTCTTCCCCGTCATCTTTGGTATCATGTTCGGGCCCGCTGGTGCCTGGGGTTCGGCCCTGGGCAATCTGATCGGCGACCTCTTTGGCACCCTGGGGCCGGGTTCCATCGGCGGCTTTGTCGGCAACTTTTTCCTGGGCTTTGTCTCCTACAAGATCTGGGGCGCCCTGTTGCCGAAGAAGGATGCCCAGATCCAGAACGTGAACTCGTGGCTGCGGCTGGCCATGTACGTCGTGACCGCGCTGACTGCCGCCATCTCCTGCGGTGTGATCATCGGCTGGTGGTTGGACCTGCTGGGCATGGTGCCCTATGCCTTCCTGGCCAGCATTATCTCGGTGAACAACTTCCTGGCTGAGCTGGTGCTGGGCCCGCCGCTCCTGCTGCTGCTCTATCCTCCGATCAAGCGGTGGGGCCTGATCTGGACCGACATCATGGAGCCGGAGGATGTGCCCGCGTCGCGCACGCTGCGGCTGGGCGGCATCCTGATGATCGTGGGCGCCATTGGCGGCTGGATCATTGGCGTGCTCGCCTCCATGGGCCTGGCCGGGCAGCAAATGTTTGGCTTTGCCGGCAACAAGGGCTCGGTTGGCGTCACGGTGATCGTCCTCATCTTCATCGTCCTCATGTTCGTGGCGGCCTTTATGCTGGGCGGCCGTGAGCAGTTCTCGGAAGAGGAAGAAGAGGAAGAGGCCGCGGCTGGACCGGCCATGGCCCACTAGAGTCAGATCCTATCGGGTTCAAAGCAAAGCGTCCCCCCAGCTTTGGGCTGGGGGGACGCTTTGCTTTGAACCCGATAGGATCCGTGGCAGAAATCCGTTGACAGCGCCTATTTCGCACTTGACTCAACTTTCCTTTCATGCTACAATATGCTTGACACGTGCAGGGTATCACGTGCCAAGGTTACCCCCGAAAGCCAGGGTGTGCCATGACCAGGCGCGTTACGCAGATGGATGTCGCTCGCCGCGCAGGCGTTTCGCGGGCGACGGTCTCCAACGTGATCACCAACCGCAGTGGCGGCAATGTCCCCATTACTGAGGAGACCCGGCGACGGGTGCTGGAAGCTGTCGAGGAATTGGGCTATCAGCCCCATGCTGCGGCGCGCACCCTCCGCTCGGGCCTCACCCACACCATTGGCCTACTCGTCCCCGATGCCGGCAATCCCCATTTTTGGGGAGTTGTGCGAGGTGTGGAGGCGGTGACGCGCGAGCACGGCTACCAGTTGGTCCTGGCCTTTACGGCGCTGGAGCCTGAACGCGAGCGCGAATCTCTCCGTGCCCTGGCGCAGCAGCGTATGGATGGGTTGATCCTGCTCCTGACCTACCCGGGCCGCCTGGCCCATGAGCTGGCTGCGCTGCGCCTGCAGGGTGGGGCCATTGTCACCTTTGGGGGCGTATTGGCGGGCAAAGACGCCGTCGTGCAATGCTATGGCCAGGGGTCGGCGCAGCTCATGGCGCACTTGCTGGGGCTGGGCCACCGACGGATCGGCTTTATCCACGGGGTGGCTCGTCGCGCCCTCGGGGCCGAACGGTTGCTGGCCTACCGGCGGGCCCTGCGGAGTGCGGGGTTGCCTGCGGAGGATGATCTGGTTGTCCACTGTGGACCCACGCTGGAGGATGGCCTTGCCGGGGCGCTCCGCCTGCTCGACCTCACCCCCCGACCGACAGCCATCGTGGGCGTCAATGATCTGATGGCCATGGGCGCTCTACAGGCGGCAGCCCAACGTGGGCTCTCTGTGCCTCGCGACCTCTCTGTTGCCGGTTTCGATGATATCGACCTGGCGCCCTATCTCGTGCCTCCACTGACCACCGTGCGCGCCGGCAGTGAAGAGATCGGCCGGCAGGCCGCGCGCCTCTTGTTCCAGCGGATTCAGGACCCTGGGCTTCCCATCCAGCGCATCGATATGCCGGCGCACCTTGTGATCCGTGGGTCAACCGGGCCGTGCCCGCCGTGATGCGTAACAGGCAATGCGTAAGGTCACGACGTGACGTAATAAGTAAACCGTAATAAGTCAGGTATCCAGTTCGGAGCGCGTATTGCTCTTCATAGTGTTCGCCTCGACAGAGCTTGTCCAGAGCATTGAGCATGTCGGAATGGCGACCTCACTTATTGCGTGTTACTTATTACGAGTCATGTATCCGGCTCAAGTTTCCTGTACTATCATACATCATCGGACCGAGGAGGATGAATAATGTCACCACGACGCAAACGCCCGCCCAACATCGTGCTCATCGGGATCGACTCGCTGCGCGCCGATCACATGAGCTGTTACGGCTATCACCGCCTGACGACCCCCCATATAGACCGCTTTGCCCAGGGCGGCACGCTTTTTGAGCGCACCTATTCCGCCTATATTCCAACGACGAGCGGCTATACGGCCATGCTCACCGGCATGGACCTCATCACCAGCCAGGTGGTGGCTCTGCGCCACAAAGGCCCTCTGCGGCCCGAGGTTCGCACGCTGCCCGAAGTGTTGCGCGAAGCGGGCTACAACACAACCTGCGTGGGCTTTAGTGGCAATGCTGCCTCGCGTGGCTTCGACAAGTACATCGATTATGCGGGTTGGGGGAGCTGGGCGGAGGGCCGCAGCCCCAAGGCGCAGAATCTGAACGATGTGGCTATCCCCGAGCTCGACCGGCTGGCGAAGAAGCGACAGCCCTTCTTCCTCTTCCTGCGCCACATGGACCCCCACGCGCCTTATCTGCCGCCAGCGCCCTTTGAGCGCGCGTTCTACCACGGCAACGAGCTGGACCCGACCAATCACTCGATGGACCCTGTGATGGCCTTCAAGCCCTTCTGCGACTTTTTCGCCAGCTGGATGCCGCCTGGAATCACCGACAAGGACTATGTGATTGCCCAATACGATGGCGCCGTGGCCTATATGGATGCCTGCATGCAGACCCTCTTCACGGCCCTGGAGGCGCATGGCCTGCTGGAGGATACCATCGTGGTCATCAACTCGGACCACGGCGAGACCCTCTATGACCATGATTGCTACTTTGACCATCATGGGCTCTACGATCAGACGCTGCACGTGCCGCTGATTATCCACTATCCCGGCCATGTGCCCGCGGGCAAGCGCATCGCCGGCTACAACCGGCACCAGGACCTGATGCCGACCCTCATGGAGTTGGCCGGCATCCAGCCCGAGCCTGAGATCCGGTTCGATGGCAAGAGCCTGTTGCCCATGGTGCGCGGCGAGGTGGCCTCTCACGATAGCGAGTTTTACATCACCGAGTGCACCTGGATGCGCAAGCACGGCTGGCGCACGCCAGAGTGGAAGCTGATCGTCGCTTTGGAGCCCGATTTCCACTTCAAGCCGCCGGTGGAGCTGTACAATCTGATCGAGGACCCCGGGGAGAACAACAACCTGGCGGAGAGTCAGCCCGAGGTGGTGGCGCTGCTCAAGGCGCGCATGGAGGCCTGGATCGCCAGGCGCGAGCAGGAGACGGGCCTTCCCAACCCCATCTTCCATCAGGGCGACTGGCACGGCCACGAAGGTGTCGGTGCGTTTAAAACTTCGGAGCAGGCCTACAACACCCTGCACATCGGTGATGTGGGCCAGGCTATCCGCCTGCAGGCCAAGGGACGCAAGTAACACGGAACCCAACGCTAAAGCGATACTGTTGGTGAACTCTCTTGCCTGCTCGACCAGGGAACCCGGGGTTGAAGCCGCCGCGCTGAGAAGGGCAAAGCCCTGTGGGGGGGTGTGTGGAGCAGACCGGCCCTGCGCAGCGAGATCGGCCTCTGCACGAGCCCCGGAGGGGCTTTGCCCTTCTGAGCCCGGTGGCTTTAGCCCTGGGCGGCCGTTGCCGGGCACGCAACCGAGTTTGCCAACAGTCTCGCTTCCAGCCTCGGGTGACTCTTCGATCTTCGAGGAATACAACGCATATGAGCATGATCACCATCATCGGTCGCGGGCATTCGGGCACGCGGGCTATATCGCGCACATTGTGGGAGTCAGGCGTCTTTATGGGGGCGCCGCTGAACCAGTCGAGTGATCTCCTGCCACCTGAGGATATGTACGATGCCTGCCGCGTGCTGGCGCGCTTTGTACAGTGGAAGGGTGATCTGGACTGGGATTGGAGCGCCCTGCACACGATGGAAATCCCGACCGAGTTCACGGACCTTATCCATCGCTACCTGAAATCCGTCCTTGAGAGCACCGCCGAACACAAAGGTTGGAAGATCCCCGAGACGACTCTCGTTTACCCATGGGTCCAGCGCCTGTTCCCTGATATCAAGTACATCTTTTGGATCCGCAATCCGCGCGACTGCATCCTGAACCGCCACAAGACCGATGATTTGCACGATTTCGGTATCGACTACCCCGCTACCGAGGACCTGCGCCGGCAGCGAGCCATCTCGTGGTGGTACCAGTACAAACTGGTCCAGGCTACGCCACAACCGGCGAACTGGATCGAAGTACGCTTTGAGGATTTCGTCCTCAAGCAGGATGAAACGCTGGCCCGCTTGGAGGATTTCCTGGGCATCAAGCTGGTCAAGATCCCTGTGAACCCCGAGGCGGTCGACCGGTGGAAAACGGCCGATGGGGAAAGCTATTACGATTTCCTGGCGCCGGCGATGCGAAAGTACGGGTACGAAATCCCAGGGAACTAAGGAGGCATTGATGCTTCGCGTCTGTGTGATCGGAATGGGGCCTATCGGCAATCGGCATGCCCGGATCTATCGCGATGATCCGCTGGCCGAGCTGGTGGGTGTGTGCGACATCCGTCGCGACCGTGCCGATGCGGCGGCCCAAACGTTTGGTGTGCCAGCGTTCTATGATGTGCCGAGCATGCTCAAGGCGTTGCAGCCGGATCTCTGCAGTGTGGCCACGGGGGGCTATGAGTACAGCTCGGACCACTATGAGCCCACTATGCAGGCCCTGGAAGCGGGTTGCCATGTGTTGGGCGAAAAGCCGATCTCGAATGAGATCCCCAAGGCTGAAGAGATGGTGGCCCTGGCCAAGAAAAAGGGGGTCTGCTACGGGATCGACCTGAACCACCGCTTTACACCGGCGGCGCGCCTGGCCCGCAAGTGGATGGACGAGGGGCGGCTGGGGCACCTGCTCTTTATCAACATGGCGATCTGGATCAAGAATCCAGCCGAAAGCTCGCCTTTCTACCATATCAAAGCTCTGCATCCACACTCGGTGGATATTATGCGCCATTTCTGCGGCGATGTGGAGGCCGTGCACTGCTTTGCCACCAAGGCGCCGGGGCGACAGATCTGGTCGACAGCCCAGTTCAACATGCGCTTCAAGAATGGCGTGGTTGGCTCACTGACTGGTTCCTACGATATCGAGCGCGGTCACCCCATGGAGCGCTGCGAGGTGGCCGGTGTCGGCGGCCGCTTTGTGATTGACGACATGTTCCGCGAGGTTACGCTCTACCCGGCCAACTCTCTGGAAAAGACCGTCTACACGAACCCCATCTTTGGCGGCATGCGCGATTTCGAGGACACCTTCCGCAACCGCATCCATCGCTTTTTGGAGCAGGTCAGCGAGGGCTGCCCACCCGATCAGATCGACGGCTCCGGCGCCGACGGCCTGGCGGCGCAAAAGGTGCTCGCCGCCGCGATCGAGTCCATCCAGACTGAGAAAGTTGTGTACGTGAAGTAGCGTTTCCAATGCCGGCAGATCCGCTGGTGTGGGGGAGTGGGGTAAGCGGCGAGAGTGACTCTTGATAGACTCAGTGGTGCGTCGGGCGAAGCAACCTGAGTGTGAAACGTCACTGCTGGCGGACTTGGTTGAGCGCTTGAGCGAGACCGTTCGAGGCTAAAAGCGATACTGTTGGGAAACTCTCTTGCTTGCTCGAGCAGGGAACCCGGGGCTGAAGCTGTCGCGCTGAGAAGGGCAAAGCCCCTCCGGGGCTCGTGCAGGAACCATGTTCGCTGTGCAAACCAGGTTTCTTTCACACGCGTCCGGAGGGTTTGGCTTTGCTCAGCCTGGCGGCTCCAGCCCCGGGTGGTCTTACAGGTAGGATTGCAAAGGGGGTAAACATGAAACTGGGAGCGAATTCGGTGCTGTTCGGCGGCTATGATCTGAAGACCGCCTTTGATTGCATCGCGATGGCTGGATATGACGGGATTGAGATCTCGGCCATCGATGGCATGAGCGAGCACCTGGTGTTGTCGCGGTGGCGCGAGATTGCGCCTGAGATCAAACGCCTGGCCCGCGATACGGGGTTGGCGCTCCTGGCCATGGAGCAGCCCTCACAGGACCCGGCGGTGATGGAGACCGCAATGCAGGCTGCGGTGGAGATCGGCATTCCTATCATCAACTGCGGTCCCGGCGGCAAGTCGGGCGACGAGGAGAGCCTGCAGCGATCGATCGATTCCCTGGGGAAGCTCTCGCTCATGGCCGAGCGCTATGGCGTAACCCTCTGCGTCAAGGCGCACGTGGGCGCGGCCATCTACAACACGCCCACGACCCTGCGGGTGATGGATGCCATCAAGTCGCCCGCCTTTGGCATCGACATGGATCCCTCGCACATTTATCGTGGGAACGAGAATCCGGTCGAGGCAATTGGCGCTGTGATCTCGCGCGTCAAACACGTGCACATCCGCGACTGCAAAGGCCGCCAGCAGAGCCCCGGCAAGCCCGAGATGCAGGCTAACGGCCGTGGTGATATTGACCTGATCGGCTATGTGCGTGTGCTGCACCAGAACGGCTACACTGGCCCGCTGGATCTGGAAGTCATCGGCGCCAAGGATTACAGCCTCATCCAGTGCGCCATCATCGCTGCCGAGTCGCGTGGCCACATGCAGGCGTGCCTGCAGGCCTGCGGCGCGCGCTGATCCGAGCCGTAGCGGAAAGTGAGCCCTGGCGCGAGACCTTTGCACCACAAAGACGCACAAAACGATGCATAGCGGCGACCCCGCTCAGGCTGCGTGGCTGCAAGCGAGGGAGAAAAATAACGCGTAAAACGTGGTCCGTAAGGTCGCCATGGCGATACGTTTCCTGCCTTTCGTGGCGTTTGCCTCGAAAGCCTGCACGGAGCAGTGGGCCTCTCGCTCTGGTGTCCTTACGGATTACGGATCACGGATTGTGCTTCGTTTCTCTCTTCATGCCCAAGGAGGCAAAAAGATGGCACTTCAAGTCGGTCTCGTCGGTTTGCGCGGCATCGGTAACCTCCACGCGCAGTGCCACACCAAGGATCCATTGTCGCACCTGGTGGCCGTATGCGATGTGGTCAAGGAGCGGGCCGATGCCGCCGCGCAAAAGTACGGCGTGCGGGCCTACTACAGCCTGAAGGACATGCTGGCCAACGAGAACCTCGATGTGGTCGATGTGACGACCGGCGGCTATGAGAATGGCTCCTGGCACTTTGAGCCGGTCATGGAAGCGCTGGAGGCGGGCAAGCATGTGCTGGTGGAAAAGCCCATCTCCAACGACATCCACGAAGCGCGGCAGATGGTGGCCAAGGCCGCGGAGAAAGACCTCTACCTCGGCTGCAACCTGAACCACTACTTTACGCCCCCCGCCGAACGAGCCAAGAAATATCAGCAGGATGGCCAGATCGGCGAGCTCGTTTACTGCCTGCACAAGATGGGCTTTAACGGCGGCGAAGAGGGCTATGCCTACCCGGCTTCGTCGCGCTTTGCCGGGTTTCCCTATGCCCACCTGAAGGCCTTCCTCACTCACCCGTTCTCGGTCATGCGCTACTTTTGCGGCGATATCACTCACATCCAGGCGTTTGTGAGTCGGCCGAGCTTCCGCACTCATGAGGCCGACCCCATGCTCTCCATCGCCGGTGTCAACGTACGCTTTGTCAACGGTGGAGTCGGCTATCTGCTGAGCCAACGCGGCGATGCGACCTTTGGCTTGGGCGGCTGGTGGAGCTTTGAGCTGGCAGGCACCAAGGGCACTTTTTGCATCGAGAACTGCATCGAGAAGCTGACCTACTGGAAGGCGCCAGGGAATACGCCCCCCGAGGTCATGAACACCGGCATCACCGATTTCAATGCGACCTTCCCGCGCCGCATCCATGCTTTTCTCGAGGACGTCACCAACAAGGTCCCGCGGGAGAACCTGCGGGCATCGGGGCGTGATGCCCTCGCGACCATGGAGTACATCTTTGCCGTTATCGAGTCCTATGAGAGTGGCGGCGCCATGGTGCGCCCGCACCCGCTGCCGCTGCTCAAGGGCGACCCGGCGTCGCTGCTGGACTAGGCGCCCATGCCCGATTGGGCACAACGCACGATGAAAACGCCCTTCGGTTTCCGGGTACCCTGCTCCGCGCGCGGCCGGAGCAGGCCTTTTGTGGGGAGTGGTGGGTTAGCG
>DAOTVS010000204.1:0-3332 GCA_034436375.1 Anaerolineae bacterium | reverse complement strand
GTTGCCGACCTCCTTGAACCAGATGCTGTGAGCATCCACGATCTCCTCGGTCGTGGCCAGGGGCCACATGGGCCGGTTGGTGGGCACGCAGCGCACGGTGAGGGCCACGCCCCAGAACTTCATGCCCGTCCAGAGAGGCCGCACTTCAGGCGAGAGCAGCCCGATATCAAAGTAACCGATGCCGTCCATAGCGTCGCAGACGTCCACGACACGCAGATGCTTGTACAGCTTGCGCAGTTCAAATGGATCAGGGACAGAGGCGGCTTGCGTCGTCATGATGAGCTCCTTTCGCCGACCGGTAACCTATGGCCAGGGTAATGCCGCTCCAGACAGATCCGCGAGGTTTGGGGGATAGTATAGCATAAAGGTTGCAGGGGCAGTATACACGAGAGGAGATGCAAAAGCCAACGGGAAAGTGAGGGGCGGAGACATGGAAAGTACGGAGAAATGCCAAACCAGAGTCCACGTTGACTCTGGAAGTCTATGCATCTGCCGCTCTTCTCCACACCTCCGCGCGAAATCCGTCTTCCGTTTCCGGCGTTTCTGGGGGCGCCAGACGCAGCTACGAACCGGACGGCACGACCAGGTCCTGGAGCGCCGCGGCCGTCGGCAAAAGAGCATCCGCCACCATGCTCAGCCGCTCGGACGTGGCGAACCCGCCGGTCACGCCGATGCAGGCGGCGGCGCCCGCAGCCCGTCCCATCACGAGGTCGGCCGGACTATCGCCAACGACGATCACTTCAGAGGGTGAGTAACCGAGGCGCTCGCAAGCGGCGAACACCATGTCGGGGGCAGGCTTGCCACTGGGGACATCATCGATACCGATAATCGATACAAAGTGCTTGCGGACTCCCAACACACTCAGAGTAGCCTCGGCATTCCGCCGCCGGTCGCCCGTCGCGATGGCCATGCGCAGGCCCATCTTTTCAAAGGCGGCAAGCATATCGGCAACGCCGGGCAAAAGCTCGGGGCCAGCGGGCCAATCGTCCAACGGCGACTCTGCCTCGCAAGCGGGGGCATCGGCCTGTGCCCGGCAACCGCACCCGGAATCCGACGTTGGCCTCTCGCCACGGGCCTGGGTGTGGCAGGCTGCCTGCTTGCGGCACGGCGCCGGGCCCGCACCCTGCAGCGGCCCCACTGTAGCTTCCGCTGCTGCACGCAGCGCCCTCATCCGGGTCAGCCTGGACTGCATGCCCGTAGTATCAACCAGCGTTCCATCCTTGTCAAAGATAATCGCCCGGCAGGCCACCTCACGGCCTCCCAGGGTCAGGCGGACAGGCTTGGACCGCCCGCCCAGACTCAACTCGCACATCGCACCAACAAGACCTCACGCTTCCTAGAATCTGCCGCAGTACGTCGCTATTGACGTACTGCGGCTGGCCCTATTCTACCATATTCAGTATCCGAGTGCTATAGGTTTTAGGCCATAATAGTGCCAGATTCCGGACAAGTAGCGGCCATCGGGCGGACAAGGGCAGGCTCAACCCCAATAGTGTTGATAGTCCTCCACCGCGGCAAGCAGGGCCTCGATATTCTCCAGCGGCACATCGGGATAAACGTCAAAGCGCAGCACGAGCCCTCCTTTGGGGGAGCCCAGGCGCGTGATGATGTCGGCGATGTGCTGCCGCACCGCAGCCGGTGTGCCCACCGGCAGGATGTATTGGCGATCCACATCGGCGATGATGCACATGCGACCCTTAAGGCGCCGCTCGATACTCTCCAGGCCCACACAGTTGACCTGCATATTGAACGCGGTCAGCCCCGCCTCCAGGAACTCGTCCCACAGGTCCACGGTATAGCCGTCTGAATGCTGCGTCGTGAGGGCCCCATACTGCCTGCAGAGGGCATACATGCGCGCATAGCCCGGCTTGAAATAGCGGCGGAAGGTACGCGGGCTGATCATGCAATGCGTCTGGCTGCCCCAGTCATCGCCAAAATTGACCACGTCGACGGGTGAACCCAACTGCAAGGCCTGGCGAAGGTAGGTGAGGTTGTACTCCAGCACGAGATCCACGATCTCCTGGATCTCGGGCGTCTCAGCGGCCATATCGAGGAGCGCCGCCTCCAGCCCGCGCAGGAAATGGACGCGCTCGAAAAAGCGCTCCCCGGCGATGGAAACCAGGTCGCCGCGGGCGCGCGCCTGCTGGCAGCGCCGGGCAAAAGCCCCCCAGTCGTGCGTCCCACGCTCGGTGTAGATCAGGGGGTCCGGGGCACGGTAGTGGCGCAGGTGCCGGATATCGGCCAGGGGGTGAGAGGCGATCTGCCCCTCCATGCCGTGGCGCAGGCACTGCCACAGGCAACCCCAGTTGTCCAGGTATTCCTCGCCCACCCGGTTTGCCGGGCCTACCAGCGCCGCGAAATCGGTGCCGCGCGTCGGGCGCCAGGTCTCCACAGCGGGATGCCGGTCCAGCACATCGATCAGCGCATCACCGTAGCGGATCCAGGTCGCCAGCGAGAACCCGCCCCAGACGGGCACCTCGCCCGTGCCCTGAAAGAGCAGGGTATCGCGGAACCGTTGGCCTTGTGTGCGAGCAGGAATATCAGCCATGATTTACAACCTCGCCGGGCAGGCCTTTCAGCCCGCCATCCTCATTCCACCGCCCTCAAGCATCCCACTGCGCGGCCGGGTCCTGCCAGAGCGGCGGCAAGCCGGGCTCACTGTTGAGCGGCATACCATAGTCGCGCGCCAGCACCTTGCTCACGCGCGCCGCATTGGCCAGGGGCGTGCCCAGGGGGCAGGGCACCATGAGCACAAAGTTGTATGTCAGATCCACGCCCGTGAGCCAACGGTGCAGGCTCGCTTCCACCTCCACCGGCGTGCCGAAGCGCATCACCCCCGGCTCGGCGGCCCCCATCACGGCAACGCCATCGCCCAGGATACGCTGCGCCTCGGCAAAGGTGACGTCCCCTGTCGGCGGCGGCGTCAGCCAGTCGATCGCGTCGATGCCCGTCTCGGGGAAGAGGTCGAGCAGCCCCTGCAGCTTGCCACAGGTGTGCATCACCAGGATCTTGCCGTAGCGATGGCAGATCGCCGCATAGTCGCCCATGGCCGGCACCCAGTGCTCCTGCAGCAGGCGGCGCGAGAGGTAGAGGTTGTTCACATCATCCCAGTTCACGAGCACCCGGCCCGGGGTATGGCGGCAGAGTTGCTCATAGTGCTCGCAATTCAGGCGGTGCATCAGCTCCATCACGCGCAGCACGCGCGTGGGCTCATCGGCCAAATCATAGACAAAGCGCTCCAACCCCGCCCAACTGCGCGTGACCTCCATGATGGGCGTACAGGGGCCGACGGCATAGAGGATGCCGTCATCGCCCACCCGGGCCAGGTGAGC
>DAOTVS010000203.1:0-5187 GCA_034436375.1 Anaerolineae bacterium | reverse complement strand
TGCGGGCCACAGACCCCTCTGTCTTGCCCAGCAGGTTGCCGATCGGGTCGTAGCTGTAGCCGGCGCTGTAGCCGCCCGTGGCAGAGGTAAGGCGATCCAGCTCGTCGTAGCCGAACGTGGTCGTCTGCCCGTCATCGGTAAAGGTGTGGACGTTGCCGTTGGGATAGTAGGTGTAGCTCAAGTTGAGCACACCGGGGGCGGAAATCGAGCTCAGCCGCGCGGTCACGGGGTCATAGCCCCAGGTGGTGGCGACGCCGTTGCCATAGGTCAGTGACTGGAGCTGGCCGGCGGCGGTGTATTGGGCCGCAGCGGTGGGGGGCGGGGAGCCCGGCGCCAGCGTTGCATCTTGAGTGGGGGCAGCCAGGAGCTCGCGGTAGGAGGATCGGCTCATCATGCTGGCGCTACCGCCTCCAGTCGTAGCCGCTAAACTTGGGGGGGGGCGATGGTGGAGCCGAGGGTGCAGGCAAGAAGGGCAAAAAGGACAACGACGAGCAGGGTGCGGGAAAGGCGGGCAGCAATGGACCGGGACATTTCGCCTCCCTGGCAGGGTGAAGCTTCAGCGTGTGGCAAAGGGCGGATGGGGTCAATAATGTGCTGCTGGTTTCCATTATCCTGCGCATTTTACCCCCTGTCAATAGGCCACCTGACCTATTTTCCGCCGGAATTTCCCCAATCCCCCTGCGGCGTCAAATGAAAGTGTTACCGAAACGGGAAGCGTTGACAAGCCCGCCTTGTGCCGCAGAATAGAGCTTATGTTCTGAAACACTTTGCCGCCATCGGGTTGGGGTTGCGCGCGCTTTCCCCCCGACCTATAATGCGCCCAACAGTCTTCCCTGCCATCGCTTGACGAAAGAGACGGTCTATGAACAACCATGCCCTGCCACCGGACCTGGAGGCCATCCGCGATCACCTGCCGGAATTGGTGACGGTGTTGGAGGCGCGCGCCCCCTATGGCGCGGTGCTGGCCACGAGCCGATCGGGCCTGGAGGTGGTCGTGACCAACCAGGAATCTCGGGTGAGCGAGCGCGGGCACAGTGCAGGCGCCGTCCTGAGCGCCTGGAACGGCGAGTTCCTGCAGGAGGAGGCAGCCGGCAGGCTCGACGCCGATGCCCTCGCGGCTGCCGCCCATACCCTGCGCGATACGCTCGACCTGCGCCCCGGCCCGGCGCCGGAGCCCGGCGAGCCCGCCTCGGGCCACTGGAGCGCGCCCATGCAGATCGACCCGCGCACCCGCTCCGCGCGCGACAAGCTGGATCTCTGCCGCCGCTACCACGAGCAGGTGCGCGCCCTCGACCCGCGCCTGGTGAACGCCCAGGTGACCTATGCCGAGACGGACGAGGCCAAGGTCTTTGCCAACCGCACGCGGCTCCTTTCCCAGAGCGTGACGCGCATCCGCTTCGGCGTCATCCTCTTCGCGACCGACGGGCAAAAGATGGAGTACGACTGGCTCCTGCGCAGCGGCACCGGCGGGATGGAGCTTGTCCACGCCACCGATGAGGAATTGCAGGCGCTGGCGCAGAGCGCGGTGGCCCTGCTGGGCGCCGAGCGCATCGAGCCGGGCCTCTACGATTGCGTCTGTGACCCGACCGTGTCGGGGGTGGTGGCCCACGAGGCGTTCGGCCATGGCGTGGAGACCGACATGTTCTACAAGGGCCGCGCCCGGGCCGCCGAGTACCTGGGCAAGCGCGTCGGCTCGCCCCTGGTGAACCTGCTCGATGACCCCTCGGTGCTTGGGGCTTACGGCTCCTATGGGGTCGATGATGAGGGCGCGCTCGCCGCCCCCACCACCATCCTGCGGGCGGGCGTTTTCGAGCGCGGGCTGACGGATCTCTATTCCGCTTTCAAGCTGGGCATCCCGCGCACGGCCAACGGCCGCCGCCAGGATTTCGCCCACAAGGCCTATGCGCGCATGTCCAACACCTTTTTCGCGCGCGGTGAGACGCCGGTGGAGGAGCTGATTGCCGGGCTCGAGCGGGGTGTGCTGTTGCGCAAGATGTCCAGCGGCATGGAGGACCCCAAGGGCTGGGGCGTGCAGGTCGAAGCGCATGTGGGCGAGGAGATCGTGCACGGCCGGCGCACCGGGCGCCTCTTCTCGCCGGTGGGCATCACGGGCTATGTGCCCGACATCCTGGCCTCCGTGAGCGCCGTCGGTAACGATTTCGCCCTCGATGGCGGCACCTGCGGCAAGGGCTGGAAGGAATGGGTGCCGGTCTCCTCCGGTGGGCCCCATCTACGGCTACAGGCGAGGTTAGGCTGATGATCGAGCAATTGATGCAGGCTCTCAACCGCCCCGGGGTCAATGATTGGCTGCTGCGCCAGGTGCGCACCCAGAGCACACAGCTCTTCCTGGCCCGCACCGAGCCCGAGAACCGGCGCGAGGCGTTGGTGGAGGAGTATGGCGTCGAGGTCCACAACGATCACGCGGCGGCCCAGGATGGCCGGCCCAGCCGCGGCTCGGCGACGGTGACGCTCCTGCCCGGCGAAGAGGGCCGGGCTGCAGAGCGCATCGAGCAAGCCGTCTTTATGGCCGGCCTGACGGATAACCCGCCCTATTCCCTGCCGGGGCCGGGAATCTACCCGGAGGTGCTCATCAGCGACCGGAGGCTGGTGGTCGACCCGGGGCGCGCCGCCCGTGAGCTGGCGGATGAGCTGCGCGCTGCCGTGGCAGCCGAGCCCGCCGTCTCACTGGCTTCGGCCGAGTTCTTTATCGACCGCCGGCAGGTGGCTCTGCGCAACAGCCGCGGCATCCAGGCGGAGCAGGAGGGCACCTCGCTGCTGCTCGATTTCGTCCTCCTGGCGCGCGACGACGAGGGGCACGAGACGGAGGCCCACGTCGAGGTGCGCCGGCGCGACCTGGCCGGGCTGGACCTGCCGGCGCTGGTGCGGCGCCAAGCCCAGTATGCGCGCGATACCCTGCAGGCCGCGGTGCCGGCCAGCGGGCGCCTGGCGGTGCTGGTGAGCGACGATGCCCTGCACCAGCTTCTGGCCGGCGAGGAGATCTCGCCTTCCCCCTTTGCCTTTCGCTCCAGCGCCCAGGCCAAATACCAGCATCTCACCCCCTGGGAGGTGGGCCGGAGCGTTTTTGGCGACCTGCCGGCCACGGGCGACCCGCTGACCATCTATGCCAACGCCATCCTGCCCTGGGGCACGGCCTCGGCCCGCTTTGACGGCGAGGGCCTGCCCGGCCAGCGACTGCCGATAATCGAGAACGGCGTGCTGCAGCGCTTCTGGGCCGGCCAGCGCTATGCCGATTACCTGCAGATACCGCCCACCGGCGAGTTTGGCAACCTGGAGGTCATGCCCGGCTCCCTGCCCATCGCCGACCTGTGGCAGGACGTCTTTTACCAGGTCGTCGCCTTTTCCAGCATGATGCCCGACCCGGTCAGCGGCAACTTTGTCGCCGAGATCCGCCTGGGCTATGAGAAGCGGGGCAACCAGATCCGCCCCATCAAGGGCGGCTCGCTCAGCGGCAACCTCTTCACCGACCTGGCCGCGGCCCGCCTGAGCCAGGAGACGGTCATGATGGGGAATTACCTTGGCCCCCAGGCCGTCCGTTTCCCCGCGCTGACCATCAGTGGCGGCTGACGAAAGGAAACCACCGCCCGCGAGCCTGTCCGAAAGCACTGCTGGGAGCATGGCTCCCGCATGCAAGGCGTGGTCCCTATCCACGTACGGGGTCTACCGGGCAAGCCGGCAGCCCCAAGAGTTATAGTCCTTCTAGCGCTTGATAGCGCAGAGGACAAGGGATGGGATCAGGCTGCTTTGGGCGGTGGTTTCCAGGGCTATTGTATGACTAATGCGTGGCTTGTCCAGCGCAACGATGGACGAATTGACTCAGTGGGTGTACAATACGATTAAAGCGCTTTGAACCTCTTTATCGCATTCCAATATGGGAGAATCTCGATGGGCAAGACTACTGCTCCATCGGCGGATACGGATTCCTCTCCGGCAATCCGGCCGGAGTTGCTGCGGCTGCTGGAACTTCTGCCGCCGGACAAACAAAGGGAAGTGCTGGACTTTGCTCGCTTTCTGCATGAGCAAATGCCTGTGCCCGAAGCTGCCCGCGAAGTCGCCTATCCGGGCGCTGTATTACACGCGGCACCTGCCGGCACCTTGTCGGCTTTGACGGGCTTGGTTGCTCTGGACGGCGATGCAGTTGCAGATACAGAGGCCCTGTACGATGACAACGCTGGTCAGCATTGACGCCAATGTACTCGTGGCTTTGGTCGACGCGCGTGACAAATGGCATGCCAGGGCTACAGCGCTGAGTGATGCGTTGCTTGCGACGGGTGCACATCTCATCTATTTTGATTGTGCGATTAACGAAGCGATTGGGGTCATAAGCTCGTCGTGCCGAGGAACAGAACCGTTCTGATCAGTTTGCCCACATGCTTGATGGCCTGTTGGCGGCGGTACCGGAGCAGCGCATCACCTGGATCTCCCGGCTTGCCCCTCGTCTGTTCCGGCAAGTGCTGGATCTCTGCCGGAGTCATCAAGGCCGCCTGAACTTTAGCGATGCCTTGATGGCGTTGAGTTGCCGGGAGCTTGGCATTCGTGTGATGATGAGCTTTGACGGCGATTTCGACGACGTGAGTTGGTTAGCCCGGATGCACGATCCAGCTACTATTGCGCACCTCATTCAGCAAGCCTCAGATATGTGATAAGACGGTGGAGCAACCTCGCCAAATCCCGCGCCGCTTCAATGTCTGCTCTAGCTCTCTCTAGTCACCAGGGTGCACCTCTCCAGCACCAACACCTGCAGCGGCCACCACACCAGCAGCATGCCCAGCCCCCACAGCGTCTGCACCAGCCATGCGGTGGCGGCAAGGCCTGCCGGGTCCTCGGCAAAGAGCCCCTGAAACACGGCCAGTTGCAGGCTGAGGGAAAAGGTCTCGCTCCGCGCCAGGGCCAGCAGCGGCCACGCCGGCGACTGCCCGGCCAGCATAAAGGCGACGGCCCCCGCCAGCAGGGCAACCCCCAATGTCGGGCGCAGGGCCAGGTCCCAGAGGGCGCCCGCCGCAGTCTGGCCCAGGTGTGTAGCCTCATCGATGGCTTTGCGACGGCCGTCAAAGTGGAGCTTGAAGAGGTAGAGGCTGGCAGCCCCCGCCAGCAGGGGCGCCGCCAGGGCCGGGTGCGTGTTGATGAGGCCGGCCCGATCCACCGCCGCGTAGAGCCCGAGGGCGACCG
>DAOTVS010000202.1:0-14203 GCA_034436375.1 Anaerolineae bacterium | reverse complement strand
GGGCCTCGGCATGGAACCCGGCCATAGGCTACCCATCTATTGCGAAGAGATGCCGGGGGGCGAGCACCCAGCATCTCTTCATGGGAGGTAGTGACCACGGGAGGTTCGTGGACTAGAATCTAGACATCGAAATAGAGGGTGAACTCATAGGGATGCGGCCGCAGGCGCACCGGGTCAAGCTCCACCTCACGCTTGTAGGCGATCCAGGTCTCGATCAGGTCCTCGCTAAAGACATCGCCCTTGAGCAGGAATTCGTGATCGGCCTCCAGGGCTGCCAGCACTTCGCCGAGCGAGCCGGGCACCTGCTTGATCAGCTTGGCTTCCTCGGGCGGCAGGCCATAGAGGTCCTTGTCCATCGGCTCACCGGGGTCGATGCGGTTCTGGATCCCATCGAGGCCGGCCATCAACAGGGCCGCGAAGCACAGGTATGGGTTGGCGCTCGGGTCCGGCGGCCGGAACTCGATGCGCTTGGCCCGCGGACTCTTGGAGTAGACAGGGATGCGGCAGGCCGCCGAGCGGTTGCTCTGCGAGTAGGCCAGGTTCACGGGCGCCTCGAAGCCGGGCACCAGGCGGCGGTAAGAGTTGGTGGTCGGCGCGGCCAGCGCCAGGAGCGCTGGCGCATGCTTGAGCAGGCCGCCGATGTAATAGCGGGCTATATCGGAAAGCTGGGCGTAGCCCGCTTCGTCAAAGAAGACGTTCTTATTCCCATTCCACAGACTCTGGTGCACGTGCATGCCGGAGCCGTTGTCGCCAAATAGCGGCTTGGGCATAAAGGTGGCAGTGAGGCCATTCTGGCGCGCCACATTCTTGACCAGGTACTTGAAGATCATGGTGTTGTCGGCCATGCGGGTGAGGGTATCGAAGCGCATATCGATCTCACACTGGCCGGCCGTGGCTACCTCATGGTGATGGACTTCGATGATCACGCCGGCCGCATCCATGGCCATGATCATCCGGCTGCGCACGTCCTGCAGAGTGTCCATCGGCGGGCAGGGGAAGTAGCCGCGCTTGGGAGGGATCTGCCTGCCCAGGTTGGGGCCCAAGTCCTTGCCCGAGTTCCACCAGCCCTCGTTGCTGTCGATGAAATAGTACCCGGTATTGGTGCTGTCGCCATAGCGCACATCATTGAAGAGGAAGAACTCGGCCTCCGGCCCCCAGTAACTGGTTTCGGCAATACCGGTCTGTAGCAGGTACGCTTCGGCCTTTTTGGCCACATAGCGCGGGTCGCGGGTATACGGTTGGCGGGTCACCGGGTCGTACACATCGCAGATGATCGCCAGCGTGGGCACCTGGTAAATCGGGTCCACGAATGCGGTGGTGGGGTCGAGCATCAGGATCATGTCGGACTCGTGGATTTCCTTAAAACCACGGATCGACGAGCCGTCGAATCCAATCCCATCTGCGAAGAGATCTTCCGTCAGGTCGTGCACCGGAATGGTGAAATGCTGCCACACGCCCGGCATATCGGTGAAGCGGAGGTCCACCATCTGGACCTCTTTACCCATTGCCAATACATCAGCTACGGTCTTGGACATATGAACCCCTCCTGGTTGAATGACAACCCTATTATAATTGATCGGAGGGCATACGTCCATGACCCAAACGGGTCATCTTTCATGTGGCTCGTGCCAGCAGGCTTGCGGCCTTGCTGGCACACGGTATCCGGTTCAGCCAACCCCACTCCCAACCCTCCGGTCCAGGCCGGGCGGCGAAGCCCCCGGCTGCTACCCTGACCGCCGCCCACTGCCCCATCGAAGCATTATGAAAAGTGGGCTAGCTCAGAAGCCGCGCGCTCAAGGCCTGTACCTCGGTCATATAGCGCTCGATATCGGCGCGCAGGCGTGGCAGGTCCTGGCCGTATCCCAGGCGGCGCGCCAGGAAGGCGAAATCCTCACTCTCTGCGGGAGGAACGGTGAGGTCCCGGGCGTTGCCGCGCACCATGCGCAGGGCATCAATCAGGGTGCGCAGGAAGGTATAGGCTTCGTGGAGGGCCGCCGCGTCGGGGGCCGAGAGCGCGCCAGCGGCGGCGAGGGCGGAGATGGCTTCACTGGTATTGGTCAGGCGCAGGGCAGGGGTGGTGCGCCCGTGGCGCAATTGCAGCACCTGCACCAGGTACTCCACATCCACCAGGCCGCCGCGGCTGAACTTGGCGTTGATCGTGCCGCCGGTGACCAGGCGCCGGAGTTGCCGCTCGCGCATGGCGTGCAGTGCGGCGACATCAAAGAGCGGCCCCAGCTCTTCATAGACAAACTTGTCCCGCAAGGCCATTACCTGCGCCCCCAGCCCGGCGTCGCCGGCGATAGGGCGCAGCTTGATCAGCGCCTGACGCTCATAATCCCAGGCCGCGCCGCCGGGGGCGAAGTAGCGCCGGAAGGAATCCAGTGACACGGCCAGGCTCCCCGCCTGACCGTGGGGCCGCAGCTGCAGGTCGATCTCAAAAATGCCCTCCCGCCGTGCGCGGATGGCGTTGGTCACCTCGAGCACGAGCTTGTCGTAGAACTCGGCGCACGAGATGCGTGCAGGCCCCGCCGTCTCGCCGCTGCCCGCATAGACAAACATCAGCTCGATATCAGAGGCAAACCCCAGCTCGCGCCCGCCGCACTTGCCCAGGGCACAGACGCTCATGGGGCAGGGGCGGCCATCCTCCAGGCAGGGTGCGCCATACCGGGCGCGCAGTTCGCCTTCGACCAGGCGAAAAGCCGCCTCGACCACCACCTCCGCCAGGTCGGTCAGCTCGGCGGAGAATTGGCGGAAGCCCTGGCTGTGCCCCTCGATGTGGCGCATGTCGATGCGGAACATCTCGCGGTCCTTGAAAGCGTTGAGCGCCGCCCGCCTGGCTGCCCCGTCGGGCGCTGCCGCTAGGGTCTGCGCCAACTCGGCCCGCAGCGCCGGCTGGGGCCGCGCTTGCAGCAGGGCATCGACATCGCGCACCACCGGGAACAGGTTGGCGTACTGCATGCGCAAGAAATCATCCCACAGGAAATCACTCACGCCCAGCAACCGCGCCAGCGCTCTAAGCACCTGCGGACGATCCAGAGAGGCCAGCTCGTCGGGCCAGTTGGGCCGCTCGAGGAGCCGCTCCAGAAACTCGCGAAAGTGCAGCAGGGCCGACTCGGCATTGGGAGACTGGGGCAGGAGGTGGGTAAAGTGCTTCACCAACACGGTGGCTACGCGCAGCTCACGCTGCTTTTCGGGGTCGGTAATCCGGTTGCCGCGCGCATCGGTCAGGTAGAGGGTATCGCGCACACGGTTGCCCTCCGAGGCGACATTGACGCGGGCGATGTGAATGTCACTGAGAGCCAGGGCGTTAGTAAACTCGTAGAGAAAGCCGATGGTGTCGGGAGCGTCGATGCGCAGGACGGTGTAGCGATCGGATTCCTCGTTGTCGATCTCGATATCGATCGGGTGCAGCGTCGTCGCCGAGGGCACAATCTCGGGCAGGGTCACGGCCACGCGCTTGGCCAACTCACCCTGAGCCGCCGCCTGCTCCTTGTCGCGCAGCCGGCCCACAAAGGCCGCCAGATCCTGCTCGTAGCGCGTCCAGGTATCGGCGGGCACTGCCCCCAGCACCGAGCGGACGTTGAACACGTCCACGATTTTGCGCCGCGCCTCGCGCCGCTCTGCACCCACGGCCGCCTCGGTGAGGGGCTCATAGGTGAAGACATGGCCATCGCGGATGGTAAAACCATAGACAAAGAGCAGGCCGCAGATCAGCGAGAGCTCACCGGTATAGTCATAGCCGACAATGGTTACTCGCCAGCTGCCATCGGCCAGAGGGACCACTTCGACCTCCACCAGATTGTCGCTGCTGAGGCGCTCTACCAGTTCGGCGTGGCGTTTGATCTCGGCCTCGCTAAAGGCCTGAGCATAGGAGGGCGCCATGCGCTCCACGTGGCGACGCACATCGACGGACGGCGCCCGGGGATTGTTGCTCATGTTGACGTCACCGCCTTCCAGGTAACGCTGATAAACTGTGCGAATGGCCTCGCTGTTCTCTTCATAGCGGCCCACGAGCCGCGCGCCTGCATCGGCGCCGCCAAAGCCCAGCCGCCGCGCCAGATAGGCCATCTCCTGTGCATCGGTAGGCAGGGCATGGGTCTGCTGATGGTGCATCATCTGCAAATAGTGTTCGATCGGCCGCAGGAAGGTATAGCCATCCGCCAGCACCCGGTATTCGTCGGCCGAAAGGAAGCCGCCCGCCCACAGCCGGGCCAGCGCCTCCAGGGTATTGGCTGAGCGCAGCTCGGGATGGCGGCCACCGTGCACCAGCTGCAGGTATTGGACCACGAACTCGACATCGCGGATGGACCCTCGCCCCAGCTTGACCTCGCCCCAGGCATGGCCGTGCTGAGAGAGGTGCAGCTCGATACGGGCTTTCATCTCGCGCACCTCGGTGCGCACCACCTCATCCGCCGCACCATAGATGAATGGCTCCGCCCGGCGCAGGAACTCGGCGCCCACGGCGCGGTCGCCGGCGATCACGCGCGCCTTGAGCAGGGCCTGCCGCTCCCACAGGCGCGCATGTCGCTCCAGGTAAGTCAGGTGCCCATCCAGCGTCGGCACGAGCGCTCCTCCCGAGCCCCAGGGCCGCAGGCGCATATCCACCCGATAAAGGAAACCTTCGGGCATCACCCGTGCCAGGGCATCGATCAGCTTTTCGCCCAGGCGCAGGTAGCGGTCGCCATCGGCGCGCGCCAGGAAGAGGAGGTCGATATCGGAGCTGTAGTTGAGCTCCTCGCCGCCCAGCTTGCCCAGGGCGAACACCGCCAGCCCCTCGGGGCGGACCCCGGCCTGTGTGGCCGCGACCTCCAGGCAGGCCTCGACGAGGGCATCGGCCAGGCGCGAGAGCTGGCGCGTGACCGTAGGCAGGTCGAGGAGCCCCAGCAAATCACAGGCGCCGATGCGCAGAAACTCGCGCCGCTGCCAGCGCCGCAGGGCCGGGAGCAGATCGCTGTCGGGAGTGAACGCCATCAGCTCCAGCGCCTCGGCGGCGAACTGGCCCGGGCTCTTGGGCTGGGCGAGGGAGCGGCGATTGCGCAACAGCTCGAGATAAGCCGGGTGGCGCAACACGATATCACTGAGAAACTGGCTGCCGGCAAAGAGCACCGTCAGCGTCTCCAGCAGGCCGGGCTCGGCCAGCAACGAATCCAGGAAGCCTGCCGGGTCATGCGCTCCGGCCACCAACCGCTCCAGGTTCAACAGTGCCCGGTCGGCCGAGGCTGTATTCGCCAGCGCCGGCAGCAATTCGGGCAGGCCCGCCGCCAGTACGCGGCGCACCTGAGGATCCTGGCCCAGCCGCTGCAAACAGTGCGCGGCCGCTGCCTCATCGGCAAAACCGGCTGCAGAGAGCGGAAGCTGCGGCTCTTTAGCGTTCACCGGCAGTCTCTCCTGGTCCGAAGGCAGGCATCAGCCAGCGAGTTGCCGTATCAGCAATACTGCAAATGGCTGCTCTATGCAATGCAAACTCCAGTTGGCGGTTGACTATTGGCAGGCGCCGGCTGCACCCCCAAGGCTCATGGCCAAGCGCCTATGGGTATGATATAATGATTATAGCACAAGTCATTGATTGGTGTGCCCTCTGCTGTACCCAAAGGAGGCCCCATGATTACCGACGGTCCCGCGGCTACCCCCCTGTCGCTGCCACCGGCCGGTCCCGAGAGCAGCCCGGCTCCACGCCCTCTCACACGCCGCGAATTGGTGATCGGTGCGGCTGCCAGCGCAGCGTTGCTCGCCACCAATTCCATTACTGGCGCCGTCACCCACAGCCTGAGCACCCGTGCTGCTGACGCCCGCGCCCAACGGCAGCTCGAAGCGACTCGCACCGAGCTCGAGGCGGAGATCACCCTTCTCAAGAAGCAGCTTGCTATCTATGATGAACTGGAGCGCGTCGGGCTGGATCAACTGATCCGTGAGATCCTTCAGACCTATGATCGCCTCTGGCCGGCTGTTCAAGCAGGGCTCGGGCTCCTGCGAAGCGGTCTGGGCACGGTAGAGGATGCCCTCTCCGGATTCGAGAGCATGCTGCTGGGGCTGCAGCGCACTGTGGACTCGATCGCCGGCCTGCACGCAGGGGTGGATGCGCAGTTGAGCGCGGTGCAGGGCATCATCAACGAGGTGCTCAAGCGCACCGCGCCCATCGGCGAGGCAGTGAGCGGCTTTATGGGCTGGCTGCTGAGCCGTATCCCCTTTGGCGTGGGCGACCGGGCGCGTGAGGCGAGTGAGCGGCTGGGCACGCTGGTGGCAAACATTCCCATCCTCACGGGTGATACGCGCGAGCGATTGCTGCAGCCCCTGCAACAGGAGTGGCTGGGGACTGACCAGCAGGGCGGCATCCGGGGGCGCCTCTTCGACCCTCTGCGCCGGGGCCTGATTGCGCCCCTGCGCGAGCACCTGGCCCAGATGCAGGCGATGGGCAATCACTGGCAGGGGACCGCTTCCAAGCCCCTCGCTGATGCCCTGGCCGCGCGTGAGCGCCTCCGGCAGGAATTGGCCCAACTGCAGGCCGACACCAGGGGCGCCGATTTGCGTCATAGAGAGGGATAGGAATATCACCTTTATCCCTGAGTAAATCATGATGCCCAGCAAGCGTTATTATTCCAGATGCCTGTTACTGTCGTCCATCATTGCCCTGGCATTGTTCATCAGCGGTTCCGGGCTGCCTGCCGGCGCCCCTCCGCTCGTGCAGGCCCTGACCGTCGGCGACCATGATCGGGGGGCCGAGCAAACTGCCCGGGCAGAATATCGAGGGCCCTTCAGTTCCACTCTACAACTGCAGCTGCCAGGCGAGTCTACGGCAACGGGCGGCCTGATCGGCAACGTCACCGATGCTCAGAACGGCCTGCCGATTGCGGGCGCGACTGTCAACATCAGCGGCTCACCGCTCACGGCAATCACCGACAGCAGCGGGCACTTTACGTTCGGCCAGATCGCGCTGCCGGCCGCAAGGTACCCGGTGACGGTGACCGTCTCTTGTGCGCAGTGCGCCGGGTGGATGCTGACCAACGCCGCGCTCGTCGTTTCCGATACGCTCATCGTCGACGTCCAGATGGGGACGAAACCGGTCCGGATCGACATGCCCGTTCCCCAGGCCCTGCAGAACCTGAAGGACTATGCCATTCAAGGAGCACCTGATACGATGGGTGTTGCCCCCATCCTCACCGATACCGTGCCCCCAGCAACCATCCGTGTGCGCGTGACTGGCTCGGCAAGCTGTGATACGGGAGCGCCATACACCGTCCAGGTCGTGGATTTCAAGGACTATGTCAAACATGTCCTGCCGAACGAGTGGATCTCGGTGTGGGACAGCGCATCGCTGGAGGCCGGCGCGATGGCCGTGAAAACGTACGCCTGGTACTGGATCCAGCTGGGCGGCAAGTGGCCCGATGCGGATGTCTATGACAGCACGTGCGACCAGGTCTACAACCCGGCTGTCGCCTATGCCAGCACCAACGCCGCCGTGGATGCGACGTGGGATTTTGCCATGACCAACGGCGGGCGATTGTTCATGGCCAGCTACCGCGCCTACCAATCCCAATGCCCGGCCGGGTCGTATCCGGGCTGCATGGGCCAGTGGGACTCGGAATCCCTGGCGGAGGAAGGATGGTCATGGCAGGATATCCTGCACTACTTTTACAGTGACATCAGCATCTCGGCATTGAGCGGAGATACCGTCCCTACGGATTCGGGCAACGATCGAAGCGTCTACCTGCCTGTAGTGCAGAGGTAGGGCAACACTGGAAGGACTCATGTTTGTCAAGCTTGCCATTGCCGGCGCGAAGCTCATCGACGGCTTCAGCACTCGCCCCACACCCGATAGCGTGGTACTGGTCGGGTCCGACGGGCGCGTTGCAGAGGCCGGGCCGCGGGAGCGCGTGGCCATTCCGGAGGGGGCCACGGTTGTCGATGCGCGGGGCATGACCTTGTTGCCCGGGCTCGTCGATGCCCATGTGCACCTGGCCTGGGACAAGGATCTGTACGCCGTCCATGCGGTGGGCGAGCACACCGGCTCACTGAACAACGCTTTTGGCCGGCTGGTGCGGGCAGGCCACTTTGCGCAGATGGCTCTGGCCGCGGGGGTCACGACCGTCCGCGATTGCGGCGCCGATGACCTGTCGCTGCTGGCGCTGCGCGACCGGGTCGAGGCAGGCCAGTTTACCGGGCCGCGCATCCTGGCTTGCGGCCGCTTCATCACGACCACGGCCGGCCACGCCTATACCGACTGGGGCGTGGATAGTGTCGACCAAGTGCGCAAAGCCGTGCGTACCCTGGCCAGCAAAGGGGTGGACCTGATCAAATTGCTCCTGAGCGGGGGCACTACCTCGCCCGGCACCAATATCACACGCGCCCAGTACAGCCGCGAGGAGCTGCGGGCTGCGGTTCAGGATGCCCATCGCCTGGGGCTGCCGGTCGCCGTGCACGCCATCTCGACCGACAGCATCATCATGGCGGCCGAGGCCGGCGTCGATACCATCGAGCACTGCTCGTGGATCGGGCCGGACCGCCGGACGGTCACCGACGAGGGCGCCGTACAGCAGATGGTGGAGCACGGCGTGATCGTCGACCATGCCATCATCCCCCGCCCCTACCTGTTCCCCGATGAATATGCCGCCCCGCCCACGCCCGAGGAGCAGTGGTGGCTCGACATGCTGCAGGTGCGCTGGCGCTTCCTGCACTTTATGCGCGAGCGGGGGGTCACGGTTTGCCTGGGCACCGACGCTGCCTTTGGCCCCTGGCCGGGGACCGGCTGCTGGCCGGGCTGCCAGGAGCTGGCGCGGGCGATCGAGATTATGGTCCGCTGGGGCGGATTCACGCCGCTGGAAGCCATCTCTATGGCTACCAGCGAGGCCGCCAAAGCCCTGCATCGCGAGGGCGAGCTCGGCGCCATCCGCAAGGGCCGGCGCGCCGACCTGATCCTCGTGGCCGGAGACCCCCTCAGCGACATACGTGCGCTGCGGCAGGTAGACCGGGTCTGGCGCGATGGCAGGCTGGTCGCCGAAGGGGGCCGGATCGTGTTGGCCGGCGCCGAGGCAGGAACCTTCGCGCCGCGCGGCTGGGAATTGCCGCGTTAGTGGTGATGTACACGGAGCGCCGGCTGCCAGCCCAATAGCGCTAGCTTTCCATTTTCGTTAAGCCCGAACGCGCGGCGAGAGTTGGCGACATAGGGTTAGAGTTCACACTATGGCAAGCGACGGTCAATGTCGTAGTGGCGATCTTTAGTCGCCCAAGCTGCGCATAGCGAGTATTCCGTCGGGCAGCCGGCCTTATCCAAAAACGGCGCAACCTCGCACCTTGAGCAGCTAAAGCTTGCCACTACGACATTGACCGTAGCCTGCCATAGAGCAACTCGGGTGCAGGCCGCGAGGCATTAGCGAGTTTCTGCAGCGATGCCAAGGCCCAACCCGGGGCCGGCCACGTTTCAGAGTGTTGATCGCAAGTTGGCGCCATTGGGCTGGCAGCCGGCGCTCCGTGTACGGCATAAGCAGGGGGCGAGGAATGTCTCGATCAGGGCAAGGCCGCGGAGAGTCACGCGATTGCATGGGCAGGAGGAGCTAAATGTCCAGAGGTTCCGATCTATTCGCACTGGCGAGCGAGCACCTGGTCGGCGGGGCGATTGCCGGCGGCCGCTACAACCCCCTGCTGGGGCAGCCCCTGTACGTGACCCACGGCCGGGGGGCGCGCTTTTGGGATGTGGACGGCAAGGAGTATATCGATTTCTTTACCGGCAGCGGCGCCACGTTCCTGGGCCACGACCACCCGGCGCTCCGCGAGGCGATCGAGCGCGCGCTGGATGTCGGCATCATCTGCAACGCCGAGACGGAGTATCACTCTACCCTGGCGCGGATGATCTCGGAGGCTGTGCCCTGTGCCGACAAGATCCGCCTGGCCAACAGCGGCACCGAGTCGACCATGGGGGCCATCCGCATCGCCCGCGGCTATACCGGCCGGCCCAAGATTCTCAAATTCGAGGGCCACTTTCACGGCATGCACGATTATCTGTGGTTCAACTGCGGCGCCGAGCCGGGCGAGGTGTGGGCCGACGGCACCATTGCCCCGGTTGCCGACTCGGAGGGCATCCCCCCGGAAATGGCCGAGATGATTGTCGTCGTGCCCTTTAATGATATCGACGCCTTTAGCCGGGCTATCGAGGCCCATCACGAGGAGCTGGCCGCCGTCATCATGGAGGCCATCTCCTACAACCAGGGCTGCGTCCCCGCGGACCCCGAGTTCCTGCGCCAGGTGCGCCGGATCTGTTCCGAGAAGGGCATTGTGTTGATCTTTGATGAGGTCCTTTCGGGTTTTCGCATGGCCCGCGGCGGCGCCCAGGAATACTATGGCGTCACCCCGGACCTCTGCACGCTGGCCAAGGCGCTGGGGGGCGGCGTACACATCGCCGCGGTGTGCGGCCGGAGCGACATCATGGGGGTGCTCAGCCCGCAGGGGCACACGGTGATGAGCGGCACCTACACCGGCCAATTGACCACGGTGATGGCGGCCATCGCCTGCCAGCAGGTGCTCGCCCAGCCCGGCCTTTACGACCGGATCAACCGCCTGGCCGGCCGCCTGTATAGCGGCATCACCGAGGCCCTGCGGGTAACCGGTGTGCCCGGCATCGTGCAGGGCATCGGCGCGCGCTTTGGGCTCTACCTGGGTGTGACCGAGCCGGTGACCAACTACCGGCAGGCGACCCGCTCCAACCGAGCCTGGGAGCTGCAATTCCTGCGCGGCTGCATCGAGCGGGGCCTCTACCTGCACGATTATGCCCACCGCACACCCATGCACCACGGCTTTTCGATCCAGCACACGGAGGCGGATATTGACGAGGCGCTCAATATCATGGAGGACTCGCTGCGGGAGATCAGGAGATAAAGTGGGCCGCCAAAGTCTCTGGAGACTTGGTCTTTCGTTCCGTCTAATAGGCGCCCAACTCGTGCAGGCGGTCATCGCTGATGCCGAAATGGTGGGCGATCTCGTGGCGCACCACCCGCCCGACCATGTCGCGCACCTCCGCCTCTGTCTGACAGACGTTCAGAATCGGGAAGCGGTAGATGCTGATGCGGTCTGGCGGCACCAGGGCATAGTTCGTGGTGCGATGGGTCTGCGGCACCCCGTGATAGAAGCCCAAGAGGCCCCAGCGCGAGCGAATGCCGGCCAAGCGCAGGGTGTATGCATCGGGCCAATCCTCCACCACCACTTCGACGTTATCGAGATGCTGGCGGAACTCATCGGGCAGCGCATCCAGCGCCTCGACGACCAGGCGCTCAAAGGTTTCAGGTTGCATAACCCGATTATACCATATCCCGCCATCGCCGTGCCACCTCGGGCCGTGCCGGGGGATCTCCTATGCCAGGCTATGGCTATGCCCCTATGGGAGACTGTCGGCCAGCAGAGTAGTACTGCAACCGCACTTGATCCAGCCGGCTCCCGGTAACAGCCGGCCAAGGTGCTGTGCGCCTGCCCGGCTCTGACCCGCCAAATCCCCCCGAATGGCTCCACTCCGGTCGCGTGCGAAGCGCGATGCCCGGATGGGATCCGCGCCCCGATGGGTAAGTACGGCTGTAGTGGTAGCAGATAGGCTAGAGTCCCAGCCGGGCCAGGCGGTGTACGGCCGGCGCCGAGCACTCGTACAGCTCGCGGTAGAGGGCGTAATACTCCCCATAGCGCTCGTGGGCCTGCGCATTCGGCTCGATGGTGAGCTCGGGGCGCACCCAGCCACCGATCTGCGATGTGCCGTCGAGCAGCCCCGCGCCGATGGCCGCCAGGATGGCATCGCCATAGCAGGCGCCCTGCCGGCGTGCCGGGACGGATTGCGCCAGGCCGGTGATATCGCTCACGATCTGCAGCCAGAGGGGGTTCTGCGTGCCGCCTCCTACGGCCAGCAGCCGCTGCGGCGGCGCCCCGGCCCCCACCATGGCCTCGATATTGTGCCGAATGCCATAGCCCACGCCCTCCAGTAGCGCCCGGTAGAGATCGGCGCGGGTGTGAGAGAGGGTGAGGCCGGCAAACATCCCGCGCGCCAGGGGATCGTTGAGGGGGGTGCGCTCGCCGGCAAAGTAGGGTAGGGCAATCAGGCCGTGAGCGCCCAGGGGAGAGCCGGCAGCCAGTTCGGCCAGGGCGGCATAGGCCGGAGGGCCGCCAGCCGCTTCGGCGGCTCTCTCCTGGGGGGCCAACTGATCCCTGAACCAGCGGGTCAGGGCGCCGCCGGTAGACATGCCCGCCGCCACGGCAAAGGCGCCTGGCTCCAGAAAGAGGGCGCCCCACAGCTGGTCCGTCAGCACAAGGCGCTCCGCCTTTTCGATGAAGAAGATCGTCGAGCCGTACATCACCATCAGGTCGCCAAAGCGGCTTACCCCGGCACTGAGCGCCTCGGCCGCCGCGTCGGCCGTACCGGCCACCACCGGTGTGCCGAGGGCCAGACCCGTCTCTTGCGCGGCCTGCGCGGTCACCCGGCCGACTATCTCACTACTCCAGGCCAGGCGGGGCAGGCGCTCGAGCGGGGTGATCGGCTGCGCCATCGCCGGCGACCAGGCTGCCGTGGAGAGGTCCAGGAGGGGGGCATAGGCGGTGGCCGTGTAGACGTCGATCGTGCGCTCGCCCGTCAGCTTGAAGACGAGGTAGCCGTTGCCGGTGAGGATCGTCGCCGTGCGCGCCCAGACCTCCGGCTCGTGCCGGCGCAGCCAGAGGATCTTGGGCCCCGCCGCCTGCGCGGAGAGCCGCACCGCGCTGTGGGCCAGGATGCGCTCGGCCCCCAGGGCCTGCTCCAGCTCGGCGACTTCTGCGCTGGCGCGGGTGTCGATGCCGTAGAGGATAGCAGGGCGCAGGGGAGTGCCCGCGGCATCGACTGGCAGCACGCAGGGCGCAATGGCGCTGCAGCCGACGGCGGCGATGCGCTGAGGGGGCACACCACTTTCCGCCAGCAAGCGGCGGCAGAGGAGGGTGAAATCACGCCACCAGACGGCCTCGGCGTCGTGCTCGAACCAGCCTGGGCGCGGCATGCTCAGGTCATGCCCCAGCGCCGCGCTGGCCGTCACTTCGCCGGAGGGGTCGACCAGCACGCCCTTGCTCTCATAGGTGCCGATATCAATGCCCAGCAGGTAGGTATCCGCCATGGCTGCCCCCTTACAAGTAGCTCATGCCAAATGCTCGCCGCAGATGGAACATCCCCTAACCACAAAGACACGAAGACACCAAGCGTTCTCTATCTTCTTGTCCTTCGTGGTCCTTGGTGCCTTTGTGTCTTCGTGGTTAGTTGATTCCGCTTCAGGAGCCCATCAGCCTCGTGCCTGGTTGGCCCGCTCCATGAAGGCCTTGACGCGCGCGGGGTCCACCGGGTTCCAGGTATAGCCATCGACCTTGAGGCTGGAGCCGACGATGACGCCGTCGGCCACGCGCAGGTATTCAGCGATGTTGCCCGGCTTGGCGCCGGTGTTCAGCAGCACCGGAACGTCATCGCCCACGGCCGCCTTGGCCTCCTGGATGGCGCCGAAATCGGCCTCGGTGCCCGCCATGGGGCCCGAGACCAGTATGCCATCGGCCAGGGAAGAAACGACGGCACTCTTAGCCCGCTGCGCCACGGTGCGGGTGCCCAGCGGCGAGCAGAACTCGGGCGCCACGTTGAAGAAGAGGCGGATGTGATCGGCGCCCAGATTGTGGCGCAGGCGCAGCAGTGCCGCCGCATCGGGCGCCCAGAGGCCCATGTCGGACTCATAGACGCCGGTAAACACCTCGCGCACAAAGGAAGCGCCTGTGGCCGCGGCGATGCAGAGAGCGGCCGTGGGGTCCCACAGGAAATCGACGCCAAAGGGCACACCCCGGGGGCGCAGCTCGGTCACCACACGCGCCATGGCCGCGATCTGCTCGGGGGCGGCCTGAAAGACGTAGGGGCGGTCATCTTCATTGCAGAACATGATCGCATCGACCCCGCCCGCGAGCAGGTGCTCGATATCGGGGCGCATCTTCTCGATCATGCCATCGACCCCGGCCCGGGCATCATAGCGCGGCGTGCCCGGCAGCGCGGGCACGTGGGCCATGGCGATGACCGGCTTTTCCCGGCCAAAGAGCGATTTGAGCCAACTCATCCTAGAACCTCCTTGCGAAACGGGCCTCACGCGGAGTACGCGGAGAACACGGAGAGGACGAAGGAAACTGCAGATGAACGCAGGTGATCTGGAAGACTTGAATCTCAGAGACTTGCGCTGGATCAGCC
>DAOTVS010000201.1:0-5273 GCA_034436375.1 Anaerolineae bacterium | reverse complement strand
ACAGCGGGACGATACACACAGCCACAAGGGTCATCACCCCACTGATGCTCAGCATCATGACGAGCACGCCGATGACAGTGGTCACCGAGGTGACGATCTGCGTCAGGCTCTGATTCAGGGTCTGGCTCACTGTATCCACGTCGTTGGTGACATGCGAGAGCACCTCGCCGTGGTTGGTGCCGTCAAAGAACCGGAGCGGCATGCGGTTGATCTTCTCAGAAATATCCTTGCGGAAACGGTAGGTCACATCCATAGACACGCCCGACATGACCCACCCCTGGATATAGCTGAACAGCGCCGCGACCAGGTACAGGCCAACCAACTCGATGATGATATGGCCGATATAGGCAAAATCGATGGTGCCGGTGCCGGCGATCTTGGCCACCACACCTTCAAACAGCTTGGTCGTGGCATTGCCCAGGATTTTGGGGCCTATAATCGAGAACACGGTGGACGCGATCGCAAAAACAAAGACAATGGCGAGCTGCAGCTTGTACGCTCCCATATACTGGAAAAGCTTGGCCATCGTGCCCTTGAAATCGCGCGCCTTTTCGCCCGCCATCATGCCAGCGTGACTGCCGCCCATGGGGCCCATACCCATGCGCCGGCCCAGGCCCGGGCGAGGGGAGGTTGTGGCTCTCTCTTGTGTGCTCATGCCAGTTCCTCTTTGCTCAGTTGCGATAGTGCAATGCCCCGGTAGGTCTCACAGCTTGCGAAAAGCTCGCGATGGGTGCCCTTGCCAACGATCCTGCCCTCATCGAGCACGATGATCTGATCGGCGTTCTTGATTGTGGAGATTCGCTGCGCCACGATCAGCACCGTGCTGGAGCCGGTATGCTCACGCAGGGCCTTGCGCAGGGCCGCGTCCGTCTTGAAATCCAGGGCAGAAAAGCTGTCGTCAAAGATGTAGATAGGCGGCTTTTTGACCAGGGCGCGCGCAATCGAAAGCCGCTGCTTCTGGCCGCCGGATACGTTCGCCCCACCCTGAGAGATCTCGGCCGCGAACCCTTCGGGCTTGGCTGAGATGAACTCGGCCGCCTGGGCGATCTCTGCTGCCATCTGCAGGGTTTCGCGATCCGCGTTTTCGTTACCATAGGTCAGGTTGCTCTCGATCGTGCCAGAGAACAGCGTGGCTTTTTGCGGGATGTAACCGATCTGATCGCGCAGGTCGTGCTGAGAGACCTCGCGGATATCTGTGCCGTTCACATAGATCGCACCGCTTGTCACGTCATAGAAGCGGGGGATCAGGTTGACCAACGTCGATTTGCCAGAGCCGGTCGCACCGACAAAGGCCGTGGTCTGGCCGGGCCGAGCGACAAAGCTGATGTCGTGCAGCACGTCCTCCTCCGCACCCGGATAGCGGAACGACACGTGACGGAACTCGACGGTGCCCTCAGGCGCCCCGCCGAACGTCTTGGGTTTTTCCGGGTCCACGATGGACGGCTTGGTGTCGAGCACATCGGCGATGCGGTCGGCCGACACCGAAGCGCGCGGCATGATGATAAACATGATCGACATCATCAGGAAGGCAAACACGATCTGGATGGCGTATTGCATAAAGGCCATCATGTCACCGACCTGCATAGTCGACTGCGCAACCTGGTGCGCGCCCACCCAGATCACCGCCAGGGTCAGGCCGTTCATGATAAGCATCATCACCGGCATCATGGTGACCATGATGCGGTTGACAAAGAGCATGGTGTCAGTCAGCTCCCGGTTGGCCTTATCGAAACGCTCCTCCTCGAACGCCTGCCGGTTGAACGCCCGGATGACCATCATGCCCGACAGGTTCTCGCGCGTCACCAGGTTGAGCCGGTCGATCAGCGACTGGATGCGCCGGAACCGGGGCAGAGAGATCGAGAAAATCACCGAGATCATGCCCATCAGCACCAAGACAGCCAGGGCAATGATCCACCACATGGAGGTGCTCTTGCTCAGCGCCCGGATCACGCCACCGACGCCGATGATGGGCGCGTAGATGACCATACGCACCATCATGATCACCAGCATCTGGATCTGCGTGATATCATTGGTAGACCGGGTGATCAGCGACGCCGTAGAGAACTTGTCAAACTCGGCGCTGGAGAACCGCGCCACCCGCTCAAAGACGAACCGGCGCAGGTTGCGCGCCAGCCCGGCAGCCGTTCTGGCCGAGAGAAAGCCGACGGTGACGGTGCAGGCCGCGGAGAGCAGCGAAATGAGCAGCATGATGGTGCCAGTATGGAGGATATAGTTGCTCTGAAGGCTGCCCGTGTTCATACCCAGCGCGGCATATTCCGCCCTGATCGGGGCAGCCGCCGACTGGATGATCAGGCTGTTGTCCATGCCGTTGAACTTGCTCTCCATGGCGGCGAGCATCTGCGCCCGCTGCGCATCGGGGAGCTTGGCCAGCACGGCAAAGATATCCGTGCCGGGGGGCAGCTTGGAGAGGTCCACTTGAGGGCCCTGGGCCAGCGCCGCCTTGGAGGGATCGGCCATCACCTGCTGGATGGCGGAGACGGCCAGAAATGCCTTGCCCATGATGGGGTTCAGCCGGTTGATCTCATCCTGGCTGACACTGTTCAGCACATAGATCGGTTGGTTGGCCAGTGCGGGGTAATCCTTGACGTACCGGCCATAGTCGGGCGAGTTCTTGTCCACAAGCGTATAGTCATGGAGCACCTGCGCCTTGTTGTCCGCACTCATAAAGAGGACGAGCTTGTTCATTTCACTCTGGCGGACGGCGCTGGGCACCGCGCTGGTCACGCCACCCTGCTGTATACCGTCGTTGACGATCTTGGACATATAGTCGGGCAGCGACAGGTCGGCCATAGCCTGCACAAACAACAGGACAATGGCGAGAAGTATCAATGGCGTGAAAGGCTTCAGATATTTGACCAAACGTGTCATGATCGTGTTTGCTCCGGTCTATCAAGCAATAGGGGGGTCTAGGCACCACAGCGATGTGTTCCGGAGATGTGCGCATTCCTCCGGACGGAGTGATGCAGCTTTTCCAAAAGGGTGATCAACTGCTGGCGCTCCTCACTGCTCAAATCCGAAGCGAGCCGGTTGATACCGTCGATCCGTTCCGGCGCCAGCGATTGGATGACCCGGCGGCCCGCATCGGTCAACTGGATGCGGAAAACGCGATAGTCAGCAGGGTCCAGGGTGCGCTGGATGTAGCCCTGCTCCTCCAGCCCGCGCAGCAGGGAGCTGATCGAGTTCTTGCTGACGCCCTGAAAGCGGCTGAGCGACGTGGGGGTCACCCCTTCCCGGTTGCCCATCCGTTCCCTGGCCATGAGGAAAAGCAGCAATCCCCAGCGCGGGCCAGAGAGCTCGACCTCTGCGCAGCGCTGGCTTTCCGCCAGCTCATAGAGGTGTGCAGTCGCCCGCACCAGAGCAACGAGCTCCACACCGCTCGTATCTTCCAGGCCCAGCAAATCCTTGAGATGCCTGCGCACAAAGGCTCGCGATCTCTGGACGGGGTCCTTCCCCTCTATGTCCCCTTCGAACATAAGCCCTCGATTCCAATTAGTAACAAGCAGAACTATTCGGGGTCGAAATTGTACTACTTTGAAGGACAAGAGTCAAACAGGGGAGACGGGGATCTACGAGGAGGGTCAACGGCCTGGCGCAGCGTCGTAGTGACGGCTTCAGCCGTTCGTCTCCCTACGCCACGCAGAGACGAGCGACTGAAAGTCGCCACTACAGCACTGCTGAGGATACCATCAGTGCGCTCGGCCCGCTTGCTCCTGCTGGGCCAATGCCTGCCGGTCCTCCTTACCGCGCACGAACGAGAGGGCAGCGGCGGCCAGGGAGAGCGCCAGCGACACGATAAACGCACTGTGCATGCCGATCACGAATGACTGCATGACCGTCGAGCCCATGGTGACATTGGTGCCGACGAAGAGCTGCATCATGATATCGCGGGGCAGGCTGCCGGCCGCTACGGCCAGGGCCAGGGCCAGGCTGGTAACCATGCCGGCCTGCCGCAGCGTCACCAGCGCCGCCGAGGCCACACCCAGGCGGCGCGGGGGCGAAGCATTCATAGCCGCACTCGTGTTCGGCGAGAAGAACATGCCACCGCCAACCCCCATGAGCGCCAGCGTCAGTGCAATGGATTGATATGACGTGGTAGGCGTCAACCGCGAAAACCAAAAGAGCGCGACAGCCTGGATCAGCAGTCCTGCGGTGGCAGGGAAGCGCGCTCCCACCCGGTCAGCGATGGTGCCGCTCAGCGGGGCCATCACCGACATGACCACAGGCATCGGGATCAAGAGCAGGGCCGCCCGCAGCGCATCATACCCGCGCACCCCCTGCAGATAGAAGACGATGAGAAAGTTCACAGCGAACATCGCCAGCGACTGCATCATAGCCGCCGACACAGAAAAGTTGTAGATCCGGTTCCGGAAAAGCCCGAAATCAAGCACCGGGCTCGGCGTCCGCCGCTCCCACCAGAGGAAGAGGAGGAGCATAGCCAGAAACAGGCCGAAAAGGCCCAGAATCGGCGCCGATTCCCAGCCCATTTCGATGCCCTGGGTCAACGCCATCAGCAAGGCCAACAGCCCCAGGCTGAAAGAGACGGCCCCGACCACGTCAAAACGCTCTCCACGGGTGCGCGTGGAGATCTCGTGCAGCGCCCGATAGCTCCACAGGGCGCCCAGAATGCCGATGGGCACGTTGATGAAGAAAATCCAGCGCCAATCGGCCACCGCCAGAATGAACCCACCCAATACCGGGCCGAGCACACCGCCAGCTGCAAAGGTAATGCCGTTGATGCCCAAAGCCCGTCCGCGCTCGTTGGCCGGGAACGCCTCGGTGAGGAGCGCCGTGCTGTTCACCACCATCATGGCGCCGCCGGCGCCCTGGATCAGTCGGCTCAGGATCAGTTGCGTGGCATCCTGCGAGAACCCGCACAGCGCCGAGCCCACTGTGAACGCCACAAAGCCCAGGTTATACATGCGCACCCGGCCCAGCATGTCTGCCACCCGACCAAAGGTCAGGAGGAAGACCGTGCTGACCAGGATGTAGCTCATAATCACCCAGACCATCTGCACCATGTCGGCATGTAGCTTGACCATCATGTCAGGCAGGGCCAGGATGACAATGTTGCTGTCGATCGCCGCCATCAGCGCGCCGATCGTCGTCACGCTGAGGACAATCCACTTGTAATCCACGCGCCCCAGCACACCGCTGTGGGCATGGGCACGCCCATGCGCCCCATTCCTCACCAACTCGCCATTCTCCGAGTCACTCATTGCCCCTGTTTCCATGTCTTCCATCATCTTCCGTCC
>DAOTVS010000200.1:0-30946 GCA_034436375.1 Anaerolineae bacterium | reverse complement strand
TCCTGATAGCCCGAGTGGTAAAAGACGGCGTGGTAAGAATAGATCTGGCCCAGGGCGCCCGACTCGATTAACTGCCGGGCGCGCATGATGGCGGGGATAAAGCGATAGTTGAAGGTCATGCCGAAATGGACTCTGCCAGCTCGGGCCGCTTGGGCGATCTCACGCGCCTCGGCGCCGTTCATGGCGAGGGGCTTTTCACAATAGACGTGCTTGCCCGCCGCTATCGCCGCCAGGATAACCTCCTTGTGCTGATCGTTGGGCACGCAGCAATCCACCACATCCACGCCCGGCAGGGCGAGGAGCGCGTTCAGATCGCTCGTCCAGGCGGCAAAACCGGCCTCCTGGGCGGCGGCCTGGGCCGTTTCGGGGCGAGAGGTGCAGACGGCGGCCAGGCGGGGGGCGGGAAATTGGCCGGGATAGTAGAGGGGCAGATCGCGGTAGCCGAGTGAGTGCACGCGGCCGATCATGCCATAGCCAACCATGGCAATGCCGATTGTATCCATAGAGCCAATCCTTTGTGATCGAGGAGTGGGCTCACCGCTGCGGGCGCGGTGAGGTATACAGTGTGTGTAGTGTACGCGCAAAGGGCGGGGGCGCAAAAAGAGGATCTCACTACACGCCTTTGTACCGCCCGAGAACCCGCAGCGCATTCCCCCCAGTGATCGCGTCGAAATCCTCCTGGCTGAGCGATCCCTCGGTGAGAAGGCGGCGCAGGAGTGGCAGGTGAAACATACGGCCCTCAGCATCGCCAAAGCAGACATCGGTGCCGAAGAGGATGCGGCCGGTGAACTCGTGCAGGAAGCGCAGGCCCTGCTCCGGGTCCCGCGTGAGGGCGTTGTGGCCGCTGCCGGCGGAGATGTCGCAATGGAGGTTGGGGCAGGTGCGCATGAGCCGCCAGAGGGAGCCCTCCTCCGTGACCGGCCCTTTGGGGTAGCCCGATTTGCCCTCCACGGTGACGGGGGCAAACTCGGACCAGAAGCCCTGGCCGTGACCGATGACGATGGTCTCGGGGACGGCCTGCAGCAGGCGCTCCAGGCGCGGGGAGCCGGGCTCGTCGATGAGGCCATAAAAGCCCTCGCCGGGGCCGATGACGTGGATGAGGACGGGTAGCCCCCACTGGCCGCACTGGCGGAAAAGGTTGATGACGCGCGGATCGTCGGCAGGCAGGTTGGCGGTGACCTCGCCGATGCCCACGCAGCCCATTTCGATAAAGCGCTCCAGGACCCAGCCGAAATCGGCGCCGGCCGTGTTGCCGCCGGTGCGCGGGTCCACGTTGCCGAAGGGGATCAGGCGATCGGGGTGGGCGGCCACGGCGCGGATCTGGGCGACTGGGTCGGGCAGGGCCGAGAAGAGATAGGGGAAGTGGATGCCCTCGGGGTTGGGCCAGAGGGGCAACACGACGGCACGGTCAATGCCCTCCTCGTCGAGGCGGGCGAGCAGGTTTTCGACGGTGACCGGCGTACGCTCCAGCGCCTGCGTCGTGCGCAGGTCGGCGATGTGGGTGTGGATATCGATGATCATGCAGATAGCCTCCCTCGGGAAAGTCAGGCCGGGTCTCACAGATGCATAGGCCGGGTGCGTTGCTTCGCCGCCAGCCGGCAGCCTCCTTCAGGGGTGTGGGGCAGGTGGCAACACCTGCCCCACACCCCTGAAAGCCCTATAGTGTCAGGCGGATGACCTGCCGGCCTTCCGGCCCACATAGTAACGGGCCACCTTGCCGAGAGCGCCCACCATGTCCTGCACATCCTCCTCGGAAATGCCCTCATTCCAGCTCATGACCAGGGTGCGGGCCAGGAACTCAAGCGCACCGGGATAGGCAGCGCGGTCGTAGACGATGCCCGGGCGCGCCTGGGGCAGGGTCCAGGGGATGCCAGAGCGGCCAAAGGTGCGGCGCTCGCGGATGACGTCGTACTCGAAAACGAGGTTGGGGATATAGCCCAGGTTGAAGGGCAACCCCTCGCCACGGATGGCCCTCGCCAGCTCCCCCGGCGGGGCGCCGAGGACGGAGTCGTCGCTGGTGAAGGAGAAGATCCACCAGGCGGGGTCCGCGCCGGGGGCGACATAGGGGGGCACGAGGCCCGGAATGCCGGTAAGGGCCCCGGAGAGCAGGCCGGCGGTTTGGCGGCGGCGGGCGACGATCGCCTCCAGCTTGCCTGCCTGCGCCAGGCCCACGGCGCCCTGCAGCTCGGTCAGGCGATAGTTCATACCCAGGAAGAGGTGCCCACGCAGGCCCGGGATGCCGCGCGGCCAGGCCTTGTCGGTAAAAAGGCGAGCGCGGGCGGCCAGGGCCTCGTCATGGGTGACGACCATGCCGCCGTCGCCGGTGGTCATCTGCTTGCTCTGCTGGAAGCTAAAGCAGCCCAGGTCGCCCAGGGACCCCACGCGCTGCCCGCGATAGGTGGCCAGGTGGGCTTGGGCGCAATCCTCGATTACGCGCAGATGGCGCTCGCGGGCCAAGGCCAGGATGGGGTCCATATCCGCGGGTTGGCCGAAAAGGTGTACAACGATGACGGCGCGGGTCTTGGGGGTGATTTGGGCCGCAATGGTTTCGGCGGTGATATTACCGGTGCGGGGATCCACATCGGCAAAGATGGGCACCAGGCAGCAAGCGAGGATGGCGATGACGGTGCCCATATCGGTGATGGGGGTGGTGATCACCTCGTCGCCGGGCTCCAGGTCGAGGGCGGCCACTGCCGTGTGCAACGCCGCCGTGCCCGAGGTCACCGCCATGGCGTGGGGCACGTCCAGCAACTCGCGCCAGGCCTGCTCCAGCCGGGCCACCATGACGCCGTTGTTGCGGTTCAGGGCGCCCGAGTCGATCACCTCGGCCAGCAGGCGCTTTTCCTCGTCGCCCAGCCAACGGCCGCTGGCATTGTCCACGGTGGGAAAGGGGCGCGTGCGGTACGGCGCGCCGCCATGGATAGCAAGACGGTCGGTATCCATGGGTGCCTCCAGGTTCGTAATAAGCAAACCGTAATAAGTAAGGTTGCCATTACGGCATGCCCTGCGCTTCGCGTCAGTATCGCTGGAGCTAACGCCACGAAAAGCAACAGATGCTTCGCAGCAGCGACCTTACGCATTGCGTATTACTCGTTACGGATACGTCCCCCGCAGCTCGTGGGCGCGGGCGACGCGGTCGATGGCGAGGATGTAGGCGGCGACGCGCATGTCGACCTTTTTCTCCTCCGCGATGCGGACGACATCTTCAAAGCTGCGCACCATGATGCGGCGCAACTGCAGGTTGATCTCGCGCTCCGTCCAGAAGAAGAACTGGAGGCCCTGCACCCACTCAAAGTAGGAGACGGTGACACCGCCGGCATTGGCGAGGACGTCGGGCACGACAAAGACACCCTTGTCGAAGAGGATATCATCGGCCTCGGGGGTCGTGGGCCCGTTGGCGCCCTCGGCCAGGATCTTGGCCCGGATCTTGGGGGCGTTGGCAGCGGTAATGGTGTTCTCCAGTGCGCAGGGGGCGAGTACATCCACCGGCAGCTCCAGAAGCTCCTCGTTCGTGAGCGTATCGGTGCCGGGGTAGCCGACCACGGTGCCGTGCTCGCGGCTATAGCGCATCACGTCGCGCACGTCGAGGCCCTGATCGTTATAGATGCCGCCCTTCACGTCGGAGAGGGCAACGACCTTGCAGCCCTTGTCTTGCAGCAGGTAGGCGGTAGGGGCGCCCACCTTGCCAAACCCTTGCACGGCCACAGTAGCCCCTTCCAGAGGGATGCGCTGGCGCTTCATGGCCTCAAGGGTGCAGAACATGACGCCACGGCCGGTCGCCTCGGCGCGGCCCAGCGAACCGCCCAACTCCAGGGGCTTGCCCGTGACCACAGCCGGGGTCGAGTAACCCCGGCGCATGGAGTAGGTATCCATGATCCAGGCCATGATCTGAGCATCGGTATTGACATCGGGGGCAGGAATATCGCCCTCGGGGCTCATGAGGATGGCGATTTCGGTGGCGTAACGGCGGGTCAGGTTCTCAAGCTCACGCCGCGAGAGCTGGGTTGGGTCGCAGGCGATACCGCCCTTGGCGCCGCCGTAGGGGATGTTAACCACGGCACATTTCCAGGTCATCCACATGGCCATAGCTTTCATCTCATCCAGCGTTACGGCGGGGTGATAGCGGATGCCGCCTTTTGTCGGGCCTCGGGTGGTGGAATGGTGGACGCGGTAGCCGGTAAACACCTTCTCGGTGCCGTCGTCCATTTCCACCGGGAAAGACACAATCAGCACGCGCTTGGGGTAGCGCAACATCTCGCGCGTGCCGCTCTTGAGGTCCAGGTAGGCAGCCGCTTTTTCGTACTGAGCCAGGGCGATCTCATAGGGCGTGCGACCATTCGCGGACATGGGTAATCTGTCTCCTCTTCATCGAGTGGTAGGGCGTTCTTTCCCTGGCCAGGGGGAGGTGGTGAGATATCGTCTCCCCCCGACCAACCTACAGATTCACGACCTGCCCGTTACGTTGCGATTGCAGGGAGGCCGTCAGCACGCGGTGATGCAGGTGCGTCTCTTCCGGGGTCACGCAACCGAAGGGCTGGCGCATGTCGGGACCATGCACCAGTTCATCGCAAAAGGCAGCCCACATCTGAAGTATAGCATCGGAGAAACCAAACTCGAAAATCGGCCCGGTGATGGTGGGGTAAGCCGTCTCGTACCCCAGGTCACGCACCTCCCAGGCCTGAGTGTGGCCGGGCCGGTAGGGCAGCAAGCGCAGGGTCTTGGGATACTTGGTGGTAAACTCAGCCGAGAGCTCGGTGCCCATGACGCGGATCATCCAGGTGTTGGTCTCACCGGGGGCAATGCGCTTGGTGGAGAGCGTCATGGGAAAGTGCTGGTCGGCGGTCTCCACTTCGCAGGCCATGATGCCGTTATCCCACGTCTCGCAGGGCACCATCTGACCGCTCTTGTCGGGCCGCTCGGTCACGATCTTGGAGAGCAGGGCGCGCACGTTCTTCGGCATCCAGCCCATGCGCAGAGGGACGTGGAAGACGTGCATGCCCAGGTCACCCAGGCAGCCATATTCTCCATTATAGCGGATCTGCCGCTTCCAGTTGATGGGCTTCTGGGGGTCCAGGTCGCTGGAGTGCCAAAAGCCGTTCTCCACCTCGATGATCTTGCCGAAACGCCCCTCGCGCAGCAGCTTGATAATCTGGTATGAGCCCGGGAAAAAGGGGATTTCGGAAGAACAGCGGACAAAGACCCCGGGGTGCGCCGCGATGCAGGCCAGGATGCGCTCGTTGGCGGCGAGGTCGATGCCAAAAGGCTTTTCGCCCAGCAGGTGCTTGCCCGCCGAGATGATCTCGCAGTAGAACTGCTCGTGCAGATTGTGCGGCACGGCGCAGTAAATCGCGTCGACCTCGGGGCTCTCCAACAGCTCGTGGTAGTTGGTGGTCGCGATCTTGAGGTCGAAATTGTCGCTGAACCACTGGAGCGCAGCCGGGTTGGTGTCGCAGACGGCCGTCAGGCGCGGGGCGACATCCATGTTGGTCAGGTGACACCAGCGGGCAACGGCGCTGCCGAACTCGCGGCCCATCAGCCCGGCGCCGATGATGCCGAAACGGATGATCTTTTGTACCATAACACCTCCTTTAGGAATTGGGGTGTTGGTGGGGTTTGCCGGGGCCTTTGGCCCCCGGCAAACCCCATCAACACCCCAATTCCTAGTACCCCAGTTCCTTCGCTGTCTCGTCGATACTCTCTTCGATAATGTCCATGGCCTTCATAGCCAGGTCATCCTCTATGATCAGGGGCGGCGACATGCGCAGGATATGACCGGCGGGGATCCAGGCCAGGCCTTTGCGGAAGGCCTTTTGGTAAACAAGCTGGCCCGCCTGCTCAAAGGGCTCCTTGGTGGCCTTGTCTTTGACGAGCTCGATGCCGAGCAGACAACCGAGGCCACGCACCTCACCGATGATGGGGGAGCGGGCTTCCATCTTTTTCATACGCGCCAGAAGAATCTCGCCCAGGTGCGTCGCGCGCTCACAGAGGTTCTCTTCCTGAATGACCTCGATGGAGGCAAGGGCGGCCGCGCAGGCCATGGGGTTGCCGCCGTAGGAGGTGGAAGCGGAGATCTTTTCGATGGCGCCTTTGTACTTGTCGGCCACCAGCATGGCGGTAACGGGGAAGCCGTTGCCAAAGCCTTTGCCCAGGGTCATCACGTCGGGCACGGTGTTCCAGTTCTCCATAGCGAACATCTTGCCCGTGCGCCCCATGCAGGTGAGCACCTCATCGGCCATCATCATGATACCAAACTCGTCGCAAAGGGCGCGGATCTTTTGCACCCAGCCGTCGGGGGGCACGACCGAGCCCGCCCACCCCTGCACCGGCTCAAAGACGATGCCGGCCACGCGGCCTGCCGTCTCTTCCTTGATGACTGTACGGATATAGTCCACGCACATGAGGCCGCAGTCGGGATATTTCTGGCGGAACTCGCAGCGGTAGCAATAGCCGCGCGGCACCAGGAAAAAGCCCGGCGCGCGCAGGCCCTGGCTTGCATCCAGCCGGGCCAGGCCAACGGCGCCCATGGTCTTGCCGTGGAAATCGCGGTGGAAGGAGATGAACTCGAACTTGCCCGTGGCGGCGCGCATGACGCGCAGGCCGGCCTCCACGGCCGTGGTGCCCGAGTCGTAAAGCTGCATGCCGCTGAGCTTGGCATCTCCACTCCCCATGGAGATCTCGGCCACCTTTTCCAGCAGACGCATCTTGATGGGTGTAGTAAAGTCATGGCAGTTCATGAGCTGCCCGGCGGCCTTTTGCACCGCCTCGGTGACCTTGGGGTGGCAGTGGCCCAGGCCCGTCACATAAATGCCGGAAGAAAAGTCGATATAGGTGTTCCCGTCTACATCGGTGAGGGTGCAGCCATGCCCCGACTCGAAGGAGACCGGGAAAAGGCGCACCTGCGACGAGTAGCCCTTCATGTACCTGGCGGCGCGCTCGTGCATCTCCCGCGACCGGGGGCCGGGTGGGGTCACCACCAGGCGCGGCACCGCATTCACATCGACATGAGCCCAGTTCTTGTCGTACATACCCACCTCTCATCTATTGTGTCCGCCCGCGAACACGGAACTGATGGGCCAGGTAAACTTCGCCTGGCACGGTGTATCCAGCCCGAAAGTAGCGCCGGTGCCCTTGCGGGCAATGGCCGGCTGCCATGCCCCGCACAGGCCCGGCGCTAACCCACCACAGCCTACAAATTGCCTCGGTCTCCCCGGCTCCTGTGAGCTCCTACGAGCGCCAGTGAGCCAGAGTCCGTAGAGAGTCCTGCAAGCCGCTGAGGGCCTGCAGATAGGCCGAGTAGAGCGCGCCATAGAGCGCAGCGTGGGTGACGTTGGGCTCCAGGGCGGCCTCCTCGCCGCCAAACTCGGCCACGGCCTGCTCTGCGCTGCGATAGAGCCCGGCGCCCAGCCCGGCGAGGATCGCTGCGCCACGGCCAGCTGCCTCCGTCGCCCTGGGCAGGCGCACAGGGATGCCCAGCACATCGGCCACGACCTGAGGCCAGAGGGGACTCTTGGCGGCGCCGCCCACCATCTTGAGCGAGCTGAACGGCACGCCCAGCCCGGCTGAAAGCTCGGCAAGGCGCCGCACCTCCAGAGCCACGCCCTCCATCACACTGCGCGAGAGATCATCCTTGCTGTGAGCCAGGGTCAGGCCAACCCAGGCGCCTGCGGCGTGTTCGCCATGCATGGCTGCATAGGCGCCGCTGAGCAGGGGAATGAAGAGCAGTCCCCGTGAGCCCGCCTGAGCGCGGGCGGCGCCGGCGTTGAGCCAGGCATAACGCTCGCCCTCCTCCTGCCCGGGGCCGAGCAGAACCTTTTGTGTGTACCACTCCATGGCCGCGCCAGCCGCCGGGAGGCTCGAGATGGCGCCCCAGCGCCCTGCGACGACGTGAGGCGCCGGATGGAAGGCCTGATGCGGGTCTAGGAGCAGGCGATCAGCACAGAGGAACATCACCCAGGCCGTGCCACAGGAGAGGACAGCATCGCCGGGGTTGATGACCCCTGAGCCGAGGGCGGCGCAGTATTGGTCGTGCGCACCATTGACGACAAGCACAGAGGGCGAGAGGCCCATCTCTGCGGCCACAGCGGGCAAAAGCCGGCCTACAGGCGCGCCAGAAGGATGCACAGGGGAGAATTGGGAGCGCTCACCCCCGGCGGCGGCCAGCAGGCCCGGGTCCCAATCGCCCGCTTCCAGATTGTAGAGCATGGTCATGGCCGCATCGCTGGGGTCCATGACGGCCTCGCCCGTCAGGCGCAGCAGGACATAGTCGTTCACAAAAAGAAAGCGATGGGCCGCCGCAAAGGTCTGCGGCTCATGCCGGCGCAGCCAGTCGAGGTGATGGAGGGGCAGGCCCGCCGGCAACCACCAACCCGTGCTACGGTAAACGCGCTCCTCGCCCAGCCGGCGGCCCAAAGCCGCCCCCTCGCCCGCGGCGCTCGCGCGCGTGTCCAGCCAACTGATGGCCGGCCGCAACGGGCGCCCATCCACATCGACTGGGATGGTCGTGCCGCCTTGAGAAGAGAGAGAGAGGGCCGCCACCTGCCCGCCTGCCGGCGCCTGGGCCACAACCGCACGCACCGCCTGCGTTACCGCCTGCCAGAGCTCGGCCGGGTCCTGCTCTACCCACCCCGGATGCGGATACTGGAGGCCGCTCGGGTAGCCGGCCGAAGCCTCGGCCACCACCCGGCCCTGCAGATCACAGAGCAGGGCCTTGGTCGCGGTAGTGCCGACATCAAGGCCAAGCAAAAGGTCCATAACCCATGTCTCCGAGTGCCGGCGAACCCGCTACCATCTTGAGGCGCACGGCGACAAACCGGCTGATTACGATATTGTTTCGATGTCAGTATAACACTGCTTGGATTGATTGTCAATAGAGCTGCGGATGTTTCGGTTTGCTTTCGGATATTGACAAAAACGAACAAAGGGGATATGATAATGGGGTAATAGTTGAGCTTTCATTCACAACGGGGAGCGGGACAAGATCTCATGGCAGCGAGCGATGCCCGGCGAATGGCCATTCTGGAACTGCTGCGCACCGGCAGAGTGGTGCGCGTTGCCGAGCTCAGCCGGCAGTTCGATGTATCGGAAGTCTCGGTGCGCCGCGACCTGGACTGGCTGGAGGAGTGCGGCCTGGCAAAGCGCGTGCACGGTGGCGCGGTGCCGGTTGCTGCCCCAACGACAGCCATGGGCGATGATCGCCGCGATACCCCTCACCTGGAAGCAAAGCAGCGCATCGGGCGCGCCGCGGCGCAGCTCATCCGGCCCGGAGAGCGCATCATCCTCGATTCAGGCACGACGGTGCGCGAGATTGCCCGCCAGATCGCTGTCCGAGCCGCCGACCTGCAGCCCCTCACCGTCATCACTGCCTCGTTGCGCGCCTTCCGAGAGCTGGCTTTGACGCGGGGGCTGGAGCTCCTGGTCCTCGGCGGCATCTATCTGCCCGATTTCCAGACCTTGGTGGGCCCACAGACGGTAGCCGCCATGCACGACCTGCACGTAGACAAGCTCTTTCTTGGCGCCGATGGCCTCAGCATAGCGCATGGCATTACTTCGGCCAATGTGCTGGAGGCCGAAGCCAGCCGCGCCATGGTGGAGGCGGCCGCCGCGACCATTGTGGTAGCCGACTCCAGCAAGATCAACTCCGCCGGGTTGACCACCATTATCCCCCTGGCGCGCGTCCACACGCTCATTACCGATAGCGCAGCCCCTGCGGAGTTTGTCGCCGCTCTGGAGCAGCAGGGCGTGGAGGTAGTGCTGGTTTGAAGACAAAGCGAGCTCATGGAACTGACGGAACTGAAGGAGCTGAGGGGGCTGAGAAAGGGGTAAAGCTCAACTCCTTGGGCGATGTGAGCGCCTGCACACAGAAGGGTGTAGAACATGACTCTGCCCCTCAGTTCCGTGACTTCCCTCAGTTCCCGTGACAGGTTGTCTATTTCCGAGCGTATTGGTTCTCAATCAACGGAGGTCATTGTGACAGGTCTCGAACTGCGCATGAAACGACTCTTCTCGGAAGGCGAGAATGCCGTCGTGGTGGCCATGGATCACTGCCAGACGTTCGGCCCCATCCCTGGCCTGGTGGATTTCACGGCCGCCGCCGAATCGCTCCTGGAGGCGGATGGCGTGCTGCTGGCGCCGCAGATGATCCGCTTCAGCGGCAAGCTCTTCGCCCGGCGGGGCAGCCCGCTCGTCATTGGCCGCGTGAACTGGACGACCCGCCACTGCGTGCCCTGGGGGTATGGCGAGTCGGAGACGGTGGAAGAGATGTCGGTCGCGACCGCCGTGAGCATGGGCGCCGAGATCATCCTCGCCCCCATCATCCTGCTCACGGGCAGCGAGCGGCGCGATGCGGAAAACGTCCGCCTCTTTACCCGCACCGTCAATGAGGCGCACGCCTTTGGGCTACCCATCATCGGCGAGGTATTTGCCGTCCCAGAGGTCGAGCGCGACCGCAACGCTTTCCATGATTATATCATGCGCGTCTCGCGCATCGCCTGCGAGCTGGGCGCCGACGCTATCAAGACCTTCAACACCGGCGAGCGCTTTGCCGAGGTCATTCAGGGCACGCCCATCCCCATCTTTGCCCTGGGGGCGGAAAAGATGGAGCATGAGATCCAGGCCCTTGAGCTGGCGGCGCGCTCAGTGCAGGCCGGGGCTCGCGGGGTCGTCTTTGGGCGCAATGTGATCCAGGCCAAGGACCCGGCGCGCTTCCTGCAGGGGCTCAAGGCCGTAGTCAAGATGGGGATCAGCCCCGCCCAGGCCGCTGCCCAATTTGGGTTGTACGACTGAGGAAATACCTGAGCTGAGGCGCTGCATGGAAGGGCTGGTATGGCGCAGGAAGAGCTTTCCGACCTGACGGCCCGCGAGATTGAGGTCAATGCGGAGGACCTGAGACAGCAGCAAACTTCGGTGATCGCCCTTGTGCTGACCATCGCCGGCTGCTTCGTCTGGTTTGCAGCCGTGACGGCGCCGGGCTTTTCCTGGTGGCGGTCCCTGGGAGCGATGGCGCTCTTCATCGAAGGGCTCGTGGCCTACACTCTGCGGCGGCGCCGCTGGCTGCCGCAGGGTATCCTGCTGTTAGGGCCGATCGCTGTGCTCGCGCTCGCCCTGCATGCCTCGGGCGGTCAGGTGGCCCCTTACTTTGCCGTCCTGATCGTGCTGGCTAATTTCACCATCAGCCCTCCCCTGGGCACGGGAGCAGCCATCCTCTGCACAGTACTCATCACCGGGCTCAGCGCGGACCGCGGGCTGCCCCTGGCCCCGCTGAGCCTGCTTTGGGCCACGGTCGGGGTGCTGTGGATCTCTCAACGCGGCCTGCACACCGTTGTCCAGTGGGCCTGGAGCAGCCAGCAGCAATCACTGCGCCTGCTGGAAAAGCTGCGCGAGAACCAGGGCAAGCTGAACCGCGCCCTGCACGCCATGGACGAGGCGAATGCGCGCCTGGCCACGGCTAACGAGCGCCTGGCTGAGGCGCGCCGCCTGGCCGACGAGGCCAGGCAGGCCAAAGGCCGCTTTGCGGCGAATGTATCACACGAGCTGCGCACCCCGCTGAGCGTGATCGTGGGCTTTAGCGAGGTGATGTACAGATCTCCGCAAGCCTACCCCGGCACGGTGCTCTCGCCGGCCTTCCTGGTGGACCTGGGGGCGGTGTGCCGCAACGCCCAACATCTGCAGAGGTTGGTGGATGACGTCCTCGACCTGGCGCAGCTCGAAGCCGGAAAACTGGCGCTGCAGCTCGCGGAAGCGGACCTGGCGGCCGTGATGCAGGAGGCCGCCGACACGGTGCGCAGCCTGGCGGAAGGCCGGGGGCTCGCTCTCATGGTGCGCCCTGCCCCCGACCTTCCCCCCATGCGCATGGATCGGACGCGCATCAAACAGGTGCTGCTCAACCTGCTAAGCAACGCCATTCGCCATACGGAAACGGGCTCAATCACCGTGAGCGCCGCTACCGACGGGAGCCAGGTTTTCTGTTCCGTGACGGATACAGGGCCGGGCATCCCTGAGGAACTGCAGGGGCGGCTGTTCGAGGAATTCGAGCGGGGGCCGGGCGCAAATCCGGGCTCCCTGGCCAGTTCGGGCCTCGGCCTGGCCATCAGCAGGCGGCTGGTGCAGGAGCACGGGGGCCGCATCTGGGTGGAGAGCGAGCCCGGCGCGGGCAGTACCTTTACCTTCTCCCTCCCGATGCGTGACGAGGAAGCCTTTGCGCCGCTCCTGCCAGCCCGGCGGCAGGTTGAGGCGGCAGAGAGCGCAGAGGGCGATCTCATCGTGCTCCTTACCACCAGCGTGGTCGCCGCCCGGCTCTTTGCCCGCCTGGCGCCCGGCTATCGCTGCATTGCGGGCAGTGATCCCGACCAAGCCATCCGCCAGGTAGCCGACCTGCAGCCACGCGCCGTGATTGTCGATGCGCAGTTCGACGCGGCGACCGTCGCTCGGGTGGAGCAGGCCATCGCGCATACCGCTATCCCCAATATCCCCCTGATTGTGTCGCCTATGCCCAGCTACCCGGAGATTGACCGCATTCCGCAGGTCAAAGGCTTCCTGGCCAAGCCCATTGTGCGCCAGGACCTGCTGGATATGCTGCGCACGCTGGGGCGCGAGGTGCAGACAGTCCTGGTGGTGGATGATCAAGAGGATGTGCTGCGGCTGTTCATCCACTATTTACAGGATGATGCGGCGCGCCCCTACCGGGTCCTGACGGCGCAGGATGGACAGCAGGCGCTGCATGTCATGCGACGAGAGCGGCCGGATCTGGTGCTGCTGGACCTGTTGATGCCCCACCTCGATGGATATGGGTTCCTGCGCGCTACTCAGCAAGAGCCCCAACTGGCGCAGGTGCCGGTGGTGGTCGTCTCGGGGCAAGAGCCGCAGGGCGATCACACCACCATCGAGGGGCGGTTGCAGCTTCAGATGCCGCACGGCATGAGTGTGGAACAGTTGATGGGGCTGCTGCACGGGGTGCTGGAAAACCTCAGCCGCGGGATGAAGCAAGATGCGTGAGATACCAAACATCAAACGTCATGCATCAAGAGGTGAGATTGCTCGCTGTACAATGCTCGCCACGGCTGGCACCTACAAGAACCGCTGCACCTGGCGCCCATATGACGCTGGACGCCAGGTATACTCGGAAGACAGGGCGACGAGGCGCAGGCCAAGCTTCTGTACGCTGACAGGTCCTATGGACTCTGGGCCACCCGGCGGGAGCTTCGCCATCCCAACCCTACGCGGGATGGGCATCGGCGAGGGCCTGCAGGAGGCGCTCGCAGAGGACGGGTTTCTTGAGAAAGGCGGTAGCGCCCAGCATCAGGGCCAGCTCTTCATGATCGAGCACGGTGCAGACGATGATGGGCAGGTGGGCCGTCTGGGGATCGTGGCGGAGGGCCTGAAGCACGTCCCAGCCGTCCTCATTGTTCATCATCAGATCCAGGGTCACGGCATAGACGTTGCGCGTGTGGGCCAGGCGGATGGCCTCGGCGCCGCTGGCGGCGACGAGAGGCTGGTAACCGCCACTGAGGAGGTAGCGCCGAAAGAGCAAGCAGACCTGCTCATTATCCTCGACCACCAGCACCGTGCGCGAGCCCATCACGGGCAGGCTCGCCCGGTAGGTCGCGCCGGTGCGTGTGGCCGCCAGCAATTCGAAACGCGCGCCGTGCAGCACCGCCAACTTGGCGCTGGCTCGCGCGGAGACCTCTTCCCAGGCAATATTCTCCAGAGCTGCCGCCTGTGCACCGCACTGCAATGCGATGGTAAGCTCCAGCCCCTGGCTGGAAATCTGAGCGGTGAGGGTGATAGTGCTGCCCCGGCCAGCGCGCAAAAGGTCGCCCAGCAGCCCCAACAGGAACTGCTTGAGGATCTCCGGGCTCAGCGAAACCTCGGGCAGAGTGGGCGGCAGAGCGGCCTGGAGCGCGACGCCACGCTGGGGTAAGAGCGGTGAGAGCACCGCCAGCACACCGCGCCAGACCTCCGGCAGGGAGCAGCTCTGGCGCGACTGCAGCAAAGGGGCCGCTTCGCGCTGCAGCAGGTCGAGGTGATCCGACTCTTCCTGGCCGGCGGGGGGCTCCGGCAGGGCGAGGGCGCCCTCATCAACCTCACTCCAGAGCAGGTCGGCGAACTCATCGAGGGCGCGCTGCAGTTGGCGGTAAAAGTGGCGGCGGCTGACCAGCAGACGATCGGCGACCTCATCGGGAGAGAGGCCGTTCACATAGCGCAAGGTGAGGATCTCATAGCGGCGCTGCGGCCAAGAGTCGACATCACCCTCGGCCGGGCGCAGGCGATCGATCGCTTCGAGCAGATAGCGCGACAACTCCCAGCCGCGCTGGCTGCGAGGCATCGTCGGCAGAAGGATCGTTGCCAGGTCCATGGCGCGCAACTGCACCACATCGCGCAGCGCCGACAGGGCAACTTCCACTTCGCGCCGAAAAGTCTCCTGGTCCATGGCCTGGTTCCTGCAGTCCTCGTCAACAAGTACAACGGGCCGGGCGGGCCGGCAACAAACTAACTGGAGTATACTCACCCTCTGTATCAGAGCAAATGCAATGGCACCGATGACACAAAGACGTCACGCGGACGTCCCAGGGGATATTGATTGTGAGATTCCATTGCCCGTATAATGGAACAGTCAGGACGTTTCATGCGGCAATGAGGCCTGTCGCGTTGCGGCCATAGTCTGCCAGCGGGGTCTGAGCACAGGCTATCCATTGCCCCGCAGGCAACCCATCCCCTGCCCTGCCGTAGATTGGGCAACAGGAAGGAGGCGCCTGTACCACACATTCAATACCTCCCCGGAAGTGATTCATCGTCATGATTGTTCCACCAGTCCGCTTTTTTGAGCAAGAGAGGAGCCCGGCATGGAAACCCCTCGCAACCGCGTGACCCGTCGTCAACTGCTCAAGTGGATGGGCCTGACAGCAGCTACAGCCGCCCTCGCGGCCTGCGCCCCAGCGCCCGCCCCCGCACCCACCCAGGCCCCGGCTGAAGCGACTCAAGCCCCAGCTGAGGCCACCCAGGCGCCGGAAGCCACCGCCGAAGTCAAGCCGACCGAGACCCCGATCCCTCCAGCGCCCACGGCAACCCCCCTGCCCACCGCCGCGCCGCGTATCTACGGCTCGGGCAAGACCGAGGTCGTGGTCTGGTACCAGGATTGGGATGGCGCCAACAAGATCATGAAGTTCGCCGCTGAGGAATACATCAAGACCCATGCTGATGTGACCCTCAATCTGCAAGCGATCGATTATGGCAACTTGCTGACCAAGATGCTGCCCTCCATCGCCTCGGGCACCGAAGGCGACGTGCTCAACATGTATACCGATTGGGTCGTCGCCACGGATATCCGGCAGGTCTTCCTCGACATCACCGATACCGCCGGAGGCTACCAGTCATGGGCCGACAAAATGTGGAAAGCAGCCTTTGAGGATGTGGATGCCCCCGAAGGCAAGGTCTTTTACCTGCCCTGGCTGGCCGGCATCCGTGGCGCGGTGCTGACCTTCAACACGGATCATGCGAAGGAAGCAAATATCGACTATTTGAATCTCAAGACGTATGAGGACGTCATTGACGCGGGCGTCAAGATGACCAAAAAAGATGGCGACAAGCTGACCCGCGCCGGCTATTCGCCCCGCAGCTCGCAATACCAATTGCTTTGGAGCCTGATCTGGATGCTGGGCGGCAACTTTTATGACCGCGAGTCGGGCAAGTGGTCGCACAGCACCCCCGAAGGCGAAGCAGCTGCCCAGATGATCTACGACCTCTACTGGAAGTACGGCACCTGTGACTATGCGCTCTTTACCGATGAGTACCAGGCTGTGAGCCAACAACTTGTCTCGATCTGGGGCGATGGCGCGTGGACGATGGGTGTGCAGACCGATGTCGCCAAGGTCCCCTGCGACAATATCGTGCTGCCCAAGCTGGCCAATGCCAAGGAATACGTCCTCTACCCGCAGCACATGGCGGGCTTTGGCCTGTCCAAGCGCCTGGCCAAGCAAGAAGACAAGCTCAAAGCGGCCCTCGACTTTGCCACGCTGGTGGTCGGTCCAGATGCCCTGATCCAGGCCTTTGATTTCTACTCGGGCGTCTGCATGACCAAGGCCGTGTACGAAGATCCGCGCATTGAAAAGGTGAAATACGGGCCAGTATCCAAGCGTGTGGCGACGACCATGTGGCCCGTCGCCCGCTACCCGCGCGATCACGTGGCCGACCAGTCTCAGGCTGCGACCGAGCTGGATCGGGCGATGCGCAAGGAGATCAGCATCAAGGAAGCGCTCGCCAACATGGACGCGTACCTCAACGAGCAGGAAGCGGCTGCCCGCGAGCGCATCGGCATCTAGCGCTGGCTGTGAAATGGCCATAGCCCCCAGCAGTGTCGTAGGGGCGATTTCTCGTCGCTCGTTTCTGCACAGTGTAAGGAGACGAACGGCTGGAAGCCATCACTACGACACTGCCGGAGCGTCATCGGACCAACGCGAGAAGAATGGTGTGTAGAGGTCTTGCCTAACTTGACATTTCACAGCAAGTGCGTCTGGCAGTAGAGAACAGTGGGAGGGCGTCAAGTCCGCCCTCCCACTTGATTTGCCTGGCGTTGTCGTGATCCCTTATGGAACTGGAGGGCCGGCGTGTCGCAAACTGCACAGGGTGAATTGGGCCTGCGGCCCATGAAACAATTGGAAAAGAAAGGTGGGTCGAAGAGGCGTTACAGCCCTCTGGCGATCATTTACTCTTCTGCCTTGACGTTGTTCTATACGGTGCTGTTCATCATCCCCTTCGGCACCGCGATCTGGCTGGCATTCCAGAACTGGGACTATCTCACCAAGCCCCGGTTCGTCGGCCTGCGCAATTTCATCAAGGCGTTCTCCGACAAGTATTTCTGGCAGGCGCTCAAGACGACGGTCATGTTCTCCGTCGTCGAGATCTGCCTGGGCGTCGCCCTGGCCCTGCTTCTGGCGCTTATGCTCAGCCAGATGCGCGGCAAGTGGCAGAACCTGTTCCTCTCACTCTACTACCTGCCTGTTATCACCCCGGGCGTGGTGACCATCTACCTGTGGCGCTGGCTGTACAATCCAACGGGCGGCGCCTTCAACACAGCGCTGGCGCTGTTCGGCATTCCCGGGCAACCCTTCCTGGCCAGCCCCAACCAGGCCCTCTGGTGTATCACAGCCATGATCATCTGGGCCAACGTGGGCGGCGCGGCCGTCATTTTGTTGGCCGGCATCAATGATATCCCCACCAGCGTCTTCGAAGCGGCCAAGCTGGATGGCGCCGGCTTTTGGATGACCTTTTTTCGCATCACCATGCCCATGATCCGACCGGTGCTGGTTTACCAGCTGGTCGTGAGCGTGATCGGTACCGTGCAGATGTTCGAGCCCTTTTTCCTCATGGGCGGGCCCGGGTTCAGCACCCGCACCCTGTCGCTCTACACCTACCAGCTGGGCTTCCAGTCGCTCAACCTGGGCTATGGTGCCGCGGTCTCGATCGTGATCTTTGTCCTCCTGCTCTTTGCCACCGTGTTCCAGTTGCAGCGGTGGCAGGTCAACTGGGAATACTAAGGAACGGCTATGGAGACGCAAGTGACCCCTGTGAACAGATCCTCGGCGTTTCGCAAGGCGATCACCTCCGGCCGCTGGATCGAATGGCTGATCGGGTTCATCCTGGCCCTCTTCAGCGCAGCCATGTTCTACCCCTTCCTGTGGCTGATCTTCTCATCGTTCAAGGAAGGGGCGGATATTGTCCGCATCCCGGTCTCTCTGCTGCCGCAGAAATGGACCCTCAGCGCCTACCGGATGGTGCTCGACCCCAACCGGGCGAACCTGCCCCAAGCCTACATGAACAGCCTGGTCGTGACGACCGCCAATGTGCTGACTGTGCTTTTCACCTCGTCGCTGGGCGGGTTTGTGTTCGCGCGTCTGAACTTTCCCGGCCGCAAGATTCTATTCTACTTTATCCTCTCGACCACCATGGTGCCCTTCCTGACGCTGCTCATCCCGCTTTACATCGTCATGAAGTACATGGGCCTGCTCAACAGCCTGTGGGCGCTGTGGGTGCCCTCCATCTTTTCTTCTTTCGGCATCTTTCTCTGCCGGCAGTTCGTTTACGGCATCCCACAGGACCTGTACGATGCGGCCAAAATGGATGGCGCCGGGGATTTCGCCATCTACCGGGAAATCATCCTCAACCTGACCAAGCCGGTGCTCTCGGCATTGGCCATTTTCAACTTTCTCGGCACCTTTAACGCCTATCTGTGGCCGCTGGTCGTGCTGAACGAAGAGAGCAAGCTGACCCTGCCGCTGATCCTCAGCCGGCTGGCCAACCGCTTTGGCGGCATGGATTATCAGGGCGTGATGGCCGGGTCGGTGCTGGTGTCAATCCCGCCGCTGATCGTGTTCCTGATCTTCCAGCGGAACTTTGTCAAAGGCATCGCCCTGACGGGCATGAAGGGCTGAGCCCGGTGGATATCCGCGAGCGTTTCCTGGCTACCCTGGACTTTCAGCCCGGGGTGCGCGCCCCCCTGTGGGAGTGGGGCTACTGGGGCGGAGCCATCGAGCGCTGGTATGGCGAGGGCCTGCCCAGGTGCAAGGGCCTCCGCGAGCCCGCCGCCTATGGCGATACGGTGGCCGGCCCCGGGGCCGCCTGGGGCAGCGGCGTGCTGGATGTGCAGTGGGCGGAGGACGTCAGCACGGCCCTCGGGTTCGACCCGCCGCGCGAGACGATCCCCCTGCAGAATTTCATCCACCCACCTTTCGACCGTCAGGTTCTGCGAGAGGACGCTGAGCACCGCGTCGTGCGCGATGAGATGGGCATCGTCTCGCAGCAGCGCCGCGATGGCGCCAGCAAGCCCCTTTTTCTGGAATGGCCCGTGCGGGGCCGCGCCAGCTGGGAGGCGCTCAAGCGCGAGCGCTTCCAGCCCGACACGGCGGCGCACCTGCCCGCGGATTGGCCGCAGCGCGTCCGGGCCTGCCGCAACCGCGATTACCCCCTCTCCATCGGTAGCGGCTACTGTGGCTTTTTCGGGCCGCTGCGCACGCTACTGGGCGAGGAGCGGCTCCTCTTCGCCTATTATGACGAGCCTGCGCTCGTGCACGATGTTTTTGCCATTTAGAGCGAATTGGATGAATATGTATTGACCATAGACCATATCAGGAGACGGAACAGATGGGCAATACAGCAAAGGTCAAGGTCGGGCTGCTGGGCCTGACCCTGGAGTTCTATGAGGCAGACCCGGCCGTGCGCAAGGGGCGTGACGCCTGGGTGCGGGCGCAGGTGCTGCCGGCGCTGGCGCCCTATGCCGACGTGATCTTCCATGGGGCGGTGTTCAACCGGGAGGCGGTAGACCGCGAGGTCGCCGCGCTCGAAGCGGCGGGCGCTGAGGTATTGCTGGTGATGGTCCTCACCTACCACACGAGCCTCTCCACCCTGCCGGCCCTGCGCAACACGCGCCTGCCCATCTTGATCTGGAACACGCAGGAGCTGTATGCCGTCGATGAGCACTATGGCTCAGCGGAACTGACCAACAACCACGGGGTGCACGGCACCTTCGACCTGGCCAATGTGCTGGTGCGCAGCGGGGTGCGCTTTGGTTACCACACCAGCCACTTGAGCGACTCGGGCGCCATCGAGGAACTGGCGGGCCAACTGCGCGCGGCTGCGGCCGTCACGCACCTGCGGCGGATGCGGTTGGGGGTAATCGGCTACCCCTTCCCCGGCATGGGCGATTTTGGGCTGGATACCACCCACATGGCGGCGACGCTGGGCTGCGAAACGACGACCCTGGCCATGAGCGAGTATCAGGCGCAGGTGCGCGCGGCCGGCGGGGCAGAGGTCGCAGAACTGGTGAGCACCTATCGCCGGGAGCATCAGGTGGCCCCTGACGTCACCGAGGAAGCGCTGGCGGCCACGGCCCGGGCCGAATTGGCGCTGCGGTCGCTCATCCGCGAGTACCGGCTGGATGCCTACAGCTATCAGTTCCTGGCCTTCGGCAAGGACCCCGAGGCGGAGACGATCCCCTTTGTAGCGGCTTGCCGGCTGATGGCGGAGGGCATCGGCTTTGGTGGTGAGGGCGACCTGATCTCGGCAGCCTTTGCCACGGCCCTGGATCGCCTGGCGGGCGCCGCGAGCTTTACGGAAATCTTTACCATCGATTTCGCGGGCAACGCCCTCTTCCTGTCGCACATGGGCGAGGCCAATGTGGGCATGGCCCGCACCGATGGGCCGGTGCCGCTCGTGACCGGTAACCCCATCGTGCCCCTCCGCTATGGCCAGCTGGTCATGCCGATCCGTTATCAGCCCGGGCCGGCCACCCTGGCAGCGCTGACCCTGACGGGCCACAACCGCTGGCGCATCCTGGCCTCGCCCGTGGAGATTGCCGATACGCCGCTGCTGGCGCAGATCCGCTCGCCGCAATCCAAGGTCGTGCCCAGGGGCGACGTGCGCGAGTGGCTGAACGCCTATGGCGCCGCGGGCGGCCCGCACCACATGGCCATTTGCTTCGGCGACGCCTGCCGCCGGCTTGAGTTGCTGGCGACTCTGCTGGGGGCGGATTACGTGGAAATCCAGGCGGGACGGAGGTTATTGTGTCTCTGATTGAGCTTAAAGATATCGACCGGCGGGTGTACGAGGAGCGCATCCGCGATTTTCTGCCGGAGCGGATCATCGACGTGCACACGCACGTGTGGCGAGGGGCCGATATGCCGGCGGAGCCCGACCCGCGCGAGGCCAGGAACGTCACCTGGCCGGGGCGGGTGGCGGCGGAGAACCCCATCGAGGATTTGCTGGAGACCTATCGCCTGCTGCTGCCGGGCAAGCAGGTGAGGCCCCTGATCTTCTCGCAGTTGCCGCGGCGGAACACGGATGTGCTCAACGCCTATGTGGCGCGCTGCGCGCGCGAGCACAACCTGCCGGCGCTGATCTTCAGCGACCCCGCATGGAGTGCGGAGGAGCTGGAGCGACGGGTGCAGGCAGGCGGATTCCTGGGGGCTAAGAGCTACTTGAGTGTGGCGCCCGCCTACCTGCCTACGAATGAGATCCGTATTTTCGATTTCTTCCCGCCTCACCAGCTCGAAGTCCACAACCGGCACGGATGGATCGTCATGCTGCACATCCCCCGTTCCGGCCGCCTGCGCGACCCGGTGAACCTGGCGCAGATGATGGAGATCGACGAGCGCTACCCGGACCTCAAGCTGATCATCGCGCACGTAGGGCGCGCCTACTGCCGGGGCGATGTGGGCGATGCCCTGGAGATACTGGCCCGGTCGCAACATATGTGCTTCGACATCTCGGCCAACACCAACGACTGGGTGTTCGAGCAGCTGATCCGCGCCGTCGGTCCGCAGCGCATCCTCTACGGCACCGACCTGCCTGCAGAGCGGATGCGCATGCGGCGCATCGAGCAAGACGGCCACTATGTGAACCTCGTGCCGCGCGGGCTCTATGGCGACGTGTCGGGCGACAGGAATATGGGCGAGGTAGATGGCGAAGAGGCCGAGAAGCTGACCTTCTTCCTCTACGAGGAGATCGACGCCTTTCGGCGGGCGGCGGAGCGCATGGGCCTGACCCGCGCAGAGGTAGCGGATGTGTTCTACAACAATGCGGCGGCGCTGATCGCCGGGGCGCGCGGGGAATAGGAGGCAGACCGTGGCAGAGAAAAGCGGCACACAAAAGCCGATCCGCGTCGGCGTGATCGGTGTGGGGCGCGGGCAGACGTTTATGCACCAGGCGCCGCAGGCCGGTATGGAGCTGGTGGCCATCTGCGATACCTGGGAGGAGCGGCTTAACGAGGTGGGGCAGCAATACCGCATCACCACCTACACCGATTATGACAGGTTCCTTGAGCACGATATGGATGCGGTGGTGCTGGCCAACTACTTCCATGAGCACGCGCCATTCGCCATCAAGGCGCTCAAGGCCGGCAAGCACGTGATGAGCGAGTGCGCGGCCTGCAGTACCCTGGCCGAGGGCGTGGAGCTGTGCCGCACGGTCGAGCAGACGGGCAAGATCTACATGCTGGCGGAGAACTATCCCTACACCGCCTTTAACCTGGAGATGGCGCGGCTGTACAAGGCGGGAGAGATCGGGCGTGTCCTCTATGCCGAGGGCGAGTACAATCACCCGATCGAGTTCGAGCAGTATATGGCCATCTGCCCGGGCCTGCGCCACTGGCGTAACAACCTTCCCGCGACCTACTACTGCACCCATGCCATGGCGCCGCTGATGGCGATCACCGATACCATGCCGGTGCGGGTGAATGGCTTTGCAGCCCCCCTGCCCGAGGATAGCGAGCGCAAGCGCCTGTGGAAGCAGGTGGACCTGGGCGGGCTCATCATCGCCCAGATGGATAACGGCGCCGTATTCAAGCTGCTGCAGCACGGGCTTCCGGGGCACAGCATCTTTTATCGGCTCCATGGTGAGTGGGGGCTGATGGAGACGGGCCGCGGGCCCGGCTATTGGGGGCCACAGAGCGTGCGCATCGTCCACGACGAGTGGGAGGTCAAGCCCGGCCAGGTGCCAGAGAAGGTCTACTACCCCCAGTTCCCGGCATGGGCCAAGGACGCAGCCAAAGCCGGGCACGGCGGCGGCGATTTCTTTACCAACCACTACTTTGCCGAGGCCATCCGCACCGGTGAGCCGCCCTACCTGGACGTGTACCGTGGGGTGGCCATGTCGGTCATCGGCATCCTGGCGTGGAAGAGCGTGTTGGACAACAGCAACAGTTATGCTGTGCCCGATTTCCGCAGCGAAGAATCGCGCCGGGCCTATGAGAACGATCACTGGCGCCCCATGGACCTGGATGACCCACACGCCCCGCCCATCACCTCGCGCGGCAAGCAACGTGAGGTCCTGCCAGAGAACCTGGAGATCGCGCGCCGGGTATGGCGGAAGATCGGGTACAAGGGAAAGGACCAGTAAGGGGCAGGAGCACCTATGCCGCTACTCTTCAAGCCCGATTGGGAGGAAGCCCAACAGCACTTTCTGGCCTGGTGGGCGGGTGAGGCTTTCGGCCGCTGTGGGCTGGCCGTGACGGCGCCGCTGGCTAACGCGCCCCGCGTAAGCCCGCCGCAGGCCCCCAGCGACCCCGTTGCACGCTGGACGGACCTGGATTACATCTCGGCGCTGAACGAGTATCAGCACTCGACCACCTATTACGGCGGTGAGGCGTTCCCCATCTGGAACGGCGGCTACCCGGGGCACACAGCCATCCCCGCTTTCCTGGGCTGCCCGACCACCCTGGACATGGAAACGGGCTGGTGGGATCCCATCCTCAACGATGATGAGGGTTGGGAGATCGACACGCTGCAACTGGACCGCGAGGGCCGCTGGTGGCAATTCACGCTGGCGCTGCTGCAGCGGGCGGTGCAAGAGTGCCGGGGTCAATCCATCCCTTCCATCGGGGCGTTCGGCGGCTGCGGCGACACCCTGGCCGCGCTGCGCGGCACCATGCGGCTGCTCTATGATGTAGCGACAATGCCGGACCTGGTGCGCGAGACTGAGCTTTACCTGATGGAACAGTGGATAGACGTGTACGATACCTTCTACCAGATCGTGCACGAGGCTGCCGGGGGCAGCGCGGGATGGTTCGCCCTCTGGTCGCCCGGGCGCTTTTACGCCTCGGAGAATGACTTTTCCTACATGATCTCACCGCGCATGTTCCGCGATATCTTCCTGCCCGCCCTGGAGCGGCAACTACAGTACCTGGACCACTCGGTCTATCACGTGGATGGCATCGGCGCTTTTAACCATGTGCCGATGCTGTGCGAGCTGCCGCGGCTGCAGGCCCTGCAGATCCTGCCCGGCGCGGGCAAGCCGAGCCCACTGCATTACCTGGACACCCTGCGCTATGTGCAGGCGCACGGCAAGAACCTGCACATCACCATTCCACCGGAAGAGGTCGAGACGGCGCTGGAGCTGCTCTCAGCGCGCGGGCTGTTCATCGAGACCCATTGTGAGACGGAGGAGCACGCCCGTTGGCTGCTGAGGCAGGCCGAGAAGTGGTCGCATGACTAGCAGCCGTCCCAAGCCGACATACCCCAAACCTACCGGCGGACTGGGTCATAGCCGGGTCATCCGCTTTGCCGCCGCCCGGCTCGATTCCAGGGGTTTGGGGTGGGTTGGCCTGATCCGGTCGTGCGCGAAAGCGTAGAGGCCGGACCCATTGGTCCCATGGTCAACGAGTACGGCAAGCTCAGACAGAGGATTGTCGGCCGAGTCAGAGCGCTATTGAGGAGCAGGGGAGAGACTAGATGGGCATCAAGGTCGGCATGGTGGGGACAGGCGCCTTTGCGCAGAGCTTCATCCCACTGTTCAAGGCGCATCCACTGGTGGATGAGGTCACCCTCTGCGACCTGGACGCAGCCAAGCTGCAGGAGAATGCGGCACGCCACAATATTCCGCGCACATGTCCCTCGCTGGATGAGCTGCTTCAGACCGACGTCGACGCCGTGGCCATCATCACCCAGCCCTGGCTACATGCGCCGCAGGCCGTCCAGGCGCTGCGGGCGGGCAAGCACGTCTATTCGGCGGTGCCGACGGGGATCACGGTGGATGAGATCGCCACCCTGGTACAGACGGTCGCCGAGACGGGCCTCATCTACATGCTCGGCGAAACGAGTTACTACTACCCGGGTGTGATCTACTGCCGGCAGCAGCAGCAAAAAGGCGTCTTTGGGCACATCGTCTATGGCGAGGCGGAGTATTACCACGACTTTGACCACGGCCTCTACCAGGTCAGCCGTTGGCGGGGCGGCGAGCGCTGGCTGGAGATCGCTGGCAGCCCGCCCATGCACTACCCGACCCACTCCACCAGCCAGATCATCTCGGTCACCGGCGCGCACATGACCCATGTCTCGTGCCAGGGGTTCGTAGACCGCGCGGACGATGGCCTCTTCCGTGCCGGGGTGAACCGTTGGGACAATGTATTCAGCAACGAGAGCGCCCTCTTTAGCATGTCCGACGGAAGCATATGCCGCATCAACGAGTTCCGGCGCATCGGGCACCCGGGCACGGTGCGCATGTGCCTGTTCGGCACCGAGGGCAGCTTTGAACAGAACTCGGCCGGGGCCATCTGGGTCAGCAAGGACCCGGCCCAGAACCTGCGGCTCGATGACCTTCTGGCCTGCAAGGGCAGACCGGCACGGGCGGGCGGGGCGATGGATGCCGTCACCTCCCAGGATGGGACGCACCTGGGCGCCTCGGCGGTGCATCCGGTGGAACGGCTGCCGAAAGAGTTCATCGGCCTGCCCAACGGCCACGCCGGGTCGCATCAATTCCTGGTTGATGATTTCGTGCGCGCCTGCGTGACGGGGCAGCAGCCGCCCAATAACGTCTGGCAGGCCGCGCGCTATGCGTTGCCGGGCATCGTGGCGCACGAGTCGGCCGTGGCGGGTGGAACGCTGCTGGCGATACCCGATTTTGGCGATGCGCCTGTTCCGTAGCAGACTGTGCTTTGTAGTGCAGCCTGCCAGGCTGATACAACAACATAGCTGAGAGGAAAGACCACAACGATGGCACAGTTGCAGATGATCTTGCCGCGCCGGCGATTCAACACCCCCCTGACCTGGACAATGCCGGCCGGCTATGCCCTGCGCACGTACCGTGAGGGCGACCTGCCGGCGTACGTCGAACTGATGAGGCGAGCCGGCTTTGAGAACTGGAGCGAGGAAACGGCACGGCATTCGGTAGCCACCATGCACCCGGAAGGGCTCTTCTTCATCACCGATGCCAGCGGGGCGCTGGTGGCCACGGCCCTGGCGCACAGCGCGCCCAACGAGTGGCACCCCGAAGGGGGCGAGCTGGGCTGGGTCGGCGCCGCCCCCGAGCACCGGGGCAAGGGCCTGGGCTATGCCGTGTGCGCAGCGGCCACGCGCCGCCTGCTCGAGGCCGGGCACCCGACAATCTACCTGCTGACCGATGACCCACGACTGCCCGCCATCCGCACCTACCTGAAGCTCGGTTTTGTGCCGTTCCTTTGCCTGCCAGATATGGAAGGGCGCTGGCAGGCGGTGGCCAAGGGGCTCGGCGTGACGCTGGAGAGCCTGGAACCGACCACGGACCCGGCAGGCATGAACGCATGAGATAACACACCTTGCAGGGCGTGTGGGCCGCACAGGCTGGCGGCGATTGCGGGGTTTCACGCGGCGCACACCCTGGCGCGAACCTTTTCTTGGGGGAGATGGCGTTTGGTGTCGTCGGGCTGCAGCGCCGACGACACCAAACGCCATCTCCCCGCCTGGATCGGGGCCAGCCTGCGGCGCAGGCTACCCGGCCAGGGCCAAGACGACACGGAGTATGGATAGATCAGGAGGGGAATCATGGTTAAGGATATCAAAGTGGCATTTTCCGGGGCGCGGCGTTCCGGGGGGTTTTTCACCGCTTTTCAGGTGCACCCAGAGACGCAGATCGTGGCCCTCTGCGACCCATACGAGCCGACCCTCGCCGAGGCGGGCCGGGCCACGGGCATTACGCAGCTCTACACCGTCTTTGAGAAGATGCTCGATGAGGCCAGGCCCGATGCGGTGGTGATCGCCTCGCCGATGCAGTTCCATGTGCCGCAAGCCATCGCCGCCCTGCAGCGGGGGATTCATGTGCTCTCCGAAGTCACGGCGGCCGTCTCGATCGACGAGGCGCGCTGGCTGGTGCAAGAGTGCAAAAAGAGCCCGGCTGTCTATATGATGGCCGAGAACTATACCTACATGAAGCCCAACGTCCTGGTGCGCTCGATGGTAGACGCCGGGCTCTTTGGCGATGTGTACTATGCCGAAGGCGAGTACATCCACGAGCTCTCCAGCCTGCATCACACAGCGGATGGCAAGCCGACCTGGCGCTATTACTGGCAGGTCGGCGTCAACGGCTGCACCTACCCCACCCACTCCCTCGGGCCCTGCCTGCAGTGGACGAAAGAGCGGCCGGTGAGCATCAGCTCCATCGGCACGGGCCACTGGACGGACCCCGAGCACGCCATGGAAGACACCGTCCTGCTCCTCTGCAAGACGGCCTCAGGCAAGCTGATGCGTGTGCGCGTGGACATGCTCTCCAAACGGCCCCATGCCATGACCAACTATACCCTGCAGGGCACCAAAGGCGCCTATGAGAGCCCCCGCCGTCATGGCGAGGGCCACTGGGTGTGGGTGGAGGGCTACTGCAAGGACCCCAACGAGTGGGTGCCGCTGGAGCGGTTCGAGGATGAGTTCCTGCCCGATTTCTGGAAGCACCCGCCCCAGGAGGCGCTGCAGGCCGGCCACGGCGGCGGCGACTATTTCGAGGTCATGGATTTCGTAGACGCGATCCGCGGCCGCAAACCGGCCCCCATCGGCATCCACGAGGCGATGGACATGACCCTGCCCGGCCTGGTGAGTCAGGAATCCATCCGGCGCGGCGGCGCATGGCTGCCCGTGCCCGACTCACGAGAGTGGTAAAGAACCGATAGACCTGACAGGTTTCGGAAAACCTGTCAGGTCTGGCCCATGGAGGTAAGATGTTTCCCCCCATCACTACCGAGACGGCCCAACTGGCCCTGGACACGATCAATCTGCGCCCAACCAGGGGCATCCCGGCATGGATGCTGCACCACATGCAGCACTCGCACATCGAACGCATCGCGGGGGCTGAGCCGGGGGCCTACAAGCGGGACCCGCACGGCGTCTACCTGGCGGCGCAGCGGGCGCAGGGGACTTGCTTTCTGGACCAATACCTGGCGACGAACCCGCTGGAAATGGACGACAGCGGGGTCACCGAATGCTCCAGCATGCGCGACACGGCGACGACTGGTGCCGAGTATGCCGTGGTAGATGGCATGGTGATCGACTCGCCAGAGGCGGTGGTGGAGCACCTGGAGCGCGTGGTCTTTCCCCGCCTGCGCGAGCAGATCGCCGGTTTTGACGAGGACCGGCGGGTGCAGGAGATCATCGCGGGCGAGAGCGAGATGCAACAGAAGCTCGGCCCCGGCATCCTGAAGACGGGCTATGCCTTTGTGCACTTGCCCGGCATGGCCTACAGCACCTACGGCTATGCCAACTATTTCATGGCCTACGCCCTCTACCCGGAGGTGATGGAGCGCCACTTTTCCCTCAGCGCCGACTATGCCGTGCTGAATAACCGCGCGGCCGCCCGCGCCTATACCGAGGGGGGCCTGCCTCCGCTCTACCGCCTCGACCACGACATGGCCGACTCGCGCGGCACCCTGGTCGATATCCGCTCGCTGGACCGCCTCTGGCTGCCCCACTTTGCCCGTAGCATCGAGCCGCTGGTCAAAGCGGGGGTGCGGCTGATCTGGCACTGCGACGGGAATCTCATGCAGATGGTGCCGCGCCTGCTAGAGGCCGGCGTGCGCGGCTTTCAGGGGTTCCAGTACGAGGACGGCATGGACTATGAGCGCATCTGTGCCATGAAGACGCGCGACGGCGAGAACCTGTTTATCATCGGCGGCGTGTCGGTCACGCGCACGCTGCCCTTCGGCACGCCGGCGGACGTGCGGCGCGAGATGCAGTTCCTGGTCGAAAAGGGTCCACGCACGGGCCTGGCGCTGGGGGCCTCGAGCTCCATCGCCCCGGGCGTGCCCTGGGAGAACATCCAAACGCTGATCGAGGGGATTCACTACTACCGCACGCATGGCCGTTCTTAACGTTAACGGATGAGGGCAAAATCGATGCCCATCATCTCGGCGAGGGTCCGCAGGTCCTCGCCGAGATGGCCATAGGCGAAGGCGGAGTGATGCCCCGCGCCGGCCAGGCACCAGCGGTCGTAGAACGCCTCCAGGGGGCTCTCAGCCGGGCGGAAGAGCATCTGTGGGGCCACGGTCGGGCGCGGTGTGACGGGCAGGGCCTCGCCCTCGCCGGCCAGCAACTTCCAGCGGCCATCCTGCAGCGCCACCAGCGCCAGGAAGGTCACATCGCCCGGCCGGTAGGCGTATTCGAGGGCCGCGCCCCAGCCATAGCGCCCCTGGTAATAGATCGAGTGGCGCAGGGCGATCTGGGGCTTGGGGGCAGCCAGGTTGGGGTTGCCCATGCTGTCGTGGGCAATATAGGCGGCGCCGGCCTCGAAATCGAAACCATAGTTCTCGACGAACGAGGCATCGCCGGCCAGCCCCTGCAGGATGAGCATGCCCGCAGCGGTATTGACGTCCACCTCCGCCGTCACCGGGATGCCCATACCCAGCAAACGCGAGGTCCCCCAGGAGGGGACGACGCCGCAGCGCGGGTCGGCCAGCAGGCACTGATCAAAGTGGGCCACGGCATCGAGCTGGTAGGCTTTGACCACGCGCTCCAGGCCCAGGGCATAACGGGCGGAGCGCAGAAAAATCCCCGGATCGAGCTCGTCGGTACGCCAGGCCGCGCGCGCCTCGGCCATCAAGGCCTCACCCTCGGCAGTGGTCACCTGGTCCACGGCAGCGGCGATCCACTCCGGCTCGATGTGCACCACGGTCGGGCCAATCTTCTGGCGCAGGGAAAAGCTATCGACCATCAGGTCCACCATGTGTTGGTAGGGGTGCCCCACCACGCCAATGCGCGCCCAGCGCAGGCGCGCGGCCACGGCCGCCGCCACAAGGATTCGGCGCAGGCGGGCCAGCGCTTTGGGGTCCTGCATGTGCCCGGTGACGATGTGGAAGGGGATACCGCCGCGCACGAGAGCGTGGGTCGCCTCGGGCAGGCCGGCCAGGCCCGAATTGAGCATCACCAGGTCCCAGTTGGCATCCTCGGGCCAGCGGGTGAGCTGCTGGGTATTCCAGACGATGATGGGCACCTGCGTGCGGCTGAGGGCGCGCAGGGGGATGACGCTCTGGGTGTAGGCCAGCTCGGCAAAGACCACGGCCTCCACGCCGGCCGCCTTGAAGGCCAGGTCGGCCGCCGCGGCCTGCTCCTCCGTCTCCACCAGGCCGGGGCAGACAACCTCGGCCAAGGGCGACAGGGCCGCGACAAAGCCCTGCACGGCCGCCTGGGCCGCGGGCCGCAGGTAGCCGGTCTTGTTCCAGTCGTCCTCCAGCAGCGCCGTCACCAGGAGGCCGACCTTGGGCCGATCTATACTACGGATCATGACTACTCTCCCTCCTCAAAGGCTTGGGAGCACGAAGGACGCGAAGGTGAGCACGAAGAACGCGAAGAAATGCGAAGAACACGAAGAGGCACGCGGCAAACGCCTTCGCTTACTTTGCATTCCTTCGCGTTCTTCGTGCTCACCTTCGCGTTCTTCGTGCTCACCTTCGCGCCCTTCGTGCTCACCTTCGCGTTCTTCGCGCTCACCTTCGTGCTCCGGAATCTTTGTGGCTTGGTGGTTAGCAGATCTCTGTCACGCGAAACCATGCTTCTTCGCTGCGGCATCGGCAGCGAGTCCATTGCGGACGACGTCGCCCAGGGCATCCATAAAAGCCTGCGGACGTTCGGACTCGAACACGTTGCGGCCAAAGACGACGCCCCTCGCCCCTGCGGCGATGCCCTCCTGCGCCTTGACCAGGGCCTGAGCCTCGGCCTCTTTGCTGGCGCCGAGGACGATGATCGGCACCGGGCAGGCAGCCACGACCTCGGCAAAGCGCGGGCCGGTGTAAAAGGTCTTGATGAAATCCGCACCTAGCTCAGCGAGGATGCGCACCGATTTGATGATCAGGTCGTGGAACTCATCGGCAGTGAAACGGCTCAAGTCGCCCCCCGGGTAGAACTCGCCGCCCAGGGGCAGGCCCACGGCGCGCGCCTCCTCAGCCAGGCGGGCGAACTGCTCCACCGACGCCGCGTCGGCCTTGGGGTCGCCCGTGCCCAGAGCGACCGAGCCCAGGCCCACATCGGCGCCCAGAGCCAGCGCGCCGGCGGGCGAAAGCACCCGACCGTGCGTGCCGTCGCCATAGCCCCACTGGAAGCAATAATCGGCGTTCCAGTTCAGGCGCAGGATGACATTGAGGCCCCGGCGGCGCGCAAAGAAATCGGCGCAGCGCAGGAGCGTGCCCGGCGGCATGAGCACGGCGTCATAGCCGCTGATCTTCTCCAGCGTCTCT
>DAOTVS010000199.1:0-6224 GCA_034436375.1 Anaerolineae bacterium | reverse complement strand
TCGATGGCCAGGTCGATATCCTCGCCCTGCAGGGCATTGTGGGCGGCGTCCCACACGGCGGCGACGTGCTTGCGATCGTATTTCTCGATCAGCCGGCGCAGGCCGGAGGCATTGGCGACAAAGCGGTCACAGTGATTCTGGATGCCGATGGTCACGCCATAGCGGTCGAGGAGGGGGACCAGGGAATCGAGCCAGCGCTGCGTGGCGGCCTCGCTGGCCAGGTAACCCTCGGGGCCGATATTAGCCATAATGCGGATAACGGGCACGCCCGCTTCGGCACAGGCGGCGATCGTAGGCTCATCAGCCGGGCCGGCGACGGAGTAGATCTTGACGCCGTGCGCGGCCAGCTCACGCACGGCCTTGGGCAGGTCGCGGCCCACGTTTTCGGGTAACACCTGGTAGCCGGGGCGGACGGGCAGCTCGATGCCGTCAAAGCCCAGGCCGTGCACAAAGGGGCCAAGCTCGGAAAGAGGCATCTTCCACGGCTTGGTAAAGACGGAGAAAGAGACTGCACTACCCATCGCTTTGCCCTCCTGTGGCATGAATCCACCCGGTTGTGCGCGCAACAGCCGCACCCGCGCATCTCTACGCAGCCAGCGTTGGCCGTAGAGCCGGCCCGGTGGGCTGTGTCCCCCAAAACTCACAATCCCAATATAGCACAGAGTGCACGCTTAGTCAACAACACGCACAAAGTAACCGAGGCGAAACCCCTCTTTACGCCTCTTTATGGTTGGAATGGCGCGGATATCGACCGGTTCTGTCACCTTGTTGACAAAAGGCCCAGCCTGAGGTATGATGCGGAAGATACTGCCATACAAGGTGAGGATGACATTGGTCAAATCGGGCGCTCAACCGGAACTGCTCAAAGAGATCAATTGCGCGCGGCTGCTGGAGATCCTGCAGGAAACGCGCGTGGTCTCGCGGGCAGAATTGGCCCGCCGAGCCGGCCTCAGCCGCACGACCGTGGGCATTCTGGTCGAGGAGCTGCTGCGGGTTGGCCTGGCCCGCGAGGTGGGCCTGGCCAGCTCGACCGGTGGACGGCCGCCCATGCTGCTCGAGTTCAACCCCGATGCGGCCCTGGCGCTGGGCGCCCAGATGACCGACCGCGCCTGGCATATTGTCCTGGCCAACCTCGATACACAGGCCCGCCGGCGGGTCAGCGTGCGCATCGCCGATGACACGCCGCAGGCGGCCATTGCCGCTCTGCAGGAAGGGGTGACGGCCCTCACCGAGCAGCAGGCGCCAGGGACCATTCTGCCAGCGATCGGCGTCGGCACGCCGGGGCTGGTGGATGTGCACTCGGGCGTGATCAAGTCGGCCGTGGATATCGGTTGGGCCGAAGTGCCCATGAAGGCCATGATCGAGGAGCGTCTGGGCCTCCGCGCCCTGGTCGCCAACCGGAGCAAGGTCGGCGCCCTGGCCGAGCTCTCGCAGGGCACAGGCGCCGGGCGACAGGTGAATGACCTGATCTACATTTCTATCGGCACCGGCATCGCCGCTGGCATCGTCCATCAGCGGCGCCTGTATACCGGCGCCAACTCGAGCGCTGGCGAGCTCGGCCATGTAACGGTGCTGCCCGACGGCCCCGTTTGCCCCTGCGGCAATCAGGGCTGCCTGCAGCAGCTGGCTTCGGGGCCAGCCATCGCCAACCGGGCGCGGGCGCGACTGCGCGAGGGCTTGCCCAGCATTCTGGGCCGGCTGGCCGGCGATCACCCGGAGCGCATCAGCGCCATCACCGTTTTTCGCGCCGCGCAGGAGGGGGATACACTCGCTCAGGAGGTTGTAGCGGAAACGGCGCGCCACCTGGGGCTGGCCGTCGCTAACCTCATCAACCTGTTCAATCCAGAGCTGATCGTGCTCGGCGGGCCAGTCGGGCGCCGCAGCCAGGTCCTGCTGGAACCGCTGTTGGAGCAGGTCCGGCGGCGGGCCATGGCCTACCCCCTCTCCACCGTGCGCATCGTCACCAGCCGCCTCGGCCCCGAAGCCGGCGCCATCGGCGCCGCCACCCTGGTGCTGCAGCAGGCGAGTGATCTCATCTTCACCCGCCGGTAACCGCCTGCCGGGCCGGGATGCCCGGCAGGAGCGCCAGGCCGGCCACGAAAAGCAGAGCGCAGAGCAGATAGACCCACTGCAGGTCCAGCACCGAAAGCAGGCCAAAGGCCAGGAAGGGTGCGCTGGCGCTGCCCATGTCGCCGGCCATGGCATAGACTCCGATCACGGCCCCCTGCCGGCCCGGCGGGCTCAGGTCGCCGGCGCAGGCAGCCAGGGTCGCCATGGCCGCCCCGCCGCTCACGGCGCTCAGCACAATGCCGAGCACGATGGGCAGCAGTGAATCCGCTGCCGCGAGCGTGCCAAAGGCCGCAATCCCCGCCAGCAAGCTTCCCACGACCACGGCGCGGCGGCCCAGGCGTCGGTCGGAGCCGTGCCCCGCCAGCGGCCCGACGAGCCCCGCCAGCAGCGAGCGCAGGGCCAGCAGCAGCCCAGCGGCGGAGGCGGTGCGCAGGGCGAGGGCGCCCAGGGGGACGCCGGCGCCATAGTGCTGTTGGAGCAGCAGGCTCACCGTGGAGAGCACCAGCCCTTCCCCCGCGAACTGGGTGATGAGGTAGAGCCCTGCGGCCGAAAGCAGCCCCGGGTTGGCGCGCAGAAAGGCCGTAGCGCGCAGCACGGACCCGGCCTGCAGCGAGAGGGCAGGCGAATGTGGCCTCTCCCGGCGGGCCGGCCGCGTCTCGGGCAAGGCAAAGAGGGCCACCGCCAGCCCCAGCGCGGTGAGGCCGGCGCACAGCCGGAGCGCCGTGCGGAAGCCCAGGCCATCCACCAGGAAGCCGCCCACCAGTGGCCCCAGGGCGAGCCCAGCCAGCATCCAGCTGTTGTAGAACCCGGCAATCCGGCCCCGGTTGGCGTTCGTGCTGATATCGAGCACCATCGTCAGCCCACCCACGTTGATGAGGATCCAGGCCAGGCCCCAAAGCAGGCGAGCGGTCAGAAACGGCCAAAAGCCGCGTACCAGCCCATAGCTGGCCGTGGAGAGGACGGCGCAAATCATGCCCAGGATAAAGAGCGGGCGCCGCCCCCAGCGGTCAAAGAGCAGCCCCGCCAGGGGGTTGCCGGGGATGCGGATCAACCGGTGGATGCCGAGCATGATCCCCGCTGCCGCCAGGGTGATGCCTACCACCTCGAGCTGGGTTACCAGCACGGCAAACAGCGTCAGATCGCCAAAGAGCGAGAGGCAAACGGCCACACCCAGCGGCAGGAGCACCCGGTAGGGGCTGCGGGGTGCCGAGGGGACGATGTCGTGGGCCTGGGGCATGGGTCGGGTACACCTCCAGTGTAGAGATCATATCATACATGCCCTGCGGATGCAATAGGCCTGCAGCAGCATTTCCCCTACCCCTGGACTCAGGACCTCCCAGAGGTCACGAACCCTCTGGGAGGTCCAACCGGTGTATCACAGGGGTTTGCTTGCTTTGATAAAGGCCGAGACGATGTGCGTGCCCGCATCCAGCTTGAGCCCGGCAGGGGTGCAGCAACACATCTCATCAGGCGCATCGTCGGCGGTATACTCCTTGAGCACCTGCAGGTCGATGCCGGTAAACCCAGCCGCGGCGAGCTGCTGCCGGTACGCGTCTTCGGTGATGGCGCCGGCCAGGCAGCCCGCCCAGAGTGCCAACGCCTGCCTGATCTCCGGTGCGAGGGCCCGGCCTTGAACGACGATATCGGCCACAGCAAAGCGTCCGCCCGGCCGCAGCACGCGGTAGGCCTCACGCAGTACGGCGTCCTTATCGGCAGAAAGGTTGATCACGCAGTTGGAAATGATCACATCGACCGACGCATCGGGCAAGGGGATCGACTCGATGTGCCCCTTGAGGAACTCGACATTGGTTGCGCCGGCGGCGCGGGCATTCCGGCGCGCCAGCTCGAGCATCTCATCGGTCATGTCGAGCCCGTAGGCCTTGCCGGTCGGGCCGACGCGCCGAGCTGAGAGGAGCACATCGATGCCGCCCCCCGAGCCCAGGTCCAGCACGACCTCGCCCGGCTTGAGCTCTGCCAGCAAAAGCGGGTTGCCACAGCCCAGAGAGGCCAGCGCCGCCGCTTCGGGCAGGCTCTGCAACTCTTCCTGAGTGTAGAACCGCTGTGCAGACTCGTCGACGGCGGAGCCGCCGCAGCCGCACCCACAACTTCCACCGATACGCTGCACCCGTCTGGCCGCCTCCGCATAGTGCTCGCGCACCGCTTCGCGGATCTGTTGGCTGTCCTGTTCCATGGTCATTTCGAGCCTCCTCACCAGTCAGTGCTGGCAGTCGCCATACTATATCGATCATTTTCGATATAATCGTCGAAAAAAGAGGGCAGGCCTGGCCACCGGCTGCCTACGGCAACTGGCTGCGCAGAGCTGCGAGTTTTTCCCAGTCGAGCGTGTAGTGCACCCACAGTCCGCGCTTTTCGGCGTGGACGAGCCCGGCCCGGCGCAATACCTTGAGGTGATGCGACACCGTCGGCTGCGCCACATGGCAGCAGGCCACAAAATCGCAGGCGCAGACCTCTCCCTGCTCGCGCAGTTGCTTGAGGATAGCCAGGCGCGTCTCATCGGCCAGGGCGGCGAAGAGGCGCGCGGCCTCCGCCAGGCCGGGGTAGAGGTGCTCCGCCTCCTCGGCCGTCCCTCCGCAGCAGCGGGTGGTTTTGGGCCCCACTCCGCCCAGCCATTCACGCGGCGTCTGAAGCCACTGGCGCGCCCGCTTCGGCATCTGCTTCGACCTCTTCCCCATTCTCTGAGAAGGCATCTACCTCTTCCATAAGCTTGTCAAAAGTTTCTTCCGAAATCAGCCCCGCCTCGCGCAGACGGAGCAGGGCGCTGCGCTGGGCGTGCCGGAACTCGCGCCGGGCCACTGCCAGGTCCTCAGCCTGTAGCGCCGGGTTGGCGCGCAAGAGCTCGGCCACGGCATTGCCCAGAGCAGCTGCGCGCTTGGTCAGCTCGCGCCGCATGACCTCCCAGGCATAGGGCGAAAGCAACCCCTCGTGATGCAGATACTCCAGATGATGGCCGCCTGTTTCCAATATGGTCAGGCGCGCCCGGCGCATCTCATATTCCTGCTCTACCGGTGTGCGCACAGCGATGTTCAGGCGGCGCAGGAGCGGGCCCATGGTCGTCCCCTGCACAAGCAGGGTAAAGAGCACCACACCAAAGGCCATCACCTGCAGCAGGCTACGCTGGGCGCCGAGCGTGACCGGCAGGCTGATGGCCAGGGCCAGGCCAATAGCGCCACGCAGGCCGCCCCAGTTCAGCACGTGCTGCCAACGCAAGGGCACCGGCTCGCCCAGGTGCCCGGTCACCCAGCCCAGGCCGTAGACGATCACGGCGCGGGCCACGAGCACTGCGGCCACAGCACAGAGGACAGGCTGCCAGGCGGCCAGCACCGTGATGGGGTCAACCTGAACGCCGATCAGCAGAAAGACGAGCGAGTTGGCCAGGAAAGCGACCGCCTCCCAAAAGTTGAACAGGACGATGCGCGTCGCGGGGCTGAGGCTGCGCGGGCCCAGGTTGCCATTGACCAGGCCGGCCGCGACGACCGCCAACACGCCGCTAAAATGCAACCGGTCCGCCACCAGGTAGGAACCAAAGGCCAGCACCATAGTCAGCGTAGTCACGATCAGATGGTCATCGAGGCGTGCGATCAGGCGCGCAACGAGCCAGCCCAGCACCAGGCCGATGATCACACCTCCAGCCGCCACCCGGACGAAATCGCCGGCTGCCGTCAGCAAATCAAAGCGGCCGGTCAGGGCTACGACCAGCATCAGGTTAAAGATGACGATGGCCGTGCCGTCATTGAGCAAGCTCTCGCCCTCAATCAGCACCTCAAGCCGCTTGGGGACGTGCAACGCGCGGAAAAGAGCCACCACCGCCACCGGGTCGGTCGCCGAAAGCAGCGCCCCCAGCACGAGCGCCGCGCCCAGGGTCAGCGGCGTGGTCAGGGCCACAAAGCCGCCTACGATCAGCGTCGTCACGATCACACCGGGCACAGCCCAGAGGAGAATGATGGGCAGATTGCGCTGCAGATGGGTCATATTGAGGTGAAAAGCGGCCTCGAAGACCAGCGGCGGCACGAACAGGCCCAGGATCAGCTCGGGCAACGGGTTAATCTGGATGGGCTGTCGGAGGGTGATCAGCAGGCCGACAATGACCAACGCCACGGTGTAGGGGAACTTTAACCGGCGCACCGCAATAGCAA
>DAOTVS010000198.1:0-6047 GCA_034436375.1 Anaerolineae bacterium | reverse complement strand
CTGATCGCCCTCGTTTCCCTCCTCCTGCTCACCGGTTGCGGTGCTACCGAAGCGCGGCAGCCCAGGCCGAGCGCCTATATCACGGGCGCTACCCTCAGCAAGGAAGAGGCTGGCCAGTTGATACACTTTGATGTGCCGGCCCAGGAAGCGGGACAATCCATCGGCATCGAGGCCCACGGCACAGTCGCTCAGGGCAGCCTGCGCGTGGTGTTGGTGGATTCCGCGGGCCAGATCGCCTGGCAGGCGCAGGCCGGGCCGGGGCCCTTTGCCATCAACACCGTGGTCAAGCCGGAGCAGGCCGGCCGCTATCAACTTGGCCTGGCCTGGGATGGCGCGGTGACGGCCTCCTATGCGCTGGCCTGGCAGCCGGGGGCCATTGCGACGACGATGGTGACGCCCGCAGCGCTCCTGGGCGGCCTGGGTATGGGCTTGGTCGCCATAGCTTTTGTGGCCTATGCCGCGCGCCGGCGCCTCGGCTGGCGCTACCTGGGTCTGGGCGCCGCCGCCTGGGTGGTGACGGTCGCCTGTAAGTTTGCCTGGGCATACCCGGCCAATACCCCCATCTACAACGCCCTCCACGGCACCCTGCCCGCAAGCGTTGCCGGTTCGCTCTTTTACGTGTACGTTGGCGCCCTGACCGGCGTCTTTGAGGTCGGGCTGGTGTGGCTGCTCTTGCGCTGCACGCGCCTGGGGCGTGCCGGCTGGGGAATGGCCCTGGCCTTCGGCATCGGCTTTGGCGCGGTCGAGGCCCTGTTGCTTGGCCTTGGGTCTCTGGCCAGTATCGCGGCGGCGCTCGCCAACCCCAGCGCCATTGGCCCCGATGTCCTCGCTTCCCTGGCGCACCAGAACAGTCCCCTGTACAGCCTGGCGCCGGTGGTGGAACGTGTGGCTGCTATGGGCGTCCACGTCTTCGCCAATGTGCTCGTGTTCTACGCCGTTCGCCGGCGCCAATTGCGCTGGTTTTGGCTGGCCTTTATCTACAAGACGGCCGTGGATAGCGTCGCCGCCTTTGCCCAGCTCTGGGGCGTAAGCACCCTCGGCCGACTGTGGGCCGTCGAGGCGATCGTGATCGTTTTCGGCGTCATTGGCTTCTGGGGCATCCGCAGGGTGGCGCGGGCCTACCGGGCGGCGCCGGCAGCCCCGGCGGAGCTCTGATATGATGCACAGATTTCCCAATGTGAGATTGGAGGGGCTTATGCCAGTCATCCCGGTATCTCTGGGGTTTGTGCAGGCATTTCTGGTGCGGGGCGAGCGCACAGTGCTGGTGGATACCGGCATGCCCGGCAGCGTAGAGCGTATTTTGCGGGCGGCGGCTGCGCAGGGTTTGAGGCCACGAGATATTTCGCTGATCGTGCTTACTCATGGCCATAACGATCACTGCGGTAGTGTGCGCGGGCTGCGCGAGCGCACGGGCGCGCCCCTGGCCATCCACCGCCTTGACGCCCCGGCCCTGCGCCAGGGCGCAAGCCCACTGGGGCAGCCCATCGGCTTCTTGCCGCGTCTGTTGGCGCCGCTGATGCGCTCCGCCGCTATGCGCCTGCCCGCGCTGGAGCCGGATGTCATCATCGAGGAAGAGCTCGACCTGGCGCCCTATGGGGTGACGGGGCGCATTATCCCGACGCCGGGCCATACACCGGGGTCGGTTTCGCTTTTCTTAACTGGTGACGAGGCGATCGTGGGCGACCTGGTGCAGGGCAGTTATATCTCTCGGCGCCGGCCTTCTATGCCTATGCTGATCTCTGATCTGGATCAGTGGCGGCAAAGCATGGACTTTGTTCTGAGCCAGCAGTGCCACACCTGGTGGGTGAGCCACGGGGGGCCGCTGACGCCGGAGGATGTGCAGCGCCGGCTGCTCAAGGCGCAATGCAGGGTGGGGCTGACATGACCGAGGGAGACACGAGCAGAGAGCCCATCCTGGTTCACTATTCGAGAGGAGAATGTCTGCGATGTCTGTCGGACCACAGTTGAATGCGGACCCCTTCCATGCCCCGGGCCGATGGTATCGGGGCAACTTGCACACTCACAGCACCGGCTCGGATGGCTCCCGCAGCCCCCGAGAGGTGGCGACCTGGTATCGCGAGCACGGCTATGATTTCGTGGCCCTGACAGATCACGATGTGCGCACCGATGTGGATGATATGAGCACGCCCGGTTTCCTGGTGCTGCCGGGGGTCGAAACGCACCCTGGCCTGAACAGTGTGGGGGAGGTCTGGCATCTGTTGGGCCTGGGGGTGCATCACAGCCATCACTTTGGGCGGGGTTACCCGGTGCAGGCGGCCATCGACGAGTTGCGTGCAGATGGGGGGCTGGTCTGGATCGGTCACCCATACTGGACAGGGCTTACCCTGGCCGAGATGATCGACATCGAGGGGATCATCGGCTTGGAGGTTTCAAACTCCACCTGCGCTTGCTTCGGCCGCGGCGTTTCCGCCGTCCACTGGGATGATTTGCTTGCTCACGGGCGCCAATTGTGGGGGCTCGCCGTGGATGATGCCCACTGGGTCCGGCCCGACTATGGTGCAGGTTGGGTCATGGTACGGGCACCAGAGCTATCGCGGGAGGCCATTCTGAGGGCGTTGGCGGCCGGCTCTTTCTACGCCAGTCAGGGGCCGGAGATCTACGATTTCCAGGTCACGGCGCATGAGATCTGGGTGCGCTGCTCGCCAGCGCAATCTATCGACCTGGTCGGGCCAGTTGGCATGGGCGGCGATCATGCGGCGGCGCCCGAGCCCGACCAACCCCTGACCGAGTTCACTTTCCGCCGGGCCTATCAACGGCAGTATGTACGGGCCGAGGTGCGAGATGCCCAGGGCCATACAGCCTGGTCGCCGCCGATATGGTTGTGACGGGCTTTGCCAAGATGACAAACTGGCCATATAATACACCTGGCTATGCAGTACCATCCCAAAACAATAGGAGGATTAGCGCTTATGGATGCGCAGCAGGCAAGTCGTAAGCTCGCTCTACGGCGCTGCGCTGCCACGGTAGGCCTCACGGTTGCGGGGTGTGCACTGGTTCTGACCTCATTGCATCAGGTGCGGAAGCCTCCCGCTCCGGTCGTTGCGACGAGCGCTTTGCGTAACGCCAGCGCCCGCGGCGCCGGCACAGGTACACGCATATGGTTCTCGGGCGAAGTGCGAGGGGCCGCTCTGGCGTCCTCTACATTGACGTTGACCGAGGGGGCCGCGGTGGAAGCATCCATGCTGCTTACGGCGACCCTGTCCGCAGGCGATTTGGCGGCGGCTGCCGAGACGGATACGGCGACGCCCACGCTGGAGCCCACTGCCGTCACGCCTACCCCCATCCCGCCGACGCCAACGCCGGCCCGGCCCGAAATCAAAACCTATGCCGTGCAGGCAGGGGATAACCTTATCGTGATCGCCCAGCGCTTTGGCATCAATCCGGATACACTGGTGTGGGCGAACCCCGAGCTGCAAAAGGACCCCGACATGCTCTCCATTGGCCAGCAGCTCAGCATTCTGCCAGTCGATGGTGTGCTTCACACCGTCAAGAAAGGCGACACGCTTGCCGCGATTGCTCAGCGCTACAGCGTGGATCCTCAACGCATCAGCGAGTTCAACGGCATCACGGACCCCAGCGCGATCCAGATTGATCAGAAGTTGATCGTTCCCGGCGGCAAGCCCCCAGTAAAGGTGGCTGCCAATGTCGCGACGGGCGGGGAGCAGGCTGCCCCGGCCAGCATCTCCCATGGGCGGCTGATGATCCCCGCGGGCGCGGGCGGGCCGAGCGGCGCACCCGAGCAACCTGGGCGGTTTGCCTGGCCTGTGCGCGGGATGCTCACCCAGGGCTACGGCAAGTATCATGGCGCCATCGATATCGCCACCAAGCAGGGCACGCCCATCGTGGCCGCCGATGCCGGCACCGTGAGCTTTGCTGGCCCATCGGGCGGGTTGGGCAATGCCGTGCAGATCGACCATGGCGACGGCTTTGTCACGACCTATGCGCACATGCTTTCCATCTCCGTCCAGCCGGGGCAGCAGGTGCAAAAAGGAGAGCAGATCGGCCTCCTGGGCTCGACCGGCCACTCGACAGGTCCTCACTGCCACTTTATCGTGACCTACAAGGGCATCGTTGTGAACCCGATGCAATATCTACCCTGATAGCACCGCATTCTGGAAGGGCGCCCATCTACCGGGGATGGAAGCCCTTATCTGTATTGAGGCCACGCTCGATTTGACAGGCCTGTTGTTCGCTAGTACTATTTAAGAGTAAGCGGGTCCGTTTTATATGCAATGGCGGCAACGGCAAGAGGAGTAAGGCAATGTTCTGTTACCAGTGTCAGGAGACCAGCAAGAACCAGGCATGCACTCTGCGTGGGGTATGCGGCAAAACAGAGGATGTCGCCGCCCTACAGGATCTGCTGCTTTATGTGACAACCGGCCTCTCATTCTATGGCGTGCGGGCGCGCGCGCTGGGGGTGACGGACCCTGAGGCTGATCTGTTTGTGGCCGAGGCTTTGTTCTCGACGGTGACCAATGTGAATTTCGACGCCCAGCGCTTTACCCGGCTCATCGGCCGGGCGCTTGTGCTGCGCGACGGCCTGCGGGCCCGCTTCCTGGCGGCCTACCAGGCCAGGCACGGCCAGCCCTTTGCTGAGGCCCTGCCCGGTGCAGCTACCTGGCGGCCGCAGACGGGCTCTCTGGAGGAGCTGGTCGCCCATGGGCAGGTGGTGGGCATTATGGCGGACCCACAGCTGCCTGAAGATATCCGCTCCCTGCGCTCACTGCTGACCTATGGGCTCAAGGGGCTGGCTGCCTACACGGACCACGCCTATGTGTTGGAGCACCGCAAAGACGAGCTGCTGGCGTTTCTGCAGGAAGCGCTGGCCATGACGGCAGACGACAGTGCGACTGTGGATGATCTGGTCCAGATGAATCTGCGCTGTGGTGAGATGGGTGTGCAGGCTATGGCCCTGCTGGATGAGGCCAACACATCAAACTATGGCACGCCCGAGCCGACACAGGTGAGCCTGGGCGTGCGCCCCGGGCCGGCCATCCTGGTTTCCGGTCACGATCTGCGTGACCTGGACGAGCTGCTGCAGCAGACGGCAGGCAAGGGCATCAACGTTTATACCCATGGTGAGATGCTGCCCGCCAACGCCTATCCGGGCTTGAAAAAGTATAAGCACCTGGTGGGCAATTATGGCAACGCCTGGTGGCGCCAGCGGGAAGAGTTTGAGGCCTTTGGTGGCGCCATCCTGATGACCACCAACTGCCTGGTGGAGCCGAAAGAGAGCTACCGCGACCGGATCTTTACCACCGGTCTGGTGGGCTGGCCTGGCGTGCAGCACATCGGCGACCGCCTACGGGGAGGGCAGAAGGATTTCTCGCCGGTGATCGCCAAGGCCCTGGCCCTGGGCTCGCCCAAGGCGCTGGAAGAGGGCACCCTCACCATTGGCTTTGCCCATGATACGGTGCTTTCCGTCGCTGACAAGGTCATTGCGGCTATCCAGAGCGGGGCCGTTAAACGCTTTGTTGTCATGGCCGGTTGCGATGGGCGGCATAAGGAGCGCAACTACTTCACCGAGCTGGCCCGGCGCCTGCCGCAGGATACCATCATCCTGACGGCTGGCTGCGCCAAGTATCGCTACAACAAGCTCGGCCTGGGCGAGATCGGCGGCATTCCGCGGGTGCTCGATGCCGGGCAGTGCAACGACTCGTATTCTCTGGTCGTGGTGGCCCTGAAGCTGGCCGAGGCGCTGGGGGCCAAAAGCGTCAACGACCTGCCGATTGATTATGCGATCGGCTGGTACGAGCAAAAAGCCGTGTTGGTGTTGTTGGCGCTGCTCTCGCTGGGCGTGCAGGGCATCCGGCTGGGGCCCTCGCTCCCGGCGTTCGTCTCGCCCAATGTGCTCCAGGTCCTGGTAGACAAGTTCGGGATCAAGCCGACCACGACCGTGGAGCAGGACCTGGCGGAGATCGTCGGCGCCTAAGGCTGCCGCTTCGACCTTCTTAAGGATGTATGAGGTGGGCGCCGATGCCTGCCCGGCTGTTCCGCGGAGCAGCCGGGCAGGCATCGGCGCCCAC
>DAOTVS010000197.1:0-9651 GCA_034436375.1 Anaerolineae bacterium | reverse complement strand
ACTCTTCGCGGAGACGGAAAAGCTCAAAGCAGACCTGTCTACAGTGAAATACTGCCTGCATATAAAGGGTAACCGCGTGACTGTACGCAAGTATGAGGGCGAAAGCGATTACAGTGCGCAAGTGGAGAAAACGTTCGAGAAATTCAAGCAGGGGGCAGCGAAGGACTACCGGGTCGAATTCGCAACCTGGCCCGACATGAACCATGTCGAAGCGAATATACTGGATTTGGTGGCCCAGTTGTACGCCGACATCTTTCACAATCTGGATGACTATTGCGCAAAAAACGCCGATTATCTCGATGAAACGATTGCTGTTTTTGACCGGGAAATCCAGTTCTACGTCGCCTACGAGGAGCACATTGCCGTACTCAAACGAGCGGGACTAGGATTCTGCTATCCGGAGATTTCCAATGCAAGCAAGGATGTTTACGATCGTGAAGGGTTCGACTTGGCCCTGGCCTACAAGCTCGTTACCGAGAACCTGCCTGTTGTCCGCAATGATTTCTACCTGAAAGGTGATGAGCGCGTATTTGTCGTGTCTGGCCCGAACCAGGGTGGCAAAACGACTTTTGCACGCACCTTTGGCCAGTTGCATTACCTGGCCAGCATAGGCTGCCCCGTTCCAGGCAAGGAAGCGCGGCTCTATCTCTGCGACAGGATCTTTACTCATTTTGAGAAAGGGGAAAACATCAAGAATCTACGTGGCAAACTGCAGGACGACCTGGCCAGGATTCGTTCTATTCTCAATCAGGCCACACCAGATAGTATCCTTATTATGAATGAGGTTTTCACCTCGACGACGCTGCAAGACGGCGTTTTTCTGAGCAAGAAGGTGATGGAAAGGGTCATACAACTGGATTTGCTCTGCGTCTGGGTCACATTTATCGATGAGTTGGCCGCTCTGAGCAGTAAGACCGTGAGCGTGGTTAGCACGATAGTACCCGGAAAGCCCGCATTGCGGACGTACAAGATCGTAAGAAGGCCTGCGGATGGGTTAACTTATGCCATATCGATTGCCGAAAAGTACCGGCTTACTTACGATTGCCTGAAGGAGCGCATAAGCTCATGAAGGCTTTGCTCATGTACAGAGATCGTGATTTCGACCTGCAGGGAGAATTGCCCCCGAATCTAGAGGCGCTGACACAAGACCTGGAGTTGAACACACTGTTCAATGCCATGGCTCGCGAAGACAAGTTTCTGTTCGAAGTGGCCAGGAGAGCTGTCTTGTCCAGCCTGGATGATCTGGATACGATACGTTATCGTCAGGATATTCTCAGAGACTGCATCAAGAACCCTGCTGTCGTCAGACGCATTTACAGCGTTGCACAAGAAGCCATTGAGAGCGAGAAAAAGGTCTATTGGGGCTTTCTCAGCAGATATCCCGCCACGATACTGAGCAGATCGATAGAAGTACTGCAGATGTTTGTGGGCAAGCTAAAGGCACTGAGGAAAATCGCCGACGAGTATGCCGATGCATTCGAGTCGGAGGGTTTTTCTACATTCTTCGGGATGCTCAAAGAAGAACTGAGCGATGGATATTTTGCCGACATCCAGGATCATCTCAGAGAACTGAAATTCCCCAGCGGGGTTCTGGTCAGTGCTGAATTAGGGGAGGGCTTTAAGGGCGCCCAGTACACTCTCCACAAGCCACAGGAGAACAAAGAGAGCTGGATAAAGCGGATCACTGCCAAAAGGGAACCTCTCCACACTTTCGCTATCGCCGATCGTGATGAAAGTGGCGCGAGGGCCCTGTCGGAGCTGAAGGACAGGGGTATCAACTTGGTAGCCAGCGTGCTCGCCCAGTCAACCGATCATATTCTCAGTTTCTTCACCATGCTGGGGACCGAGTTGGCTTTTTACATTGGCTGTTTGAATCTATACGAGCAACTTGATCAACTGGGCGAGCCAGTGTCTTTTCCCCGGCCCGTAACCTCCAGCGAACGTCGGCATTCCTTTGTCGGACTATATGATGTCTGTCTGGCCCTGACGATGAAAGCCCAAGTCGTGGGCAACGATTTGAGCGCTGATAACAAGGATCTCGTGATCATTACGGGCGCCAACCAGGGCGGCAAATCCACTTTCCTCCGCAGTATAGGCCTGGCCCAGTTGATGATGCAGTGCGGCATGTTTGTGCCAGCTGAGTCCTTCTGTGCCAATACCTGCAGAGGGCTATTCACACACTATCGGCGCGAAGAAGATACGGCCATGAATAGCGGAAAACTCGACGAAGAACTCAGCAGGATGAGCGACATTGCAGATAGCATAAAGACCAATGCCATGGTGTTGTTCAACGAATCGTTTGCTGCGACCAATGAAAGGGAAGGCTCGGAGATCGCCAGTCAGATCGTCAGTGCGCTCGTCGAAACAGGCATCAAAGTCTTTTTCGTCACGCACTTGTATGAATTTGCCCGTGGTTTCTATGACAAAGGAATGGAAAACGCCATCTTCCTGCGGGCCGAAAGGCAAACCGACGGCTCACGAACTTTTCGAGTCAGCGAAGGCAAGCCATTACAGACCAGCTATGGCGAGGATTTGTACAAGAGGATATTCGGGACAGATTATTAACCCATCACCGTGCCCGTCATTCTGAGTGCGCCATGGCCCGCAGGCCATGTAAAACTGCGGATGACGTCCGCAGATGTCATGAGCAGGGGCGACGAAGGATGGCGGGCACGGTATTAGGTACAGTAGCCGTACTTGAGACAGATGGCACCCGGCAACAGCCGACTAACCTGCTCCGCACCAGTCCTCAGCCAGCAAGTACGGTTGTGGTGCAATAGGAAAGAGCGTGCGCCTATTGGGCCTTGCGCCCGTTGGCGATAGCCATCTCGGCAGCATTCACGAGCTGATAGGCGATCGGCGAGGCCGTCAACCCCGGGTGGGTCCCGGTCTGGAAAATCGCAATATCATCCGCCGTCATCCGCTGGTGGATGCAGGCGCTGATGGCGTTGATCAGTTCCCCGGCGCTCATGGCCCCCGAGACCTGGCCGCCCAGGATGACGCCGGTTGCAGCATCGAACACGAGCTTGACCTTGAGATTCTCCGCGCCAGGCATGCAGCCGGGGTGGCGGTTGGGCCCTTCGGCCTCGCCTACCATGACGTGATAGTTCGCCTCGCGCGCCATTTTCTCGGTCAGGCCGGCAGCGGCAAAGGCCGTCTTGCCCAGAATGGTCGAGTAGACGCCGATAACGCCCAGGTTGCTGCGCCGCGGCGCGAACAGGTTGGCGCCGGCAACACGCGCTTCCATGGTGGCGATAGAGGCCAATTTGAGCCTGGACGGCCGCCCATCGAAGAAGGACACCTTTTCGGCACAGTCGCCGCAGGCGAAAATGCCTTCGGCGCTCGTCTGCATGTAGCGATCCACCTGGATGCCGCCGGTGGGGCCCAACTGCAGGCCGGCCTTGACGGCCAGCTCGGTGTTGGCGGCGGCGCCGATGCCCAGGATCACCGCATCGGCCTTGAGCACCCGGCCGCTGGAGAGCCTGACCCCTTCGACCTTCCCGTTGCCCTCGAAAGCGAGGACCTTCTCGGAGCCCAAGATCTCAATACCCTCCGCCTGCAGGACCTCTTCGGCCTTGACCGAGAACTCGACATCGTAGGTCAGCTCCAGGCAGTGCCGCAGCATCTCCACGATGGTGATTTTGATCTGGCGGTTGCGCCGAATCTCCTCAGCCAGCTCTACACCAATAAAGCCGCAGCCCACGATGACCAGGTCCGAGGCCTGATTCAGAGTAGCCAGCATCTGCTCGATATAGCGGACGTCCTTGCGCACAGCAAAGATGTTCTCCTGAGCCACGCCCGGGATCCGTGGAACAATGGGCAGGGAGCCCAGCGCCAGCACCAGCCGCTCGTAGCTTATCTGCTCGCCGCCGGCCGTCGTGACCACGCGTTGCGCCGGGTCAATCCCCACGACCTCATCCACCAGCAACTCAATCCCACTCTTTTGCAGCGTCGCATCAGGGATCAGATCCGCCTGGCAGCTGCCGATGGAGCCAAAGATGTAGGGGATGCCGCAGGGTATCAATACCTGCGCCTCTTTCCGGATCAACAGGACAGACTTGTCTGGATAGTGCCTGCGCGCAGTCTGAGCTGCCGGAATGCCCGCTGCACTGCCCCCAATAACGACGACGTCGAACTTGAGCATCGTGCTTGTTCCTTTCTGGCATAGGCCCCAGGCATGGCTCGTGAGTGATCTTTGGGCGCCTTACGATTTGCCTGGTAGGCGCCCGGTTATGCTGGCTTGATGTCCAATAGCGGGGTGCCGTTGATCGCATCCAGGCCCCGCACCCGCAGTACATGGCCATCGATGGCCAACAGGTCCACGGTGGTAATGCCGATGGGGTTTGGGCGCCGGGGACTGCGCAGGGCGAAGACGCCCCGCTCCGGCAGGCTCCGGTCTCCCCGAGGATGCTGGCGTAGTTCGTAGCCTTGAGAGCGATGGAAATGAAACACGACGATGGCCTGCTGCCCGGGCTCCAGGCCGATTAGGCCTTCCGTCAGGCCGGGATCGAGGACCAGGCGCGATTCGGCTGCCCGGATCTCCTCGGCCGCTGCCGGCTCGTTGAAGCCGTTTTCGACATGGCCGATCGCTCTGTAGATTAGAGTCTCTTGCATAGCTTTCCGGTTCACAAAGGCCGGACGCGGACGAGCGCAGATGAACGCGGATTCTATTGCATACAGTCCCCAAGCAGTGGTCTTGCAGTCACGGTCAAAAGTTCCGCAGTCAAAACCTTGTCCGCATCCTATCCGCGTTCATCCGCGCTCGTCCGTCTCCCGGTCTGAATCCAGGCCGAGCAGTTACTCCACTTTTACAGGTGCTCTGCGCCCTGAGGAAAGCCATGCCCGTGATCGATGCTCTCCTGGCAGGGGCCGGCGCCCTGCAGCTTTCCACTCAAGTATTGCTCCAGGGCCTGGCGCACGGTGCCCGCGGCCCCGGTGATGGGCTGAATGCCGCATTCCTGGAAAAAGGCCACGGCCCGGCCACCCATGCCGCCGGTGATCATTACGTTGGCCCCCTGCTCGTGGACAAAAGCTGGCACCTGGCCGGGTTGGTGCTGATTGTAGAAGGGGTTGGCGACGGACCGGACCCCCAGTATGCTTTGGTCATCCACATCTATAAAGACAAAGTAGGGGCAACGCCCAAAATGCGGGTTTACTGGGCTTTCCAGGCCCAGACCGTTTTCCGCCGAGATTGCAACACGCATTTTTGCCATCCTTTTCATTACATGACTGGCACGCTTCCCAAGCAGCGCCTTGTGGGTGCGAGGGGAAACATGCGCGGCATCATCAGAAAGCCTCGCTGCCCGCGATGTGCGCGCGGGCCAAGGTGGGGTGCGCCGATGGCACAAAAGACAGGGCGCCATGGGCGCAGAAAGTGAGGCACTCCCGGCAACCGGCGGGGCAAAGGGTCCACACTACCCCTGCATGGCCCGCCAGGCTGAGATAGAGCGCCCCGTGGGAGCATTGCTCGGCACAGGCGCCGCAACCCACGCACTTGTTCGTGTCTACCCTGATCATTGACTGCCTCCTTGGCCGCCCCGGCCCGAGCGCGCTCCGCAATGTGGAAATGCATCCCTCGCGCTCATGCCTGGCAGCGCTGATACAGCCCAAGCTTACCCGGTATGCCCGACCCTGTAGTATCGGCAGCCAATGGGTTTGGGTTGCCTCGCTTTGAGACCGCAGGCCGCTGCAACCGGCCGGCTGCAACTTGCATCTTCATGCCGAAGTATACTATAATAGTGTGCCGTTGTCAAGTATTATGATACAGGCCTTGCCGTTTGGCTTGAGCACTGGTTCGTGCTAGAATGATTTTGTATGGGAGGGCGGATATGGGAGAGGAAGCGCCCCCGGATGTCGGGAAACGGGTGCGAGAGCTGCGTGAGAGCCGTGGGCTTTCGCTGCGAACGCTGGCGGAAATGAGCGATATCTCGGTCAATGCCATCAGCTTGATCGAGCGCGGCCAGTCCTCGCCAACCGTTTCTACCCTGCATCGTCTCGCTGCCGCACTGGGCGTGTCGATCGTGGATTTCTTTGGGCCAGAGGATCACGCCAGGGTGGTCTTTGTGCGGGCCGACCGGCGGGGGAAGACACAGACGCCTGGCGGCTTGATCGAGAACCTGGGCATTGGGCTGGCGGGGCAGAGGATTCAGCCCTTCCTGGTCACCCTGGAGCCGGGCGCCGGCAGCGGCGCGGAGCCGATCACGCACTCGGGGCAGGAGTTTGTCTACGGGCTCAGCGGCCAGGTTGTCTATACCGTCAGTGGCGCCTCCTATTCTCTAGGCGAGGGAGATGCCCTGCTTTTTGAGGCTTCCCTCCCGCATTACTGGTGCAACCCGAACCGGAGCGCAGCGCGCATCCTGCTGGTTCTGGAGGCCATTGAGGGACGCGAAGCCCCTGTGCTGCCGCACCTGGAGGTCTGATGATGAGCGCGGCCTGGGGTAGAAAAAGAGGGTTTGCAGGCCTGTCTGCGAGCCCTCTTTTTGTACGCCGGCACGAATAAGCGTTGTTGACCACAAGTCCAGCACTTTATAGAATAGGGCCGCACCCTCTCTGTGCTCTTGTGTTTCCCGTTTTCTCATCTCGCTCTCAAGGAAAGAGGATAGTCGTGCAGCCATCAGGGGATTTGCTTCAGCAACTGCATCATGGCCTGATTGTCTCGTGCCAGCCCGACTTTGCTGAGCCGGCGCAGGACCCGATGAATCGCCCAGAGATCATGGCCGCGCTGGCCCAGGCAGTCGCTCTGGGTGGGGCCGTCGGCATCCGCGCTGACGGCCCGGCGCATATTGCTGCGATCCGGGCGGCGGTGACTCTGCCCATCATCGGCATCTATAAGCACGACCTGCCCGGCTATACTGTCCGCATCACGCCGACGGTCGAGCTGGCGGTGCAGGTGGCCCGGGCCGGGGCCGACCTGATCGCCGTCGATGCGACCGCCCGTCCACACCCCGAAGGGCAGGACATGGCCGACTGGATCCAGCAAGTGCGGGCGGCGACGGGCAAGCCAGTCCTGGCTGATATCTCGACCTATGAGGAGGGCATCGCGGCTGCCGCGGCGGGCGCCGATGCCGTCCTGACCACCCTATCGGGCTATACGGACTATAGCCCGCAGGAGGAAGAGCCGGATTTCGACCTGATCGTGCGCCTGGCGGGGACGCTCCATGTGCCGGTCATTGCCGAGGGTCGCATCAACACGCCCGCGCAGGCCGCGCGCGCCCTGGCCTGTGGCGCCTGGGCCGTGACTGTGGGCAGCGCCATCACCCGGCCGCGCACGATCGCTGCGCGCTTTGCACAGGCCCTGCGCTCCGGAGCATGACGATGATCGGCGCGGTGGATATCGGCGGTACCAAGGTGGCGGTGGGCCTGGTTGACCGGCAGGGGCGCATTGTGGCGCAGGAGGCGGCCCCGACGGCAACCCTGTTGCGCTATCGGCCGGCAGTCGCAGCGCTGGCGACCATGCTGCAGGGGCTGCTGAGCCGGGTGGGATGCGGCCTCGAAGGTGTGGGGATCGGCCTGACAGGGCGGCTCGACGGCGCCAGTGGGCGCGTGGGGCGGAACGACGTGCTGCCCGATTGGCAAGGGCAGGATCTGGCCGCTGACCTTGGGCAGGCGGTAGGGGCGCCGGTGGCGATCGAGAACGATGCCGACGCGGCCGCGCTGGGCGAGGCAGCGTGGGGCGCGGGCCGGGGCATGGCCCGCTTCATCTATGTCACGGTCAGCACGGGCATCGGCGGCGGCATTGTCCTGGAGGGCAGGTTGTACCGGGGCATCGAGGGCTCGCACCCGGAGATGGGGCATCATGTGATTGACCCCCAGGGGCCCGCGTGTTATTGCGGCGCCCGCGGCTGCTGGGAGCGCCTGGCCAGCGGCACGGCGCTGGCCGAGTGGGCGCAGCAACAGCTGGGGTCGAGGGCCGATCTCGGCCAGCTGGATGCACGGCGGGTCTGCGCGCTGGCGGTGGAGGGCCTGCCCGAAGCGCAGCGGGCCGTGGAGCGCGAGGGCCATTACCTGGGGCTGGGGCTGGCGAACCTGATGATGATCTTTGCCCCCGATCGCATCGCCCTGGGCGGCGGCGTCATGAAGAGCTGGCCCCTGTTCGAGGAGGCCGCGCGGAGGGTGATCGCCCAGAACTGCGGCCTGGTGCCCTATCAGCGCATCAGTATTGTGCCTGCCCAGTTGGGGGCACATACGGGGCTGATCGGCGCGGCCCAGGTGTGGCTACACGCCTGCCAGTGATGCAAGAGTTTGAGACGGTGAGGCTCCCGCCCTCTCAAAGGGACGCAAGGATTATACCCGGTAGACCTCTTTATCGCGGATGGGGCAGCCGGCCATGCCGCCGGCGCGCATGATCTGCGAGCAGCGGCTGCAGGCCAGGCACACCTGGCGCGGGTCCAGGCCGCCTGAGGCCCCAGTGGGCTGCAGATAGCCCGCCAAAAGGTCGCGTGGGGCGTTGGGGTAGGCAAAGGCTTCGCGCCCCAGGCCGGCAAAGGCGGCCCAGCCCCGCCTCAACACACCTGCCGCTACGTTGCCCAGGTACTGACGCAGCCAGCTATAGCCGGCCCCAATCACGGGCAGGCCCGGCGCCGCTTCCTGCGCCGCCCGGGCCAGGTGCACCAGGCGCGCCACGCCCACCAGCGGGTGTTCCTCCACGATCTTGTTGCCCGCCATGGGCTGATCGTAGGGACGGTTGATGTGCGGGGTGTAATAGGGGTTGCCGGCGGTGATGCTCAAGAGCTGCACGCCGTGGGCCTGCAGCGCGCGCACCAGGCGCAAGGGCTCGGTCAGGTCGGGCACGGTGGGATCGTGGGGGGCCACCCCCCAGCCATAGGGGTAAGGGTGGCCATCATAGGCGTTGAGGCGCACAGCCACCAGCAGCCCCGGCGCCCCGGCGCGGACGCGCTCGACAATCTCCAGCAGCAGCCGGGTGCGGTTCTCAAAGCTGCCGCCATAGGCCCCCGGGCGGGTGTGCGCGGCCAAAAGTTCAGAGAGCAGGTAGCGGTGGCACGATTTGATATCGACACCGTCAAAGCCGGCTTCCTGGGCCAGGCGGGCCGCCTGCACATAGCGCTCGGGCAGGGCGGCCAGCTCCTCATCGCTGATGGGCGCTTGCTCCGGCTGCACGCTGGACCCCGGGTCCAGCAGGGGGTCGTGGAAGGCGATGATGGGCGCCGGGCGCCCCTCCGGCTTGGAGTAGCGCCCGGAGTGGGTCAGCTGCAGCACGGTGAGGGGGCGGTGGGCCGGGCCGTACGTCTGACGCGCCAGCTCCAGCGTGTGCTCCCGCAGCGCGCGAAAGGCGGGCAAGGTCTCTTCGGTCAGGGTGAGCTGGCGTGGGTTGGCGCGCACAGCCGGCATAATGGCGGTCGCCTCGAACCAGAGCAGCCCGGCCCCGCCGCGGGCAAAACGCTCGTAGCGACGGATGGTCAGCTCACCCGGGCGGCCGTCGGCCGTGCCGTCGCAGCCCTCCATGGGATGGATGGCGATGGCGTTGGGCGCCTGCAGAGAGGCCACGGCCACCGGGCGCGCCAAGGGCGAAAGGTCCTCCTCCAGCGGCAGGTCGAGCCCCAGCTCGGCGATGCGCTGCCGGAGCTCGTCGAGGGTGCGGAAGTGGAAACGTTCGTGTTGTGTATGCATAGGTCTCCTGCGGCAGCGCCTGTT
>DAOTVS010000196.1:0-27754 GCA_034436375.1 Anaerolineae bacterium | reverse complement strand
GGCGCACCTATCAGGTGCTCTCCCTCCGCTATGCCGAACAGTACAGCCAGCGCGAGGTGGGCGTCGACCTGTCGTTGAGCATCCGGCAGGTCCGCCGCGAAGACAGCCGCGCCGTGCGGGCACTGGCCGACTACCTTTGGCTGACCCACAATCTGCAGAGCCACCCGCCCGCGCCCCCACTGCCTGCCGCCGCAGATGCGGTGGAGGTGGAAGATGCGGATGGCGGCACGCACAGCCGCGAGCGGGAGATGGAATGGCTTTGCCGCTCTCTGCCCAGTGAGACGGTGGAGGTCGACGGCCTCATGCAGGGCGTGCTGCACACGGTGTCGCCGCTGGCCCAGGAATCCGCCGTGCGGGTGCAGTGTGCTGTGCCGGCTGGGCTGCCACGCTTGACGGTGCAGCAGGCGGCTATCCGCCAGGCCCTCCTCAACACGGCGGTGGCTGCAATCCACTGTGCGCCGGGTGGCTGCGTCTCGCTGCAGGCCAGCAGTGGCCGTGGCTTTGTGACCATCAATGTCCGCCCGTCGCCTCACTTGGGCGAGCCGCTCTCCCTCTCCACTCAGGATCGTGAGCGGCTGGATATGGCTGCCCAATTGGTGCGATTGGCGGGCGGCGATTTTGCCTGCAGCGAAGGCGCCAGTTCCACCTTTGCGGTAGAGCTCAAGCTGCCGGCGGCAGAGCAGGTAGCCGTGCTCGTCATTGACGATAACGCCGACACGCTGGAGTTGATGCAGCGCTACCTGGCCGGCACGCGCTATCGCTTCCTCCCCACATCTGACCCTGGCCAGGTGTTGGCAGCACCCGATGCGCCCGTGCCCGATATCATCGTGCTGGACGTCATGTTGCCCGGGATCGATGGCTGGGAGATGGTCGAGCGGCTGCGCGAGCACCCGCGGACGCGCAACGTGCCCATCATTGTCTGCAGCATCCTGCCCCAGGAGGAATTGGCCCTGGCGCTCGGGGCTGCCGCTTTTCTGCACAAGCCTGTCACCCGGCGCTCTTTGCTGGCGGCGTTGGACCATCTACTGGCCCCGCCGGAGACAGGATGCGGGTAACCGCCGCCAGGCAATCCAGCAACTGCGGCACCGAGAGCCCACCGCCGCGGGTCAGGCCCAGGGCGCTGGTCACAATCGGCTGGCCGGCCGGGTCGCGTGCCGAGATCACCACAGCCGGAATATCGCGCAGCTCCGGGTCCTGACTCTTCTCCGCCAGCAGCTGAAAGCCATCCATGCCGGGCATCACCAGATCGAGCAGCAGGGCAGCCGGCCGCTCCTGCCGCAGCAGCTCCAGCGCCTGTCGCCCGTCGGCAGCCCTTAACACCCGATAGCTGTGCGGCGGCGCACCCAAGATGCGGCGGAAGAGCTGGAGCGCTTCAGGGTCATCATCGACGACCAGGATTGTCTTCCCTTTCAGATTGAGTCTTTCCACCGCTGCCAGCAGCGCCTCACGGGAAATGGGCTTGAGCAGATAATCATCCGCATCCAGCGCCTCAGCGGCGTCAGAGGTGCTGTGGATGGAGCAGGCCAGTGCGGGGGTGCCGTCGGGGAGGGGGAAATCGCGCAACAGATCCTGGAGCGCTGCGGGCACCGAGCCTGCGTTGACCAGCAGCGCTTGGGATGGCACCCGCGCCAGCTCCCGCCGGGCCTCGTCGATGGTCGCGACCGGCACAATCTCGGCCTCACCCAGGTAACGGCGCAGCAGCCGCTGCAGCGCGGCGTGCGGCTCCAACACTACAAAGCGCGGCCGTACCGCGGGGGCCATACTGCCCTGCGGGTGACGGTGCTCGTCGTATTGCAGGTAAGGGCTGAACCAGCGCTCTACCCCGGCAGGCACTGGCAGGGGCGGCTGGATGGGCAGTCGAAAGTGGAATGTCGTCCCCTCCCCCCGGCCGCTCTCGAACCAGATGCTCCCGCCATGCAGCTCCACAAAGGCCCGGCTGATGCTCAGGCCCAGGCCCGATCCACCATGGCGCCGGCGCAGCGAGCCATCGATCTGCTCGAAGGGACGGAAGACCTTGCTGGCATCCTCGGGGGCAATGCCAGGGCCGGTGTCGGTGACGCTCACAATGGCATAGGTCCCCTCGCGCCAGGCGCGCACCCGCACGCCGCCGCGCTCGGTGAAACGCCCGGCGTTGCTCAGGAGGTTCACGAGCACCTCTCGGATGCGCGTGCGGTCGCAGAGGATGGCCGGCAAGTCCGCAGCTACATCCGTCTCCAGGTAGAGCCCCTTGCCGGCGAACAGGGGGCGCACGACGGCGACGGCGGCCTCCACCACCTCTGCCAGCGATACCTGTTCCTTGGTCAGCGCCATACGGCCCGCTTCGATCTGGCTGAGGTCCAGCACGTCATCGATCAGGCCAGACAGGTGCTGGCTGTTGCGCAAGATGATCTCGAGATCGGCCAGCAGCGCCGGAGGGATACGGCCATAAGCGGACGGGTCCTGCATGATCATTTCGGAAAAGCCAATGATCATATTCAAAGGGGTGCGCAGTTCGTGGCTCACATTGGCCACGAACTGCTCCTTGGCCCGCCGGGCCTCTTCGGCCGCCAGGCGGAGCCCCTGCGTCAGCCGGTTAAGGCGGGTCAGTTGCAGGTTGGCCTCAGCCAGGTCCTCCAGCGCCTGCTTGAGCTCGGCGCGGCGGTCGCGCGTCTCCTCCAGGATCTGTTGGGCTTCACAAAAGTGCTCCCACGACCAATGGGCGAACTGGTATACGGGCTGATAGATGGCAAGCATGGCTGCCAGCATGGTCCATATGGCAAGCAGGGCAACGAGGGGCTCAGCGGGGGCCTGGCCAGCTACGCCCAGGGCGGCCAGCGCGAATACCAACAGGCTTGCCACCCCCGCCCAAGCCGCGGCGGCCCTCACGCCGATGAGCGCCGCCGCCAAGACAACAGGCAACGCCAGCAGCGCCAGAGTCCCCGGCGCGTGCAGCGCGATCTGTAGCAGGCCAATCAGCAAGACCACATTGCCGATGGCGAGCCACGGTGAGACACGAGGGTGCCAGAGGCCCACCAGCCATGTGGCCAGGCAGAGCGCCTCGACGACAATAGTCGTTATCCCTCCCAACACCAGGATAGCGAGCGGCTCAGCCAGCAGGCCGAGCGCTATCCCCGCTACAGCAGTGGCGGCGATAACGCCATTGGTCGATGCACGGACTTCGGCGCGAAAGCTCAGCGCGGCGGACTCACTCATGGACTTGCCCTCGTTGGGTTACTCATGGGAACGGAGGGAAGTGAAGGATCCCTTTTTTGGGGGTGGGTCATGCGGCATCCTGGCGCTGCCGCATGACCCACCCCCCGTCTGTTATTAGGGCCGGTCAGTAACGGAGCGCACCGCCCGGCAGTTGTCGATCTGACCAATGGGCGGAATCGGCGCCTGAAGCGCCTGCTGCAAGTCGCTTACAACAGGCCATATTCGACGGCAACCGGCCGCCCCTCGCGCGCGGAGCGGATGGCGGCCAGGCACACGGCCACCGCGCGGGCGCCATCGATGACATTGGGCGTGGGCTGCCGGTCGTTGCGCACACAATCGACCCAGTAGGCAATCTCCAGGGCATGGGAGTTGGCTGCAGGCGTCGAAATGGTCTCGGGCTTTTCGCCCTCGGCCCGGTCGATGTTGGCGATGACCTCATCGCGCTGCATGATGGCCCGCAGGCTGCCCTCAGGACCATAGACGCCCAGGTCGACGTAGAACTTGTCCTTGAGGCGAGAGCCCAAGAGGAGCAGCAGGCGCCCGATGCGCCCGCCAGCGAAACACAGGTTGATGCAATAGTTGTCATCCAGGGGGTAAAAGGGCATGCCGTGATTGGCATAGGCGTGGACCTCTTCGACCTCGCCCACGATCCAGCGCAGCAGGTCCACATTGTGGATAGCGCCTCCGAGGACGAAATCCTGGGGGTCCTTCAGGCGCCAATAATCGGGCCCCAGTTTTTCCATGAAGTAGAGGTCCTGCACATAGCTGGATTCAGCGAAGAGTAAGGGACCGACGGCCCCCACATCAACCATCTCTTTCACCTTGCGGAACTGAGGCGAGAAGCGATAGTTATGCCCCACCATGAGCTTGAGCCCGGTCTGGCGTACCTTGGCCACAAGAGCGGCCGCCTCTTCCATGGTGAGGGCCAGAGGCTTTTCGCAAAGGACGTGCTTGCCCGCATCGAGGGCAAAAAGGGCTTGCTCGGCATGGAAGCGGTCGGGCGTGCAGATGGAGACGAGCTGCACATCATCGCGGGCGATGGCCTGCCGATAGTCGGCGGAGGCGAAGGGGATGCCCGCTTCCCGGCGCTCGCGCTCGCGAGCGGCCTCGTCGAGATCGGCCACGGCCACTACGCGGACGCCTGGAATAGATTGGTAGGCCTGGATGTGCCGGCGCCCGATACCCAAGCCAACTATGGCGACACCGAGTGAGTCCATTAGCAGCCTCCTGTGCAGCTCGGATCTTGACAAAATCGCATAATCAGTATATCATATGTATGACAAAGTGTCAAGAGGGGGTTCCTATGCTGAGGCGGTTGGACCGCACTGGGGCAGTCAAGCCGGTGCTCGAACAGTTTCGGGAAGCCATCGAGGAAGGTCTATGGCCCCCTGGGGGCCAGATTCCGACGGAGAGCGAGTTGGCGGAGATGCTGGGGGTCGGCCGGGGTGTGGTGCGTGAAGCGCTGGCTACCCTCAAGGCCTTTGGCCTGATCGATTCCCGGCCCGGCCGCGGCACCTTTGTCACCGGCAACCCGGCGGACCTGGTGACCTGGATCGTGGCGGTCGGGTCGGACAACCGTGAGCTTTTGGAGGCTCGCTACGGTATCGATGCCTGGATCAACTATCTGGCGGCGCGCAAGGCCACGCCCGAGGATGTGGCGCGGCTGATGGACCTGGCCCAGCAGATGGAACGCGTGGCCGCTGAGGACAAGGACATTGAGGATGTCGTGCTGCTCGATGGCGAATTCCACGACGCTCTGGCCAATGCGACCCACAACTCAGTGCTGGCACGGCTGAGCGTGATCATGGCAGCCAGCCTGGAGCACAGCCGGCGCGCCAATGTCTCGAGCCGGGCGCTGCTGGAGGAGGCGATGCGCTCGCACCGGGAGCTGGCCGATGCGGTGCGCGATCATGACCCCGAACGCGCCCTGGCGGCGACCCGCCGCTCGCTGCACCGCGTGGCGCGTATGCAGGGCATTACCCTCGGCATCGATGATGAATATGCGGCGCAAGTGGAGCAAGAGGGCAATTCGGCCACGGTATAGAGACGCGCCGGTGGCGCGTGTGGACCGTCTCTATACCAGGCTCGATGCTGCCATGGGAGGATAGCTATGGGCAATGCACGGCAAGGGTTGTGCCTGACCTGGCTGGGCCAGGCGGGCTACGTAGTCGAGCTGGCAGGGCAGCGCCTGGCCATCGATCCCTATCTTTCGGATAGTGTGACCAGGCTCGCCCCTGAATTGGCGCGCCTGTACCCGCCGCCGCTGGAGCCCTCCGCTCTGCAGGTCGATGCCCTCCTTGTAACCCACGATCATCTGGATCACCTGGACCCCGAGACGATTGGCGCCCTGCCTCGCCCCTGGCCTACCTTCATCGGCCCGCGAAACGTGCGGCGCCACTTGCTGGCGCTGGACGTGCCGGCTGAGCGCATCGTGCAGGTGGATGCGGGCGATGAGGTCACCTGGCAGGGCATTACCGTACGCGCGACCTTTGCCATCCCGAATGAAGAAACCGTGCTGGATAGCGTGGGGTTCCTGTTGTCTGTCGCTGGGCAGCCCTGCCTGTACCATTCGGGCGATACGGCCTATCACCCCTTCCTGCACTACCTGGCCCACTACCGCCCGCCGGTAGCCCTGCTCTGTATCAACGGCAAGTACGGCAACATGGGGTATGAGCAGGCGGCCCAGCTGGCCCGAGCGCTGGGGGTGCGCGTGGCCATCCCCAACCACTATGACCTGTTTGCTCTGAACAGCGAGGACCCGGAGCGCTTCCGCGCAGCGCTGACCGGCGCCTCCTGTACTGAAGTGCTGATTCCACGCCTTAACGAGCCCTATGACCTTTCAGCCTACCTGGAGGATCATTAACCCGTGAAAGCCTATGTGTTGCGCCGCCCCGGCGAGATGGAGCTGACTGACCTGCCCGTGCCGCAGCCGGGCCCGGAAGAGGTGTTGGTCAGGGTCGCCTACTGTTCGGTGTGCGGCACCGATATCGCATCCTATGAGGGGCAGCATCAGCTGCCGGCGGACCTGGTATTGGGACACGAGATCTCGGGCACCGTGGCATCCTGCGGCGAGCAGGTGCGGGGGCTGCAGCCGGGCGACCGGGTGGCCCTGGAGCCTGCCATTCCCTGCCGCCGCTGCTGGTATTGCCAACACGGGCAATATCACATGTGCCCGCAGACGGAGCACCTGGGCTGGTCCTTGCCCGGCGGCTTTGCCGACTATGTGACGGTGCACGAGCTCAACGCGCACCGCGTGCCGGCGGCCATGTCATTGCAGGAGGCAGCGCTCCTGGAGCCCTGGGGCGTCTGCCTGGCGGGCTTGAGGCGGGCGCGCTTCCAGGCCGGTGAGACAGCGGCCGTCTTCGGCGATGGGCCCTTTGGCTTGATCTTCGCCCGCTTAGCCATGCTCATGGGGGCGCGGGCCGTCTGGGTGATGGGCCACCACGATTGGCGGCTAGAGCGCATCGGCGCGCCACAGGTGCATACGGTCAATACCCGCCGCGACGAGTTTGCCCCGGCCATTCTGGCCGATACGGAGGGCCGCGGCGCCGATGTGGCCATCGTCACCACCGACTCTACCTCCGTCTACAGCGAGCTGTTGCCCGCAGTACGCATCCAGGGGCGCATCCTGGCCTTTTCTTACCCCAAAGATATTGTCTCTTTTGACCTCTCGCGCATCCACATGCGCGAGCTGGAGCTGATCGGCAGCTGCCGTTGCCCCCACACCTTTGCCACACTGATGGACCTCATAGGCCAAAAGCGCCTGCAGCCGGCGGAACTGATCTCGGCGGTTTTCCCGCTGGAGCGGCTGCCGGAGGCTTTTGCCCTGGCCCGGGGACAGGCCAAGGAGTTGTTCAAGATTCTGATCGAGCTAGGAGGAGAGGCGTAGCCCGGATATGCTATTCGGGTGCCTGAGCTGCATGAATAGATTTCCTAATTGAAAGAGTGGCGGCCTTTTTCTCAGAATAAGGCCATGGCATTATAATATTGGTGCGGCAGGCGCCAAGGAGAAAAAGATGATACAGGATAGCGCGAAAATGGGGACCGATTTGCCCGCCATGGTGACCGAAACGCCCGGCCCGCGCTCGCGTGCCCTGGCGGCAGAGCTCGCGCTCAGTGAGGCGCCCAACGCCTCGGCGATCAGCGCGGGCGACCAGCCCGTGTTCTGGGATGAGACTCACGGCGCCAATGTGTGGGATGTGGACGGCAACCGCTATGTGGACCTGACGGCCGGGTTCTGCGTGGCTATTGCCGGCCACTCGAATCCGCGCATTGTCGCCGCCATCCAGGCCCAGGCGGCGCGCATGATGCACAGCCAGGGCGGCGCCAACCCCAACGCGCTGCGCGTCGAGTTGACCCGGCGCCTGGCCCGCCTGGCCCCCGGGAATCTGAGCGTTTCGCACCTCGTCAATACGGGCGGAGAGGCCATCGAGATGGCGCTCAAGACGGCGCGCCTGGCCACCGGCAAGCACATGGTGCTCGCCTTCCAGGGCGGCTTTCACGGCAAGCTGCTCGGGGCGCTTTCGGTGACGGCGCAGAATTACTACCGGGCGCCCTTTATGGATGTCATCACCGGCACGGCCCACGTACCCTATGCCTATTGCTACCGCTGCCCCTTTGCCAAGTCCTATCCGGCCTGCGACGTTTTCTGCGCCGATTTTGTGCGCTATACCCTGGAGATGCCCGATTCCGGCATTGCCGATGTAGGCGCCATCATCCTGGAGCCGGCGCAGGGCCACGGAGGCTGGATCGTGCCGCCGCCCGAGTTCCTGCCCAAGATCCGCAAGATTTGTGACGATCATGGGCTGCTGCTGATCGCCGATGAGATCATCAACGGTTTCGGCCGCACCGGGCGGATGTTTGCTGTGGAACACAGCGGCGTGGTGCCCGATATTCTGGTGGTGGGCAAAGGCCTGGCCAGCGGTTTCCCCATTGCGGCCACAATCATGCGCCCCGAGCTTGCCCGCGCCTGGGGGGCGATGCAGCATACAAGCACCTTTATGGGCAACCCCCTGGGCTGCGCTGCCTCGCTGGCTTCATTGGACGAGATCGAAGAGCGGCGCCTCGTGGAGCGCTCAGCCGAGATCGGCCGCCGTATGATGGCGGCCCTGCGCGATATGCAGGCACAACACCCCACGATGGGCGATGTGCGGGGCCTGGGCTCGATGGTCGGCATCGAGTTTGTGCTCGACCGGCAGAGCAAGGCGCCCGCCCCGGCTGTGGGTCAGCGCGTGGTGGCGGAGCTGCTGCGGCAAGGCGTGATGGCCACCAATTATGGCGGCACGTACCATAACGTGCTCAAGATGTCACCGCCCCTGGTCATCACCGATGAGCAGCTCGAATACGCCCTGCAGCAGATCGATGAGGCCATCGGCACGGTGGAAAGGGATCTCTAGGAAAGGAGGTTCTGGCAAAGGCGCCACTGTATTCATAAGGCAAAGGCGCTGGCGCTATCTCGGTTGGTTTGCTTCGGACTTGCTCGTGAGCCCATTTCCGGGTAAGGAGAACGTTCACCATGGAGAATAACACTCGATCTCCATATGAGATTGCCATTGCTCAGTTCGACAAGGCAGCGGCCTATCTGGCGTTGGATGACGGCATACGCGAGGTGCTCCGCAGGCCCAAGCGCGAGCTGACCGTAAATTTCCCCGTCAAGATGGATGACGGCTCGGTGAAGGTCTTTACCGGCTACCGCGTGCACCATTCGACGACCCGCGGCCCCTCCAAAGGCGGCATTCGCTTCCATCCGGCCGTTACTATCGATGAGGTGCGCGCCCTGGCTATGTGGATGACCTGGAAGTGCGCCGTGGTGAATATTCCCTATGGCGGCGCCAAGGGTGGGGTGATCTGCGACCCCAAACAGATGTCGCTGAACGAGCTGGAAAAGCTCACCCGGCGCTACGCGACCGAGATCGCCATCCTCATGAACCCAGAGGGCGACATCCCGGCCCCCGATGTGAACACCAGCCCGCAGATCATGGCCTGGATTATGGATACCTACTCCATGCACCGTGGCTATACAACGCCTGCCGTCGTGACGGGCAAGCCGATCGAGGTCGGCGGCTCCCTGGGCCGCACCGAAGCGACCGGCCGCGGCGTGATGTTCACGGTCCGCGAGGCCATGAGACACCTGAACATCCCCATGGAAGAGGCCACGGTTGCGGTGCAGGGCTTTGGCAACGTGGGCTCTATCGCCGCCTACCTGATGCAGGACAAGGGCTGCAAGATTGTGGCCGTGAGCGATTCCCGCGGCGGCATCTACAACCCCAAGGGCTTTGATGTGCGGGACGTGCTGCGTTTCAAAGCCGAGAACGGCACGGTGCAGGGCTACCCGGGCACTGACCGGATCACCAACGAGGAGTTGCTGGCGCTGCCCTGCGACATCCTCGTGCCCGCGGCCCTGGAAAAGGCCATCACTGCTGAGAATGCCCCGCAAATAAAGGCCAAGATCATCGCCGAGGGCGCCAACGGCCCCACGACCCCCGAGGCCGACGAGATTCTCTACGACCGTGGCGTCTTTGTGGTGCCCGATGTGCTGGCCAATGCCGGCGGTGTGACCGTCTCGTATTTCGAGTGGGTGCAGGGGCTGCAGTACTTCTTCTGGAGCGAGAAGGAGATCAACGCCCAGTTGCGTGAGGTGATGGTGCGCAGCTTTAACGATGTGCTGCGCATTGCCCAGGAGAAGAAGGTGGATATGCGCGTAGCCGCCTATATCCTGGCCATCGACCGCGTGGCGCGTGCCCACGCCCTGCGTGGTACCTATCCGTGATCCTGTCGTTTTCGGGGTAGAAACGTTCCGCCCGCAGCACCTCGGGTGCTGCGGGCGGAACGTTTCTACCCCGAAAACGACAGGATTTCGCTCAGTGGATCGGCCAGGTGCAGGTGTAGCTCTCTCACCAAGGCAGCCAACGACGCGGCATCAGCCTGCGGATGGATAGTGTGGGGCGAGGTGACGCTCAGGCTCGCCAGAAGTACACCCAGATCAAGGGCGCTGCCGAGGGGGCGGTCGCCCAGATGGGCCCGGGGCGGGCCGGGCACAATGAGGGGGAGCCCGCAGGCCAGGCCTGCAAGCGTCCCCGCCAGCAGGGCATCGCCGGCGCCAGCCGTGCTGGCCACGGCGATCTCGGCAGCGGGGCAGTGGTCCCAGGCGCCCTCGGCCCAGGCATAAACGCCATACCGGCCTGCGCTGATGAGCAGGCGCATGGCAGGCTGCTCGGCAGCCAGGACCGCCCGGCAGGCCGTCAGGAGGGGCCAGGGGTCCTGTGGGTCAAAGCTGCAGCCGGTAAGGGCTGCCGCCTCGTCCTCGTTGATCGCCAGCAGGTCCACGCGGCAGAGCATCCCCAGCCGGCGCGCCTCTTCCAACTCGGCAGAGGTGAATGAGGCGACGCGCAGGGCCGAGTAGCGACCAGCCAGGCGCAGCAGCTGATCGCGCACGGCCAGGGGCGCTTCAGGAGCTGCCAGGGCGATGGTGCGCCCGGGCTGAGCGGCGAAGAGGGGCTCGGCGCGGGCAATATCGGCCTCGCTCAAGGCCAGGGCTGCCGTAGGGATGGCCGTGATATTGCCGCCTGAGCCGTCGGGATACTGGAAGCAGACGCTGAGGGGCGTCGGCTCGCCGGGTACGCTCTCCACAAAGCGCAGGTCCATGCCCGCGGCGGCCATCTCTGCGCGCAGGCGCTCGCCCGTCTGATCATCACCCACCTTGCCCAGGGGCAGCACCGGAAAGGCGGGTCCCAGCAGCACGGCCACATAGTGGGCGATGATGTGCAGCTTGTAATAGTCGCGCACCGGCAGCTGTCGCGCCGGCCGCGACTCGTTGCGCCCCAGGGTGTGATCCCCCTCCAGGGCGAAGAACAGCCCCGCCCCAATGCCGCCTACGCCGATCAGTTGTCGGTAGGGAGAACCTTCGTCCAGCCGTAGAGTTGACTGCATAGATGCCTCCAGCAGTGTGATCCGTAACAAGTAAACCGTAATAAGTAAGGTCGCCATTTCGACGCACCGGATGCTTGACGAAAACTATGCCGGGGCGAACGGTGTGAAGAGCAGTGCGCACTGCACTATGGCAGCCCTACTCATTACGGTTTACTCATTACGGTTTACTTATTACGGTTTACTTATTACGCCCCGTGGCGACCTCACATATCACGCATCAGAACAACTCCCACTCTGGATGCTCGCTAACCGGGTGACGCGCCGTCTCCAGGGTGGCCGTGATGAGGGCGTCGGGGTGGCGCTGGAGCAGGGTCATGGGGTACTCGGGTGTGGGCTCAGAGAAGAGGGCCACGCGCAGGGCCGTCTGCTTCCAGGCGCCGGTGTCGGAATACACACGCACCTTGCGGGCGCCCAGGCACTCGCGCACCCCCAGTGTCACCGACATGGGCGGCACCAGCTGGTAGGCCCCACCGAACTCACGCTGGGCCAGGGCCAGCACGGTATCCAGGTTGTTCTCCTGGATGCGGATGGTCGAGTTGGCCACATCCTCCAGGGTCAGGTGGCTGAAGGGGTGCCGGCGGGCCTGATTATAGGCCACATGCCCATCCTGCCCCCAACCGCCGAGGGTGATATCGACCGGCGCCTGCGCAATGGCTTCCGCGACCCGCTCGATGCTTGCCGGGGTCAGCCAGTAGCGCTGTGATTCGGGCACAGCCAGGTCAGGGTCGATGCCGCCGTAAAAGTAGCGCTCCATAAAGGTGCGGAAGTTCATGGGGTGCTCCCGGGGCAATAGCCGGCCCTGCCAGTCGAGGCACTCATCCATGTGAAAGACGGTCAGGGCGCGCAGCGAGACGCGGCGGGTGTTGACCATCTCGGTAAAGGGGGCGTACCAGCCCTTGGGCCCGCAGGGGACGATAGCGCGAGTCGGCCGGCCAGCGGCGTTGTTCTCCTCAATCACCGCCACCAGGTCCGCGGCCATCACCCGCCCCATCTCGGCCCCGTCGCGCACGATGCGAAAGGGCACCCGCAGTTGAGGATGGCCCACCAGTTCCTCTACCGGAATGCGACACCATTCGTAGAGGTCGCGCGGTCGCACGAAATCCATGCTCTTGCCTCCAATCTGTTACAAGCCTGCTGTGGGGAATTGCCCGCGGAGAGCTCCCTCTACCTATGGCGCGACGGCGATGGAGCCCAGGGGGATCGTATCGCCAACCACCGTGTTCCCCTCGTCGCGCACAGTGTCGGGCGTCTTATCCGGAAGACGATACATGCCGGTGTGCAGGGTATAAGTCCCTGCGGGCGCGTCGGCCGGCAGCTGCAGCTCGCTCCACTGCGCCAGCACCAGCCCCGCCCGCCAGTAACGCTCGGGCAACCCGAACCCGCCCCGCTCGGCGACCTTTTTCCCTTTGTCATTGAGGAGATAGCCGTCGAGGTTATGCGCGACGTTCTGCTCTGCCGGGGAGATATTCCCAAAGAGCCAATAGGTGGCAAAGCTGACGGTATCGCCCGGGTGGGCGCTGGCGGGCGCCTCGTAGCCCAGCGAGGTCAGCCCCGATGCCAGCGTATAGGCAGGCGTCACCTGGGGCAGCAGCGAGAGCGTATCGGCCAGCGAATGGGCCGGCGCCACGACGATATGGGTCGTGGTGTGACCATCGGGGTTGGGGAATGATCCCTTCTCCTGGCCGCCGAACCGGTCGACGATCGTCTGGATCAAAGGCTGGAGGGGGCGGGTGAAAAGATAGACGGCCGGGCGCCCAACCGGCAAGAGCACGGCATCGCTTCCGCCCTGCCCCAGGAAGATGGCCTTGTCGGGCCCCAGCAGGTACTGCAGGACGATCGGTGCCTGCTCGTAGCTGATATCGGTGCCGTTGGTGATGACCCAGACCTCATCCACGCCGGCTGCGGCCGCCTCGCGCCGCGCCATGCCGGCGATGCTCTGCCAGTAGCGCAGCGGGACGCCATAGCCGCCGCTCGCATCTGCCTGGGCGACAAAGTGGTAGAGGTAGATCAGGCTATAGCCCTGCCAGACGAGGGCACACAGCAGGCCGGCCCCCAGCGCCCAACGGAGGATCTGGGCCCAGGCAAAGGGTTTGGCAGCGCGGGCGCCCAGGGCGCGCCATAGCCAGTCGGCCGTCAGGGCCATGGCCAGGAAGCCCGCCGGGTAGAGGATGACCAGATAATGGAACTGGAGCTCCAGGTTCTGCAGCGCGACCCCGGCCAGCGCAGTCAAGAGCCACACTGCCGGGATCACATAGCGGGCGGTATCTTCCCGTCCTTTGCGGCGGAACCGGGCATAGAGCGCCATGGCCACGATGGCGACCAGCGAGAGCCCAAAGAGCAGTGCGGGCAGCTCTTCCAGGCGGCGCAGCGGGTTGCGCGCCGGGGCGAAGGCCGGGAATGCAGCGCCCGCCAGTGAGCCGAGATTGCCGCCAGAATGGAGATCGAGCGCATACTCCCAGGTGGGCTTGAGCGAGTGGAACAGCGAGCCCTTCTGACCGGCCGCCTGCTGCGCCACGTTGCGGATATCCTGCAGGTGCCCGAGCTGCGCGTACAGGTAGGGCGCAAAGAGCAGCACGACCAGGGCCGCGCCCGCAAGCAGGTAGCGCCAGTTGATGCGCCGGTGGTAGATGGCCAGCAGCACCAGAAGCGCCAGCACCAGAGGCAACGGAGAAAAGGTCACGTTCAGCGCGATGCCGAGGGCGACGACGGCCACGAGCCAGCCCCAGGCTTTACGCTCGACCAGCGCGGCCAACAGGCCATAGAGAAAGAGGACCTGCCAGGGCGCCAGCAGATCGGCCGTGAAAACCTTGCGCGAAAGAATCACCGCCCAGGGGTTCACTGCAAAGAGGGTCGCCGCGATGGCGGCCACCCGCAGGCTGTAATACTTGCGCCCCAGCAGAAAGGCACCGGCGACGGCGGCCACATTGAGCAAGGCAATAAAAGTCGAGGCGATCCGGGGGTCACGCCCCACCAATAGCGGGATCGTCATCAACAGGTCCATCATCGGGGGCTTGGCGATGCCCACCGAAGCCGGCGACGACTCGAGAGGCAGGCGATGCGCTGCTATGATCTCCAGGCTGCGCTGCAGATGGATGGCCTCATCCGCCTTGAATTCGATGACATCGAGGTACGACAGGCGGAGGGCCGCCGCCAACAGGATGATGCCCCAGAAGAGGAGGTGCTCCGGAGCGCGGATGCAGGCGCGGAACCCGCCCCACAGGCGGCCGATTTTCCCCCTCGTCGCCTGTGACTCGCCCGCCCAGAACCGGCGGGGAGAACCCATAGCGTGGCCCATTGTCACTCCAGGTGCAGGATGAGATGCTCGGCGTTACGATGGTAGACCTTCTCCAGCACCTCGTCGGGCAGGTAGAGGCCGTAGATGTACCAGCGGCCCAGGCCAAAGCCCTCGCCGGTGCAGTGCTTGAAATACTCGTCACGAGTTTCCAGGAAGCGGAAGTAGAGACCATAGTCAGCGTCGTTGGCGGGCGCATCGGTGCCGAAAAGGATGCGGTCCGGGTAGCGCAGGAAAAGATCGCGCGCCGTGTAAGGCTGGCGACCGATCTCATTGATACGCGCGGCGATATCAATGTAGAAATTGGGGTGCCGGTCCAGAGCCGAGGCAACCCAGCCCAGATTCTCGGCGTAGCAGCCCACGTGGGCGCCAATAAAGGTGGTGCGCGGGTTGCGCCCCAGGAGCGAATCGAACTCATCCATCAACTGCTGGAAGGGTGGAAACTGGGGGCCGTAGAAGTACCAATCGGGGTGGCCCTGCAGCACTTCGTATTGCTCGTTAAAGCGGTCGAGGGGGTCGAAAAAGGCCACCGGATCGGCGATGTGGATCACGACGGGCAGGTCCAGATCGGCCGCGGTGGCCCAAATGGGCTCGAGCCGCGCATCGTCGATGGCCACGCGCTCGCCCCGATCGTCTTTGATGTGCAGGCCGAGGGGCTTCCAGATCTTAAGGCCCTGGGCGCCCCGGCGGACCTGCGCTTCGAGCCGTTTCGCTGCCAGCTCGGGGAAGCGGTTCCCTTCCTCGGGCCAACGGGCCCAATCGACGCCGCCAAAGATAATAAAGCGCTCCGGATAGGGCGCCTTGAAGTGATCGAGATGGGCCGCCAGAATATCCTCGCCCCAGCCGCCGTCGAGGTCCACGAGCCTCTGGATGTGACAGCGATCGAGGATATCGATCAGCTCACTCAGGGGGCGGGCAATCCAGTTGCCGCCAAACTCGGGCCCCAGATGATTGTGCGCGTCAATCGTAGGGAACCGCGGCTGGCTCACCGTGGTGACCGGGGTGACCAGCTTGGGGCGCGGCTTGTAATCGCTCAGAAGCAAGGGCTCGGAACCCGACATGCAATCGCTACCTCCTCAAGCAGATGATGGCCCATTATACGCCCGTGGGCGCTTTTTGACCAGGATACGCATAGGCGATATCATCATGCTATGGACTGCCTCGTAGTGACGTCTTCAGCGTTTGATGTGAAATGGATACGGCGCCCTCGGTCAGTGTCGTAGTGGCGACCCTGGTCGCTCGCCTCCACGTGGCGCAAGGGGAGGCGAACGGCCAAAGCCATCACTGCGACACCGGGCGAGGGCTCTGCACCCATTTCACACCAAGCGTCGAAGCCATCACTACCAAGTTGGTGGGAGGTACAACATGGCATTCGACGGCCTTCACGTGAATCTAGGTAATCTGTCGCGGCTTTCCAGCGCGCAGACGCGCTCCATCAGCCCCGAGAACCGCACCGGCGAAAAGGGCCGCGGCGGCATGGCCACCGAGGGCACCGGGGCCTCATGCGCGCGCGATCTTGGGCGGGGCTGGAAGATCTCCCCCTCTCTGCGCATGCCGCCCCACGAGACGCTCGTCCTGGCCGACATCGTGGGCTCCGGCGCGATCCAGTCGATCTGGATGACCGTCACCGGGCGCTGGCGCTACAGCATCCTGCGTATGTATTGGGACGGCGAGGAGACCCCTTCCGTAGAAGTGCCGGTAGGCGACTTTTTCTGCATGGGCTGGGGCCGCTACGCCCAGATCAACTCCATCCCGGTGGCCGTGAACCCGGGCAGCGCGTTCAACTGCTACTGGGAGATGCCCTTCCGCAAGGGGGCGCGCATCACCATCGAGAGCCTGGATGACGAGCCCCAGACGATCTACTATCAGATCAACTACACCCTCACCACCGTGCCCGATGATGTAGCCATGTTCCACGCCCAGTTCCGCCGCTCCAACCCCCTGCCCTACAAGACCGACCACGTCCTGCTCGACGGCGTGCGCGGCCAGGGGCAATACGTGGGCACCTACATCGCCTGGGGGGTCAACAACTGCGGCTGGTGGGGCGAGGGAGAGATCAAGTTCTTTATCGACGGCGACAGCGAGTTCCCCACCATCTGCGGCACTGGCACCGAGGACTATTTCGGGGGCTCGTACGATTTCGAGTACCCACGGGGAGAGGCCTACTGCGAGTTCAGCGCCCCCTTCACCGGGCTGCCGCAGGTCATCCGCCCCAACGGGCTCTACGACTCGCAGCAGCGCTTCGGCATGTACCGCTGGCACATCCCCGACCCGGTGCGCTTCCAGCAGGACCTGCGCGTCACCATCCAGGCCCTCGGCTGGCGCTCTGGCGGGCGCTACCTGCCCCTGCAGGATGATATCGCCTCCACTGCATTTTGGTATCAGGCGGAGCCCCATGCCCCCTTCCCAATTCTGCCCGATCGTGATTACCTGGAAGTGATCTAGAGTTAAGGCCATATCGTCAGAGTAGTGACCGACAGGCACCGATTCCTTCTGGTTCTTAAGCTAATAGCCTCGCGATAGGAGAAGAGGGCTGTTGGCATCCTGTCAACAGCCCTCTTTATGATGAACTGGGAGACCAGTTCTAGCACCCTGCTCGCCAAGGATAAGACGGTTCATATGGCAGATAAGCTTTCGTTGGCTTCCTATCCTCGGGTTCTCTTACCACTTGGGGTTTTCTTTTCCGCAAGATGACGCTTGACAGAGTCCAGTAGTTCACGGGCTATCGTGGCCTCTACCTGAGAATGCACATCTATCTCTGCCGTTGTCGCCTCGGGAGTTGACGGCAGATATCTTCCCTCAAGTTCTGCGATGGAACGATATCTGTGCTCAGGTATCCTGCTCTTCGTCATCTTCTGCCTCCCTGAAATAGTTGGCAAAGAACTGGTGGTTTAGATCCGAACGGAAATAGTGTTTGCGTTTGATCCAGATGAAGCCATCGCCCTTCGAGATCACAGCAACATCAATCGCTCCGCCAACAGTCTCGGCCGTAGGCGTAACTTTGCGCTTGAATGAGGTTAGGCTCACTAGCGCCTCGGCCATATCTGCCAGATCGTCTTTCGGCAGTTCCCCAACGATCCGCACAATCGGACTAACATGGTGCTCTAGTTTATACCTCTCCATCTTCTTTCGCCACTCATCCAATAGCTTAGGTGTGAGGCGACTCAGCGCTGTCTCAACCCGCTTTTTCTCTCTGTTGTCGATGCCTCTAATACCATCAAGGATCACTCTAGGATATTCGACCAAAAACGAAGAGAGGTTCGCATAGACGAACTCCTCCTGTTCAGGGTCGATACCCTCCATGAAGGTACACACCATCTCATCTTGGGCGAATGGTATTATGGCTGGACCGTTAGCGCAGTCATGCTCCTGCCTCTGTTTGAACTTAAGAACTCTATTCACTTTCCCTTGTATGTCAAATCCCAATAGCGCAGGAAATAGGTCCTTCGTGCCGAATCCGGCTACTACAACTCCAGAGTACCCAAGACGAAACGGGGCCTTTGCGAACAGACTAGCTCCAATAACTCGAAGACTGTCGCGCAATCTTGCTGATATAGGACGTTGCTTGAAAGCCATTTTCATGGCCTGATCGATCACATCCTGATACTTGGTAATAACGGCTTGGGTATAGTTCGTAGATAGCCCATGCAGAAAATCGGCTTCGTCCCAATACTTTCGGTGTTCTCTCACCACTACAGCGGTGATCCGAATGACCTCCGCTTCTGTGATGTCTCCTCGTTCTCGGATAGTTCTGTCACATCGTTGCCGTATGATGTTCCACATGTAGGAGAAGTAGCGGTATGTCTGTTCCCTCACGTGCTCTTGCTCTCTCTTCGTGTCACAGAGAGCTTCATTATTGTCTAGGAATGCTATGAATTCGCGCGCATATTCCTGAAGAGTGTCGAACTTTCTAGTGCCGAGATCCCTCCTGAACGTCTTAACAATGGTCTCCCAAGGGATGCCCATGAAGCTAGCATTGCCATATATCATGATGCCTACAGGTTCATACTTCGATAACGTGAAGAGCTTGTTCGCCGACAGTATTTTCTCTGGCCTGAGTGTGGCAGCACTGTCTGCCGCGAGGGCAACCGCTTGTGAGTTCATCACAGCAACTTCGGCGGTCATTCTCTACTCCCTTGAATGAACCAGTGGATTGCCAAAGCCACAATTGTGGAAACGGCGATGCATCTATTGGATCCCATCTTGACTGACGTACTCTAGTGAGAGTATTGTTTCTCCACAACACTATTATAGCACACCTTTTCTAAAATGCATCATTTTCATCCTTATTCCAGAGGCACAAGAGTAAGGCTAGTGGAACCAGGGCTTTTCCAAAGTCGTGTCGGGTAACCTGTCAATACCTACCTTAGGGATATAACCACAGCCATGCGGTCAAAGAGGTCCCAGTGGTCGGGGGACCAGAGGGGAAAGGCGCCGCGGCGGCCCGAGTCGGGGCGGGCGCCCCAGGGGTCGATGACCAGCAGGTTGCCGTACTTGACGATGCCGACGACCAGGTAGACGTGCTCCTCGGTGACCAGGTTGTAGCCATCCTCCTTGATCACCTGGGGGTCCTTGGCCGCGGTCATCCACACGATGACTGCTTTGCCGTCGCGCACCGCCTGGCGCAGGTCGTTATCGCTCATATTATAGACGACCTGGGCCGGCGCACCGTAGGATTGCAGCACTTTGGCCACCGGCTCGGCATAGACGCCGTAATCGCGCATATCCGCACGGTGACCGTCGCCAAAGGGCGAGCCGCGAAAGCCCTTGTGTGGGTTGGGGTCGCGGCCCATGCGGCTCAGCAGATCATCCTCGCTCACCGTGACCCCACGCGCCGCCAACACCATACGCATACAGGCCGCTTCGCAGCTCAAGCTATAAGTCTGGGGCAGCATGGGCACCTGAACCAGCAAGGCGCTTGCTTCAGCGCGATAGGGCTCCAGGTAGGCAAAAGGCGCTACCGTGGGCAGGGGAGTCTTGGTGGGGCGCGGGGTGGCGGTGGGCGTCGGCATCCGGGTGGAGGTGGCGGTGGGCGTTGGGGTCGCTGTGGCAGTCGGCGGCCGCGTGGCCGGGGCGGCGGCGGTGGGCGCGATGCTCGCCACGAGCTGCGGCGCTGGAGACGTAGCGGCCCCGGCCCAGGCGGGCGCCGATGCGCGCAGCAGGTGCGGGCCGAAGGCCATACCCACGAGCAGCAGCACGACGGCCCCCGCCGCCAGAAGCACTGTTCTGGCCCTGACGGCAACCCCGCCGCCGCTCTTCACCTGATGTGTCAGATTCCCCATGAGTACCCGGTTCCTTAACCCTGGTCGCTGCCTGAATCACTGCCACGCTGCGCTGCTCATCACGTTGGCGCTCTTGAGGGGGCGTTGGGAGGGCTCGGCCGGAGCCCCGCTCTCCCAACGCGTGCCACTTTAGCTCATGATGACAGCCGCCCCAGCAGAAACTCCATGGCCTGCGCCGGGTCACCGCTGTGGATCAGGCGCCCGAGCTCGACTCGCCCCAACTTGTCGAGCAGGCGCTCGACGGCATGCATGGCGCGCAGGGTAGCCTGCTGGGTCGCAACAGGGTCGCTGTCGCGGTTGATGACGTCGTAGGAGAACCAGCCCTGCCAGCCGAGGCGGTCCAGGTAGTAGAGCGTCTCGATGGTATCCCAGAGGTTCACCGAGGCGGGGATCATATCCCAGTCCCACTCGCGGCCGTTATCGTTCCAATGGACATAGAAGAGCCGGCCGGCATCGGCAGCCAGGCAAACGGAGGCAGCGGGCGTCTCCCTGGCGATAAGAGCGTGGCCCACATCCAGCGTGACGCCTACGTTGGGCAGCCCCACCTGCTGGCAGAGGTGCAGCGCCTGCCCCATATTGCCGAGGACGACAAAGTTGCGGCTCTCGTTGAGCTTGTACTCCAGGCTGACGCGCACATCGGGGCGGTGCTGCGCCGCCTGCCGCACGCCCTCCACCAGCCAGTGCCACTGCTCCAGATAATCCACCTGAAAGGAGTAGTTGTGGCCGTCGATCAGCGGGCAGCAGGTCACTTGGCCCGCCCCCAGCTCGGCGGCCAGGTCCATGCCGGTCTTAACGTACTGCACCGCCTCGGCACGGATAGCCGGATCGGGCGAGGTGAAGGAACCATGCCGGAACTTGGCCTCGCCTTTGACGTTCACGTTCACGGCAGAGATCCCCAGCCCCGACTCGCGGAGCAGGCGGAGCGTCTCGGGCGCCTTGGCAAACTCGGCCGGGTAGACGACTTCGATGCCGTCGACCCCCTCGATCTGCCGCACCATGCTCAGGCGCTCCGGAAGCGAGCGAGCGGGCTGGTACTCGTGGAAGCGGTCGACGCCGCGCCCCAGCAGACCGATCATGAGAGCATGTTTGACCTTCACGGCTCCTCCAGCGCCCTTCAGGGCAATTGCCGGCTGATATGCTCCGCCCAAGCCCGGCCCTGATCCGCAGGGGGTGTAGTGGGTTAGCGCCGCCTGTAGCGGCGCTAACCCACTACACCCTACAAAAGGCCTGTTCCGGCCGCGTGCGAAGCATGGGTACCCGGAAGCCGAAGGGCATTTTCATCAGGCGTTGTGCCCAAACGGGCATGGGCGACCGCTCGAGCCCATGCTCCCTACTGCTATGGGATCAGCAGCACCTTGCACGAGTTCTCGCCGGCGTGCGCCACATCGATGGCCTTTTGAAAGTCGCTGAGCGGGAAGCGGTGGCTGATGAGCGCGGGCGCGTTGACCTTGCCGCTGGCGATGTATTCGATGGCCAGGGGATAGCGGTAGGGGCCCAGGTGGCTGCCGTGGATGTTGATCTCTTTCTGATCGCCGATGATGGACCAATCCACAGAGCTGGGGGCTGCCATGACGCTAAACTCGACATAGGTGCCCAGCTTGCGGATCATTTGCAGGCCCTGATTCACGGCGGCCGGGTGGCCGGAAACGTCGATATAGACGTCGCAGCCATAGCCCTCGGTGAGGCCCATGACCCGGGCGATGGCATCTTCCTGGGCGATGTTGATGGTCAGGTCGGCGCCGAGCTTGCGAGCCAGCTCCAGCCGGTCAGGCTTGGCATCGAGGGCGATGAGCAGGCCGGGGGACTGCATACGCGCCACCTGGAGCATGCAGAGGCCGATGGGCCCCATGCCGGCGATGACGACCGCGTCGCCCAGCTTGATCTCGCCGCGCTCGACGGCATGGATGGCGCAGGCCAGGGGCTCGATGAGGGCGGCCTGGTCATCGGGGACCGACTCGGGCACCTTGTAGTTGAGGGCGCCGGCGGGGAACTTCATATACTCGGCCCAGGCGCCGTCGTCGATGCCGCCGTGAAAGCCGTAGATGTGGTGCACCTGACACATCCAATACTCGCCGCGCCGGCAATAGCGGCACTGGCCGCAGGGGATGATCTGCTCTGAGACGGCCTTGTCGCCAATGCTCAGGCCGTACTTTTCGGCGGCGCCCTCGCCCAGCGCCACCACACGGCCCACAAACTCGTGCCCCGGGATCACAGGCGGCTTGGTATAGGCGGGGAAGCCGTCGCCGCCCCAGATGCGCTTGGCGCCCACGTAGCACTTGACGTCGGAAGCGCAAACGCCCGCCGCAGTGACCTTGATCAGCACCTCGCCCGGGCCAACCTTGGGCACGGGCACACGCTCCAGGCGGTAATCCTCGGGGGCATGGCAGACGACGGCTTGCATGGTTTCGGGCATGGACATGATCTCCTCCAGTGGGTGTGGGCCCCAACCAGACTTGGCAAGTCTCCTGGACTTCAAGTCTTATTCCGCATGGGCGGGCCTTCTCCGCTGCCCGCACAACTCGCTATTCTCACAGTAATCGCACGACGATCCCCGGTCGGGCGTCAGGACGTCCGCCCCGAGGGCGATGACCATCGAGTTGGTCTTGAACGGCCGCAGCAGGAAGGACTCAGTTACGCTCACGCCGATGACAGCGCCGCCGGCCAGGGCGATGACCACAGGTTGGTCGCTGGCCGGCCAATGGGTGGTGCCGGGGTTGAGGGGAATGCTGGCCCGCACGCCTTTGGCCGCCGCCAGGCGATCGATCTCCTGACAAGCCACATAGCCGACCTCGCCGAGCGCCAGGGTGCCCAGGGCGTCGAGGGTATAGCCCACGGCATACTCCCCCTCCGCCTGCAGCGCCTCGATGCGGGCCTCGACCCGGGGGCCGATGGTGTAGACCATGGCCACCACCTCGGGGGCGTCACCGAACAGGTCGGCAGCGACCCGGCTGTGCAGCAACTGGCCGGACGCGACGGAGAGCCAACCGTCCTGCCGGCCCCGTACGGGGTAGACTTTGTAGGCAATGGCAGGCTCGAGGAGCGGCAGCAATTCGGCCAGCGCCGCTTCGTAGATCTGGCGGCGGGCCGGGGTGCCGATCAGTTGATCGCTGGAGCTTTCCAACCGCGCCAGAGTGCGCAGCGGATCAAAAGCAAAAGGGAATCCCTGACGTGTGGGCATAGGGCCTCCTGGGTGTTCGCCAGGCTTCATTGTAGTGTGCAGACAGCAGAGAGTCAAAAAAGCCCGGCTGGGAAAAGGGGGCCGGCAAACGTATTGCCAGCCCCCTTTTCCCAGCCGGGCTCAGCCTGGTTTACTGGCTGAACTCGGCCACTTGATCAGTATGCGGCGCCAGCTCGGGCGCGCATTCGGGCAGATCGATAAAGATGGTCGTACCACTGTCGACCTGACTCTCGGCTCGGATGCGGCCGCCGTGGGCTTGAATCAGCCCCAGGGCCACACTCAACCCGAGGCCCATGCCGATATTCATCTTACCGGTGCGGCGGCTGTAGAACGGGTCAAAGATGTAGGGCAGCGTCTCGGCATCGATGCCTACCCCGGTATCGGAGATTTGGAGGCGCACCCACCCTTCCAGGCGATATGAGCGGAGCGTCAGCTGCCCCGACCCCTTGCCGGCCATAGACTGATAGGCATTGGCGATGACATTGCAGAGGGCCTGCTGCAGCTCTTCCAGGTTGCCGACGATCACCAGAGGTTCCTGTGAGTATTGTCGTACGACCTTGACCTCTTGACTGGAAGCAACCATGGCTACCTGCGCCAGCGCCCCTTCGAGGAGCGCCTGCGCGTCGAGCGGCTGTACCTTCCGCTGCTCCTGACTGGCAAAAGCATTCAGATCCCGGATGAGGCTGGCGCACCGTGTGGCCTGCTGCTCGATCACCCGCAGGCCGCGGCTCAGTTCGGGCGCGTGGCAGCGCTCACGCAGGATCATGGCTTCCCCCAGGATTGCCGTCAACGGATTGTTCAGCTCATGGGCTACGCCGCCCACCAGTCGACTGAGAGCGGTCAGCTTTTCCGTGCGCACCAGGATATCACGCTGCCGCAAGAGCTCAGCGGTGCGCTCTTCCAGCTTGCGCTCCAGTTCCTGATACATCTCGCGGGCGTGGGCCTCGAAGCGGCTCTTGCGCTGTTGCTCGGCCGCAAGTTCCCCTCGTAGATCTGCAACGCGCTGCGCCAGGCCCCGCCCGATCAGGACCGAAGACACCTCCATCAGGAGCATGAGCGCGAGCCCGGCGAGGAACCGGTCCCGCGTCACCACGGGATAAGCAATGACGGCGTAGACCCCAATGGACATGGTTGCCAGCAGGGTGAAGGCGACGACGATCAGAACGCCGGGTAAGCGTTTCATCATCGTTCCTCCTTGATCGCTACTCGCTGGCAAATCGTTGAATCTTAGAGTTTCCTTAGAGCTATCAGATTCCAGACTGTAGGGCGCCGCTGCGGCCCTTCACTCCCTTCTTCTGGGGCAATGGGGCCGCTGGTCACGGGCACAGGCTCGCCGCGGTGAGCCATCCGCGGAGGGGTTGGAGCCTGAGGGCAGCGCTGAGGGGTGGCTACAGGCTTGTTTGGGCCCCGCCAAGAGGAAGAAGAACGCCTTGGGTGGGGCGTAGAGCGCTGTAGCAGGGGATAAAACTGCCCTCCAGTGGAGGACGGCGCCATTTGGGTTGGCACAGGACTCCCCTCAAGGTTCTCTGTCGGCGATCTGGGCGAGCCGCTCCCCCGCCCAGAGAAGACGCGCGTGCGCCTCCACCTTCAAGTATAAGGAGGCGCGAATAGGGAGTCAAGGTAAGCGGCTTGACGGGGCAACGAAACAGGGCTTATAGTTGTCCTTGAGACTGTGGACTACCTGGCGAAAGGGGTGATGCATGGTACAGCAAGCGGAAAGGGTAGCACCGGCAGCTGCGGCAGAGCCCTCCCTGCAGGAGTGGCGGCATCTGTACGAGGCGGCCATCCGGGCAAAGGAGCTTGCGCCTTGGGATTGGATGAACGAAGTCGACATCTTTGGCGTGGAGAACCCGGAGACGGGCGACCTCGGCTTTGTGAGCGTCATGGGGGCATTGGGCGAGCACTATGCCGTGGGTGTTTACCTTGGCAGCTGGGCCCTCTATGAATTCTGGAGTCTGGTCGAGGCTGGCCCGAAAGCGCCCCCAGAGCGCATTCTGGAGATTCCTCAACTCCAGGCTTCGTTTGAGGATCGTACGGAGCTGCGTGTTGAGGACCGGGAGATCATCAAGAAACTGGGGTTGAGGTTCCGTGGGCGGGGCGCCTGGCCGCTTTTCCGCAGTTGGCGCCCCGGCTTTGTGCCCTGGTATCTGGAGGCCCACGAGGCCCGCTTCTTGACCACAGCGCTGCTGCAATTACTCGATGTGGCCCCGCGCTTTCGCGAGGACCGCTCACTGCTGGAGATCTCCGATGATGATGTGTACCTGGTGCGAGCGCTGCGGCGAGAAGGCGGCGCCCAGGTCTGGGAGGACCGCCGGGTGCAGGTGCCGCCGCCCCCGCCGCGCCAGATCGAGATCATCCTTGATCAGCGCCTGCTCCAGAGCTTGCAGAAGGTGACCAGGAGTGTCGCGGCCCTGGAGGTCGACCTGTCTATGATACCGGAGGGCATGCGCGATACCCCACAGGAGCGGCCCTATTACGCCTACAATCTGCTTATCGTCGAGCCGCAGAGCAGTTTCGTCCTGGGTACAGAGCTTCTCGCTCCCGCGCCGACGCTGGAAGCGATGTGGGGACAGGTGCCTCAGCGTCTGGCGCAACAACTGTTGAGGGTAGGCATTCTGCCCGAGGAGATCAGGGTACGCTCCCCGCTGCTCAGACAGCTCCTGCAGCCGCTGGCGCAAGAGCTGGGCATCCGGCTCAAACCGGTCAAATCGCTGCGCAGCCTGGATAGCGTGCAGAGGGAGATGCTGTCATTCCTGAGGCGATAGCGCCCAATTTGACAGATTCCTCATAGCCGTATATAATGTACATAATAGCGTTGAAGAGGACGAGTACCTCGGGGTCAGCGCCAGGGATGCGGGGTCACCGATTGCGAGCCCCGCTCGCTACGGCCTGAGGGAAAACCACCTCTGAGCAGGCCCCTGAACGGCTTGGCCTATTAGGGGAGCCCGGCTGGCGACCGTTACCCGCCACAATGAGGGCCGGCACAACACCGGCGGGTATGGAATCCCGCCCTGCGGTTCGCCGGCCGAAGATGGGTGGAACCGCGAAGGGATCCTCTCGCCCCATTGCCGTGGGGGAGAGGATTTTTCGATTCTGACGGAGGTGCAATTATGTCTGACCAGGAACACAACGGCCTGGAGATCATCCGGCACTCGACGGCGCACGTGATGGCCGAAGCGGTGCTGCAGATGTTCCCCGAGGCCAAGATCGCCATCGGCCCGGCGATCGAGGATGGATTCTATTACGATTTCGACCTGCCGCGCCCACTCACCCTCGACGACCTGGCCGAGATCGAGAACCGCATGCGCGCGATCATCAAGGGCAAGCATCCGTTCGTCTGCCAGGTGGTGAGCCGCGAGGAGGCTGCGGCGCGCTTTGGCGATCAGCCCTACAAGCTGGAGCTGATCCGCGAGCTGCCGGAAGGCGAGCCAATCTCTATCTACCAGCAGGATGGCTTTACGGACCTCTGCCGCGGGCCGCATGTGGCCAACACGTCGGAGATTAACCCGCAAGCCTTCAAGCTGCTCTCTATCGCCGGGGCCTATTGGCGCGGCGACGAGAACCGGCCCATGCTGCAGCGCATCTATGGCACGGCCTGGCGCTCCAAGGAAGAGCTGGAGGCCTACCTCAAGCGTCTGGCCGAGATGGAGGCGCGCGATCACCGCAGGCTCGGCAAGCAGCTCGACCTGTTCAGCGTGCACGAGGAAGCGGGCGCGGGCCTGATCTACTGGCACCCGGAGGGTGGCCGCATCCGCACGGCGGTAGAAGATTTCTGGCGCCAGGAGCATTACAAGAACGGCTATGAAATCGTCTATTCGCCGCACATCGGGCGCTCGTGGCTGTGGGAGACGTCGGGTCACCTGGGCTTTTACAGTGAGAATATGTACGCGCCCATGGCCATCGATAACGTCGACTATTACATCAAGCCAATGAACTGCCCGTTCCACATCATGATGTACAAGACCAAGACGCGCTCCTACCGCGACCTGCCCCTGCGCTGGGCGGAATTGGGTACGGTGTACCGCTATGAGCGCAGCGGCGTGCTGCACGGCCTGCTGCGCGTGCGCGGGTTCACGCAGGACGATGCGCACATCTTTTGCACGCCCGAGCAGATCGACGCCGAGATCCTGCGCGTGCTGCGCTTCTCGCTGCACATGTGGCGCTCGTTCGGCTTTGAGGATATCCACGCCTACCTGGCCACGCGGCCGCCCGAGAAATCGGTGGGTGAGCAGGCGCGCTGGGACCAGGCGACGGACTCGCTGCGCAAAGCCCTGGAGGAAGAGCGCATGCCCTACGATATCGACGAGGGCGGCGGCGCTTTCTATGGGCCCAAGATCGACCTGAAGATCCGCGATGCCCTGGGCCGCGAGTGGCAGATGACGACGATCCAGTTCGATTTCAACATGTCCGAGCGCTTTGGCATGGAATATGTGGCCGAAGACGGCACGCCGCGCCGGCCCTACATGGTGCACCGCGCGCTCCTGGGGTCGCTCGAGCGCTTTTTTGGCCTGCTGATCGAGCATTACGGCGGCGCCTTCCCGGTGTGGCTGCACCCCACGCAGGTGCGGGTCATCCCCATCGCCGACCGGCATGCGCCCTATGCCCGGCAGGTAGAGACGGAGCTGCGTCAGGCGGGCCTGCGCGTGGACGTGGACGCCTCATCGGACCGCCTGAACGCCAAGATCCGCAACGCGCAGTTGCTCAAGATCCCCTACATGCTGGTGGTCGGCGACCGCGAGGCTGAGGGGCACCAGGTCTCGGTGCGCCTGCGCACGGAGGAGAACCTGGGCTCCATGACGGTGGACGATTTCGCCGCCCGCGTGCAGCAGGTGATTGCGGAAAAGAAGGGGTTGTAGTATTGTGACTGGACTGGGGTGGGGG
>DAOTVS010000195.1:0-10478 GCA_034436375.1 Anaerolineae bacterium | reverse complement strand
GCCCCATCCAAACGGGCTATATCACGCCAGAACAGGAAACGCAGATTGCCGCCAACACACCCCTGTGCCGTGTGGGCCGGCCCGAGGATGTGGCCGATGCCATCCTCCTGCTCGCCTCCGAGCAGGCCCACTGGATCACGGGGCAACTGATCTATGTGGGCGGCGGCTACCGTATGCCGATGTGATTTGAAGGTATTATCCGGCATTTTGTCTGGCGCTGCTGGCCGTCCTAGGGGCGGCCAGCAGCGCCAGACAAAATGCCGGATAATACTCTGGGTAGAGGCCGGGGGGCCGCAACGCGAAATGCCCGGCCATCAGACAGGGAGAGTTAAGGTATGGAAGGCCTGCAAATCAAGCGGGTCCAACCTGCCGAGGTCGATGCCGTCATTGACCTCTTTGCCCGCTGCTACTATGGCAACCTGGACGAGGCCCGCGCACATTTCGCCGATCACGCCGATGGCGGCGGTGACAGCTTTCTCGCTTACGTGGAGGGTGAGCTGGCCGGCTTTGTTACCATCCGCTGGGTCTCGCACAACGAGCAGTTTCGCCGGAACAATATCCCCCTCATCCATCACCTGGAGGTCTTTGCGCCCTACCAGCGGCGCGGCATTGCCTCACGATTGATGGATGAGGCGGAGCGCCTCATCGCCACCCGCGCCACGCAGGCCGGCATCACCGTTGGGCTCTTTGAGGCCTATGGCCCGGCCCAGCGCCTCTACGCCAAGCGCGGCTATATCCCCGACGGCCGGGGCGTCTGCCAGGCCCATCGCCCGCTCCAGCGCGGCGAGACGGTAACGATGGACCACGACCTCATCCTCTGGCTGACGAAGGACCTGACCGGAGAGTAGGCCTGCAGGTTTTCCAAAACCTGTCAGGCCTGAAGGGCTATTCCACCCTTTTGGTGCTCTCCACCCGCTGCCACAGCCCCTTACCCGAGCGGCTGCGCCACAGTCGCCATGCGGAGTACAGCCAGACATACAGCCTGGCCGGTAGGAGCGCCAGGCTCCAGAGGAACTCGCGTGGGGTGCGGGCGAACTGCAGGGCGCGCCGGGTGCCCTGGACCATTTCCTCACGCAGCGAGCGGACGCGCGGGGCCTTGCGGAAGTAGGGCTGCTGGTAGCCGGCGGTGGTGCGCACCTTTTGTCGCAGCCAGTCGGCCCAGGTGGCGGGAAACCGACAATAGACCGCCGCTTCGGGCGCATAGGCAATGCAGCAGCCCTGCTTCCACACCTGGAAGGAGACGATGCCGTCCTCCACGAGGGTGTCCTCGGGGATGGGCTGCACCAGCGAGCGGCGCACCGCATAGAGGTAGCCGGAGCACTCACAATACTCGCCACGGCGGGCTTTGAAGAGCCGCAGCTGGTGGGCCTGCTCCACGAGCAGGTGCGACCAGTAACCCAGCATGTTATCGCGCGGGTTGAGCGAGTGGGGCCGGCCGGAGACGGCGCCCACGTGGATATCGCGGAACGGGGCCAGGAGCTCCAAGAGCGCCCCTGGGCCAAGGTAGACGTCTCCATCGGTGAGAACGGCAAACTCGCCCCGCGCCTCGGCGAAGGCCAGGTTTAGCGCCGCCGGCTTGCCCTGTCCTTTATCTCGCAAATGGCGGATGCGCGCGTCCAGCGCGGCATAGCGGGCCGCTACTGCCGCCGTCGCGTCATCAGGGCCCACCACGAGCACTTCGCTGCGCTCCGGCAGTGGTTGCGCCAGCAGCGCATCCAGCGCCCGCGGCAGGGTCTGCTCTTCCTGAAAAGTTGTGACGATGATCGTCAGGGGTATGCTTCCAACCATAATCTGAGGATAACGGCTTTCGCTCAAAAATCAAGGGTGGCAAACTGCCACGTTCAGCCTCCGTGTGTATTATAATCTTCCACTATACCCGGAGCAATTGTCAGGTCAGTAGCCTTCTGCGGCTTGCGGTGGTATCATACAGGCGTGATGGCTGCATTCTGGCCCACCCAATCGCCGGGCGGATAGTTCGCCTTACTCGTGCACCACCACCAGCGTTCCCGGGTTGCAGGGCGTAGACATGACGGAGTAAGCGCCAGCCGGCAACTGCGGATCGGTCCAATTGAACAGCCAGGCGGCGTCGGGGAGGGTCATGTTGACGCAGCCGTGACTCACGCGCTGGCCAAAGCTCCAGTGCCAATAGGCCCCATGCAGCCCGTAGCCCTGGTAGAAGAACATGACATTGGGCACGCCAGGCAGCGAATAGCCGGGCCCGGTCATCGTCATGCTGGAAACCTTGTAGTAGATGCGGAACTGGCCAGTGACTGTGGGATACTGGGCTATGCCGGTAGAGACCGTCATGCGGCGGACGGGCCTGTTCCCCTCCCAGGCCGTGGCGGTCTGCTGGCCGATATCGACCTCGATCCAGCGCTCGCCACGGCTGATCGTGCGCTGCGGCCGGCCATCCACCAGCTCATCAAGCCGGAAGAGCGAGCCGTCGAAGGGTTCCTGGTCGCTCGGGTCGATCTCCTGCTGGCACAGCTCGCGGCCGGTGCGCGCATCGAGGAGGAGGCGCAGGCCGCCCTTGGCAACGTTCGGTGTGTTGACTGTGACACTCCAGATGCCATCGAAATGGCCCTGGAAAGAGGCTGGATCGGGGAACAGCTTGCGCGCCTCCGCCTCGGAGATGAGCTGCGCCGAGAACGAGGTGGCCGTCCCTCCCAACAAGTTACAGGTAGCCGCCAGGGCCGCCTCTTCGGAGAGGAACGGCCCCGTGCCCACAGCCTGGCGCACCGGTGGGGTGGGGCTGGGCTCGGGCGGTGTGTCAAAGGTAAAGCCGGCCACGACGGCCGAGTAGGCCGTCAGGGCCGCCTGCGGTGCGGCAAAGCCCAGCGGGAAACGGATGCTGAGCTCGTAGGTGTGGCCATGGGCGCTAAAGAGGACAGCTGTGCTGCGCTCGTTCGATTCCGCATGATCGATGCGGTAGCCGGCGAGGCCCCCCTGCCCCGAGGCCATGCTCTGCGCAAAGGAGGTCCAGTTCTGCCCCTGCAAGAGGGGGGGCGCCGCCGCCACGTCGTAAGGATCGTCGTGGGTTTCCCCGGCATGGACGCGCACGGTGATCGGCATTTCGGGATACAGTGAGGACTGGATCTCCAGATCCTCGCCCTTCATTTCTGCGCTCCAACCAGGCGGGATCGGCACGCTATAACCCGACTTTGTATCTTGATAGCGTTGCCAGGTGGCGATATCCTGAGATATTGCAGGCGCCTGCGCTTCGTAGGTGCGCACCACCTGTTCGATCACAAAGACCCGCGCCGCAAGGCCCTGCGCTGTGGCCCCACTCTCCAGGTGGCCGCGGAAGCGACCATGATAGGGGAGTCGAGCCAGGGTGGGCGCATTGGCCGGGGCCGCGACGATAAGCCAGGGGGCATCGGCAGGCAGGGCGTTCGGCAGGGCGCCCCCAAGCAGAGACAACTTGGCATAGAACGGCCTGTCGGCCAGGATGGTATACTGGCCGCTGGCGCCCGATGCCTGCCCCATCGCTGCGATGCCGCTGGAGGCAGCGGCTGCACTATCTACCTGGCTCACATAGGCGTCCACATATAGGGTTTTACCCAAAGGGGGCGGCGAGGCCAGGAGGTCCGCCACACTGTGCTGAGGTCCGAGCAAGCTGGTCACGCTGCCGCAGGCAGTCACTACGGCAGCGAGAGCCAGGAGCACAAGCAAACACAGGCTGCGCTGCAGGCGGCTGTGCAGTATAGGTAAAGATCGTCGGGACAAAGCAGTACTCCTCGACCGTTGCTACTGGCGAAGATACGGCGGAGAGTACTACGGGCTCCATTACCGGTCAAGCCTTAAACGGCCTGAAACGTATTCTGCAGATATGCGGTATAAGGAAAGGGGTCGAGATGGACGAATACTATCGCAGGGCTATTGCAGAGGCGCTGGGAACGGCGCGCGTGATCGATCCCCATTGTCACCTCCGGCCCGACCGGCCGGCTGCCGATAATCTGGCGGATATCGTGCTCTACCACCACGTCTGGATCGAGCTGGTCTCTGCGGGCATGCCCCAGCATGAGGTGACAAAGCCGGGCCTGCCGCACGAGCTGGTGGACCCGGAGATGGATCCCCTGGAGCGGGTGCGGCGGGCGCTGCCATACCTGCCCCACGTACAGAGCACCACCAGCGGCCTGTTCCTGCGCTGGATCCTGAGCGATCTCTACCACATCGAGGAGATCCATGAGGGCAACCTGGCCGAGGCCGACGCCCTCGTGCGCGCTCGCGCCGGTGAGCGGGACCGGGCGGGGCAGGTCCTGCGCGACGCTTGCGGCATCTCGCACAGCCTCACCGTCGAGCGGGGCAGCGGGGGGCCAGCGGCGCCGGGGATGCTGCAGGGGCGGGAGCTCTCGATCATCAACCTCATTGAGGGCAAACGCTCACCGCAGCAGGTGCTGGCGGACTGGGAAAAAACGGCCGGCCACAGCATCGACAGTGCGCAGGATTACCGGCGCTTCCTGGCGCAGGCCGTGGCGGACCTGGCGGCGGCCGGGTGCCGGTTCGTCGGCCTGTGGCCGCTCCCCTACCTGCCCCCCGAGCCCGCGGGCGAGGCCGAGGTCACCCGCACCCTGCAGCAGGCCAGGCGCGGCGAACCCCTTAGCCGGGCCGAGGCCGGCGCCGCCTGCCGTTTCGCCCTGGAGGCCATCTTGCAGGCCCTCCGGCAGACGCCTGTGCGCACGGTGCAGTTGATCGCCGGCGCCGAGGTCTTGCCGCCGCACCGGGCCATCACTCAGTGGAGCGAGAGCTACTGCGGCGCTGTCGCCCGGCTGGCGGCGCAGTACCCAAACCTGCACTTTAACCTCTCCTCCGCCTCGGACCTCTTCACGCAGGACCTGGGGATCCTGGCCAAGCATATCCCCAATATCAGCGTGGCCGGCTACTGGTGGCACACGTTTTACCCGTTCTACCTGCGCAAGTCCATCGAGACCCGGCTCGACATGGTGCCCCTCAACAAGATCGTGGGCTTTTTCTCCGACGCCTACCATGCCGAGTGGTGCTACCCCAAGCTCAAGATGGTCAAACACATCTTTGGGGAGGTCCTGTGCGATCGGGTGGAGCGGGGCTGGTACACCGTGGATATGGCGCGGGAGATCATCACTCAGGTCTTTTACGATAACCCGGCTGCTATCTACGGCGTGTAGGCTCTCAAGCCTCTGCAGCCCGGCACAACGCCTTTTGCGGGGGCGCGGTAGCACTCATCACGCCCCGATACAGGCCAGGCTGCGGCCCTGGCACGCGGGCTCGCTCCGAGGGTCAGCTCAGCCAGCTGACGGTATATTCAGTCTGCGCATCAGGCAGTTGCAGGTCCGGCTCCTGCACGGCCCAGCGCCCGCTCAGCCCCAATTCTCCTGCCGTGAGGGCAAAGTGGCACATGGCGATGCCCATATCGACCCGCTGGATATCGGCGATGCCCGCGAGCCGGGCGCCAAAGTTGTAGTAGCCGCGGGTGCGGTGCAGGTAAAAGTGCCAGGTGTTGCCGTCACGGATGACGCGCCAGGGCTGTTTGTTGGAGGCGGAGGGCCCCAGGCGCAGCATCTCCAGCGGCGTGGCGTAGGGGCCGGCCGCTTCGCGGCTGAGCGGCGCGCCGAAACGCCCGGCGAAGAAGAGGTCCGCCCAGGGCAGCCGCCTGTCGGCGCCAACCAGCCGGCGGGTCAGCCCAAGCCGCGCCCGCTCCGGGTCGGCCATGTCGCCGATGGCCGCCACGGCCGGCATCTGCTCCCCATGCGCCAGCGCGATCTTGCGGGCAAAACGGCTGCGGGTAAAGATGCCACCGATCCAGCAGGTACCCAGGCCCAGATCCGTGGCCAGCAGGATGATCGTCTCCAGCGCATAGCCATAGTCCTCTAGATTCTTCGCCCCAGGCTGCACGGCGCCGGCGATGAATCCGCTCTCCCCCTTGACAGAGCCATAGGCGGCCAGGCCCTGCAGGGCGCTGCGGTCCTCCGCCGTAGCGGCGAGCAGGCTGAAGCGCAGCGGCGTGCCCAAAGGCCCCACCTGCAGTGAGTCCATCGCTTGCTGCAGGCGCCGCCGCTTTTTCGGGGCGATGGGCGTTTCCAGGTACGTCCGGCAGGAGAAGCGCTGCGGGATGATCTCGGTGACCGGTCTGCTATAGTCCATAGACTTCCCTCCCTCACCCCCTACTGTAAGGCGGGATGCCTACGAGTGCAAGCCGGCAGCCTCGATGGTTTGATTGGGTCTTCGCCGGCTGATTTGCTCCGCCTTTTGACCGGCTATAATCCGGATGGGGGTTGGGGTTTGGCATCGCTGTTGCTGGCGCGGCCGCCTTGCGGGCGGCCGCGCCAGCAACAGCGATGCCAAACCCCAACCCCAAAAGAGGCCCATGCCGGGTAGATGCAACGCTCGCAACCCGGCAATCGCCGGTGTCACGGCCGCTCATACGCTCCACGGGATGCGCCTATCCAGGGTCCCCTCTCCCAGTGAGGCCGAGAGAGGGGGCAGGTTGGGCAAGAGCCAGCGGCGAAAGGACGTCAGTCCGGCAGCACGCGCTGCAGCGCCTCCAACTCCGGCTCGCCGGGGCCGAGGGGCAGCGTGACCTTGCCGCGCTGCACCACCGAGCGGCAGGCCGCCATCATCACCTGGAAGCCTTGGAAGGCCGTCTCGCCGTTGCAGGGGTGCACCTTGGCCGGGTCGTCCAGCCAATCGGCGATATCCTGGATATAGGGCGGCATGTCGTGCGCATAGTCCATACAACCGGGGCCCGACAGCACGCCGTCCTTCGTCACCGCGCGCCAGCCGCCGCCGGTCAGAACCTCGGCAAAGCCCTCAGTGCCCTGGGCGCCGATGCGGCATTTGCGCCACCAGTAGTCCACCTCGGGCACGTCGGGCGCGCCGGCGCCGCACTCGATGACGCCACGCACGCCGTTGGCATATTGCACCAACGCGCAGATATAATCCGGCGAAGAGTGGACATCGGCGAACTTTTCCTTGCCCGCGGCCTGGCCTACCACCCACTCGACATCGGCATAGTCGTTGTACCAGGCGGCATAGTCGATCAGGTGGGTCATCATGTGCATCATCCAGCCCGTGGCGTGGCCGTAGACAGTGTGCACCCGGCCGATGGCGCCAGAGGCGATGATCTCCTTGACCTTACGGTAATGCTCGCCATAGCGGTGCTGGTGGCTGACCACCGTCTTGATGCCCGCCCCGCGCAGAAGCTTGTACATCTCGAGCGCTTCATTCATCGAGGTGGCGATGGGCTTCTCATAAGCGATCAACTGGACGCCCGCCTCGACCCCCGCCTGGATGAGGGGCAGGCGGATGGTGGGCAGTGTACAGAAGACAAAGACATCGGGCTTGCAGGCCGCCAGCAGTCGGGCGGCGTCAGTATCCACGTGCTCGACGCCGAACTTGGCTTTGGCCGCTTCCAGGCGAGTCGTGTCGATATCGCACAGGCCCACCAACTTGAAGCGCGGGTTAGCCGCGATGGCGTCGGCATGGTGCGTGCCACGCTTGCCCAGGCCGGCGACCGCTACCGTATAGGTTTTCTGCGCAGCGCTCATGATCACCCCCTACTTGTGCTTGGGCCAGTCGCGGACGACCTGGATGGTATATTGGATCTCCTCTTCCGTCAGCTCTGGGAACATGGGCAGCGAGATGCAGGAAGCGGCGTTCTTTTCGGCATTGGCCAGTGAGCCAGCGAGGCGCGCGGGCCTGCCCCAAGGGAAGCCATCCTGGTGGTGGATGGGGATGGAGTAGTGGGTCTTGGCATCGATCCCGTTCTTGACCAGGTAGGCCAGCATCTTATCGCGGTCCGCCGGGTCCTTGGTCTCGATGACGTACAGATGGAAGACGTGGCGATAGCCCGGGCGGACGTAGGGCAGGTCGATAAAGTCCAGATCCTGCAGGCCAGCCGTGTACTGCCTGGCGATCTCGATGCGGCGGTCGCTCCAGGCGCCGATGTGCGGGAGCTTGGCGCTCAAGATGCCAGCATGCAGGTCGTCCAGGCGGCTGTTGTAGCCGGGGCTGTGCACATCGCGCTTGTTGGAACCGTGGTTGCGCAGCTTGCGCACGCGGTCGTTGATGTACTGGTGATTGGTCCAGATGGAGCCGCCATCGCCAAAGGTGCCCAGGTTTTTCTGGATGATAAAGCTGGTGCAGACGGCATCTGAAAGCTCGCCGATGCGGAAATCGTCGCCGCGCGCATCGATCCCCTGGGCATTGTCTTCGACGACAAAGAGGCCATACTCGTCGGCGATCTGGCGAATCTCGCGCATGGGGGCGCACTGGCCATAGAGGTGCACCGGCACGATAGCCCGGGTGCGCTTGGTAATCGCCTTGCGGACGGCCTCTGGGTCAATGCACTTGGTCTTGGGGTCGCAATCCACCAGGACGGCGGTAGCGCCAGCGATCCACATCGCCTCGGCCGTGGCAAAGAAGGTGTTGGCGTTGGTGATCATCTCATCGCCGGGACCGAGGCCGAGGGCCATAAAGGTCAGCCAGAGGGCATCGGTGCCGTTGCCGACGCCAATCGTATATTTCAGGCCGGTGTAGGCTGCCAGTTCTTCCTCGAACTGCTTCAGCATGGGGCCCTGCACATACTGGCCGCTCATGATCACTTGCTGGATCTTGGCGTCAATCTCGTCCTTAATGCTCAGGTACTGCCGCTGGTGACCATAAAATGGGACTTGCATGGCTTTCTCCTCTGTGTGAACCGGAGTGGGCGCCCGGCAACCGAGCAAGCGACCGGGGTCGCATGCCCACCATCTATCAGTAAAGGGTTGCCGACGATTATAATGCCGCTGCACCAGTTCTGCAATTGTGCCAGGCGCGCTCAAGCCAAGGGAGGCTATTGGCCGCCCGCGATGATCCAGTGCTCGGGCAGCAGCTCGCGCAAGGTCGCGACCCTTTCACCGGGCAGGACTATGAGGGTGTCAAAGTTGTTCCGGTTGACCTGGGCCATCAGCTCGCGGCAGCGGCCGCAGGGTGGCAGGATGGCGTCATCCGTGACGGCGACGATCATCTTGATCTCGGTCTCGCGCGCCTTGAGCATCTCCGCGACCGCCGCATGCTCGGCGCAAAAGCCGATGCCACAGTAAAAGTCCAGGCAGATGCCCGTGTAAATGTTCCCGCCTTTGGTGATGAGGGCAGCCCCTACACCGCCAGCCGATAGCCCTTCTTCCGAGAGCTGGAACTCGCCCACGATCGCCCGGGCTCGGCGGAGCAGCTCCTGCTTGGTGCTTTCGATCTCCACTGTCATTTTGCTTGCCATACCTTCACTCCTTGTTCACACCTTATCTCGGAGGCCCCCCTCGGATCATCAAACCTCCACACTCTCTTGCTACAAGCCTGGTTCGCCGCAACCAGCGACCCTGGCGACAGCCGGCCTACCCGCTCCACCACTGCCCGGCCCAGGACAGGGGGTTTGGAGTGCCTTGCCGGATAGGCGCAAAGCCTTGTGCCGGCAAGAGTCCTCAAGACATGCGGAAAAACGGGCTAATCGCGATACGCGATGAAGAACAGCCGGCGGAAGGGGAAAAGGATCCTGCCGTCCTTCTGCACCGGGTATTGCTCACGGCAGGCCGCCAGCACCTGCTGCTGGAAGGCCTGCCGGTCGGCCCCACTGACCAGCCGCTCCAGATAGGGCCTCAACCCCGTGCTGGCATACCATTCGATCAGGCCTTGATGATCGCCCATGACGTGATAGTAGGTCGTCTGCCAGAGGTCAACGCGCCCAGCCTGCGCCGAGAGCAGATCGTAGTAATAGCCGGCATCGTGATAGGTCATCAGCTCCGCGCAGCCGACCATGAGTCCCCGCCATTCCGTCCGTGCGGCCACATCACGCACGGCCTGGTAGAGCGGCGAGCCGTTGTTGGCCGGCACCTGCACAGCCAGCGCACCTCCGCTGCGCACGAGGGAAAAGAGCTTGTCGACCAGAGCTTCATGGTTGGGGATCCACTGTAGGGTGGCATTGGAGAAGACGAGGTCATAGCGAGTAGCTGTCTCCCACGTCGCCGCATCCGCCAGCAGCCAATTCCCTTGCGGAAAGTCCGCTTGCGCCCTGGCGATCATCTCTGGCGATCTATCCAGCCCGGTGATCTTCGCCTGGGGCCAGCGCTCGCGCAAGACACGAGTGCTGTTGCCCGGGCCGCAGCCGATATCGATGATATCGGCAGGCTCCGCAAGGTTGATGCGCGAGACCAGGTCGTAGGAGGGCTGGGTGCGCTCATCCTGATACTTGAGGTACAGATCGGGGTTCCAGGTGACCATATCAAGTCCTTGTGTCAGAAAAGCGCCAGATGCCGCCAGGCAGGGTCACCACAAGCGACTGAGCTCGAATCTGACGCGATCCACTATAGTCAGTATGCGTCGCCTGTCAACGATCCTGACAGGGCAAAAGCTTGTTGACATTTTTGTGATGCGCAGTATGCTGGAGGCGACAAGCGAGCAATCTGGCCTGGGCCAGATCAAGGAGCGAGCATGGAAAAGATGGCGACACTATCGGCTAACGAGGACCT
>DAOTVS010000194.1:0-34842 GCA_034436375.1 Anaerolineae bacterium | reverse complement strand
CTGGCGCCGACCGTGGAGCCGACAGCCGAGGCTGGTGCGCAGACCCTGCAAGCGGCACCTGCTCCTGTGGAGCCGGCGGCCCTCCCCAGCGAGCCAGGGACCCTGCAGGCGCTGCGTGAGCAACTGTGGGGCTACCCGTGGCGCGAGGGCGCCCTGGGCTCAGGCGGCCTGCTGCTGATCCTGGGCGCGGCAACCCTTTGGGTGAGGGGAGTGCGGAACCGCTGGCGCTAGAGCCTGAGTGGGGTGTGGGGTACCAGGTATGGGCGCGCTCATACCTGGTACCCCACACCCCGTTTATTGTGCAGCCATGCAGCCAAAAAGGGTTGGACGCCTCGATGGCCTGTGGTATAATGAGGGATTGCAGAACTAACTGAAGGGAACAAGATAAAGTGCTGTTTGGCAAGGCAAAAAGCATTCAGGAAAGCCTGACGAAAACCAGGCGAACATTTTTCGGACGCCTGGCCACCAGCCTGTTCGGGCATGGCGATGTCGACGAGGCCTTTTGGGAAGGGCTTGAGGAGTCGCTGATCCTGGCCGACGTGGGCGTGGAGGTTACGCTCGATGTGGTGGGCAATGTGCGCCAGCGGGCCGAGGCCAGGGCCATGCGCAAGACCTCCGACGTGGAAGTGCTGCTCAAGCAAGAGTTGCTGCGCATCCTGACCGAGAACCAGCGGCCTTATCTGTCGGGAGACCAGAAGCTTTCCGTTATATTAATCGTGGGCGTGAACGGCTCTGGCAAAACGACGAGCATCGCCAAACTGGCCAAATACCACAAAGATAGGGGCGAGCGTGTGTTGCTGGGGGCGGCCGACACGTTCCGTGCCGCGGCCATCGACCAGCTTCGTATTTGGGGCGAGCGCGTGGGCGTGGATGTGATCGGCCACCAGCAGGGCTCGGACCCGGGGGCGGTCGCGTTTGATACGGTCCAGGCGGCCCAGGCGCGCGCCGCTGAGACGGTGATTATCGATACAGCGGGGCGCTTGCATACGAAACACAATCTGATGGCAGAACTGCAAAAGGTGCGCGGAGTGGTCGCGAAGCAGGTGCACCGGGCGCCCCATGAGACACTTCTGGTCATCGATGCTACGACCGGGCAGAATGCCCTTTCCCAGGCGCGAGCCTTTTGCGACGCCGTCAATGTGACCGGGGTGATCCTGGCCAAGCTCGACAGCTCGGCCAAGGGGGGCATCGTCTTTAGCATCGCTCAAGAGCTCAAGCTGCCCATCTATTTTGTGGGCACGGGCGAAAGGGTCGAGGATTGGGCCGAGTTCGATCCCGAGGCGTTTGTGGCAGGGCTGTTCGAGGATAACGAGTAAAACGTAAAACGTAAAGCGTAAAACGTAAAGCGTAAAGCGTAAGGTGTGATGGATCAACCTGCTTTTGGAAACTGGATTGCACAAGGCAGCAGCGATTACGTTTCACGTTTGACGCTTTACGTGATAGTGGATATAAGCGAGGAAAGGAATAATAGCAGCGATGGAAGAACTCATCGGCACTCTCGAAGGCTTGGAGCGGCGCATCAACCAGATCATGGTGCGTCTTTGACGTTGCAGGACTGAAGCAAAGGGCTGCCAAGCTCGAAGAGGAATCATCGGCGCCTGCGTTCTGGGACCAGCCGGACGCGGCGCAAAAAGTCATGCAAGAGCTGGCCCAGCTCAAGGACGATATCTCCCGCTGGGAGGGGCTCTTGGCGCGGGTTTATGAGGCGCGTGAGCTGGCGGACCTGTTGACCGCGGAAGAGGACCCTGCGCTGGCGGAATCATTGGCCGCGGAAGTGCAGGCCATTGAGGATGATCTGGAAAAGCACGAATTCCAGTTGCTCTTTGCCGGGCAGCACGATGAGCGAGATGCTCTGCTCTCGATTCACGCGGGGGCAGGAGGCACCGAATCGCAGGATTGGGCGCAGATGCTGATGCGCATGTACCTGCGCTGGGCCGAAGAACGGGGTTTCAAGACGGAGGTGCTCGAACTCTCGGAGGGTGAGGAAGCTGGCATCAAGAGCACGACCATCCAGGTGCGCGGCCGTTATGCGTATGGGTACCTGCGCTCGGAGCGCGGCGTGCACCGGCTGGTGCGGCTTTCGCCTTTTGATGCGGCGCACCGGCGGCACACATCATTCGTCCTGGTGGAAGTGATCCCGGATATCGGCGAGGATATCGATATCCAGATCAACCCAGACGATTTGCGTATTGACGTCTACCGGGCGGCAGGCCATGGCGGACAGAACGTGCAGAAAAACAGCACTGCTATCCGCATCACACATCTGCCTACGGGCATCGTGGTCGCCTGCCAGAATGAACGCTCACAACTGCAGAACCGTGAGACGGCCATGCGCGTGCTGCGCGCTCGCCTGTACGAACTGGAGTTGAGCAAGCAGGAGGAAGAGCGGGCCCGGCTCAAGGGCGAACATGTGGCTGCCGGGTGGGGCAACCAGATCCGCTCGTATGTGCTGCACCCCTATCAGATGGTGAAGGACCTGCGCACGGGCTATGAGACGGGCAACACGGCCGCCGTGCTCGATGGCCGGCTCGACCCGTTCATGGAGTCGTTCCTGCGTTCGCAGGTGGGCGAAGCGGCGGCGCCGCAACCCTAGTGGTTGAGGCCGAGTTTGGCGAGTTGAGCGAGTTGGTCGGTCACTGTGGCGCACTGGCTGAGATCGATCTCGCGGAAGCTGGCGCCGGGGCCCTGGTTCGAAGCGGCGACCCGTTCCACCAGGCGATCCAGAACCTCCCTGGTGAGCGACGGGACCCGGATCACATCGCGCTTCTCAGAGTGGCCATCGACATACCAGGCATTGTAGGAGACCATTTCCAGAGTGCCGTCGGCATGCTCCTTGGTGATAATGCGATGCTCCACGCGCGCCCCCGGGGTTTTACTGGCCTGCGACAGGATGTAGAACTTGAAGAAGCGCTCCCCTGGCGCCAGGCGCATCAACAGGAGGTCTTCGCGCGCGGGCTCTTCGCTTGGCTGGGGCTCGGGGCTTTGGGCTGCGGCCGCCCGCTCTTCTCGTTGCATCTCCCGTCGGTCTCCTTCGTGGGTGACTAGGATAATTGACTCTACCACGCCCTTTATGGAGTGTCAAGCCTGTGGGGGCCAGGTGCATCCTGGGGGCGAATGCGGGCGCCGGGGTCTTGTTGTGCGCCTTTTGCCCCCACCTCGGCCCACCCCCAGCGGGGTGGGCGTCACGCTGCGGTTGAGCGATAGCTTAACTGCACGCCAAACCGTATTCGAGGCGAGCAGATGGCACAGGCAGGAAATCCCTACCAGGTTGCGTTGGTGCGCGCCCGTGCGGCCCTGGAGCATGTGTCGCCCTATGCCGTGGCGTTGCGTAGTGGGGCAACCGTGCTGCCGGGCGGAGTGGGGCTGGAGCTGGCCTATTGGGGGCGGAGCGTGGAGGTGCGATGGCCGGCCGGGGAGGTGCTCTGGGTGGCCGGTGGAGAGCCCTCTACGGTGGTGCAACTTTTAGTGCTGCACTACCTGATCGCCGCTGACGGCGCACCTATGGGCGAACGCTGGGTAGCCTTTCGGGAATTGGCGGATGGGCGCGTCTACGATTCTGCCTTTTACAAGCGGGCGTGCGCGCCTCTGGAGCGGGCGTTCGGGCAACGGCTATCGGCTTTCGTGGAGACCTGTGTGGCCCGAGGGGGCGAACGCCTGACCTTTGGTGACGCCTCTTTCATGTTCCAGGTGTTGCCACGGGTGCGTGTAGCTCTTGTTCTGTACACCTGCGACGACGAATTCCCGGCTCGGGCGAGTGTGCTCTTTGATGCGGCAACGCGGCACTATCTACCGATTGAGGACGTGGCGGTGCTTGGGGGGATGGTGGTGGGGAGCATTGTGCGCGGCGCAGAGACTTAGCGGCCTCACGCCTGTACGAGGTGCGGGCCGGCGGCGGTGGTGGAAGGAGAAGGCTGGATGCTGGACGAAGCGGGGCGTATGGATTTTGCGGAGGAAGTGTTGGGGTTGGTGGAGCGGCTCTGGTCTACGTTTGAGAGCACCCAGGGCGGCGCCGAGGACCGGAAGCAACAACTGGTGGGCCTTGCCTATATCATTGCGGTGTTGCGACAAGATATTGGTATTGTTTGGGACCAAGTCACCAACTTGCCCGAAGTGCGCGATCTCAGGCTGAAGGAACTCCTGGCCAAAGAGCTGGGGACCGTTGAGGCTGCGCATGGTGAGGCTGTGCGTGCGGCTATGCGTCGTCACGGTTGGGTGGAGTAGATCACTGTGGTCAGACAGGTTACGGGCTGGCGATCAGAGGCAGATCCTCGGTCCGTGTGACGTAGGGGCCTTTGCGGCCGGGCCAGGTCAGGCCCGTCTCGATGGCGCCCCGCGCGGTCAGGCGGGCCGTGAGGCGCTCCATACGCCAGGGCTCCCAGCCGAAAAGGCGCTCGATCTCGGCGGCGCTAACGCAGACTGTGCTCTGCAAGTAGCGGAGATAGAGAGTATCCTCAGCAGTGGTGGAATGGATGCCGCGCGCTTGCTCAGGCAGATTGGGGTATTGGCGCAGCAGCACGTCATACACGTAGCAATAGCCCCACGCGTTGGCGTCTGAGATGCCGACCTTGACGATCTTGAGGCCAGCCTGCAACTCGGCGATGGCGCGGTCGAAGCGGCCTGCGTTGGCCTTGCCATCCAGCCCGGCCAGGCGGCGCAGGCGGTTGGTTGATTGCGGCCCATTCTGCAGCAGCGCCTCGTAGACCCATTTGGCCTCCACGGTCATTCGCCCGTCCTGGTATTCCTCGAGATAGTCCTCCACAGTGCCATAGTTGGGCGAGAGCGCGTACACGTGAGGCAGCAGTTCCAGGGAGAGCAGGGTGGCCGTCTTGCGCCAGAGCTTGCCGTAGAAGCAGGCTTTGCGCGTGGGCAGGGTATCCTTCCAGTCCCAGGCGCGCCCCAGGTCGGCGTCATCGTGGTGTTGCGGCACATCGCGCGCATTACCGCAGATTGCCTCCCAAAGCGTCGGCATGGCGAAACCGTGCGCGCCAAAGAGGAAGCAGAACCCGATTTCGTTGATAAAGGCCAGTGCTTGCTCCTCGCTCTGCACGCGCAGATCTGCGCGGCGATGGGCGCGAATATCCCGCAGTGCCATCACACGCACGGGGTCAATGGTATGGGGCATCATTGACAGGGCCTCCAGGTGTTTGGCCTTGGCTGCGCTGCCGGGGGACTTTCAAATAGGCAGGGCTTGGTGCCACGCCTGCAGCGCCAGGGTGTGCTCATCATCGTGCTCGGCGATGAGGGTGAAGAGTTGTTGCACCCGGCCCGATTCACCCCACGGAAGCTCGATGCGCTCCCCAAGCTGTTCCTCCGTCAGGTCGGAAAGGAGGGCGAGGAACTCGTTGTGCACGATGCCCAGCTCGATGAGGACCTCATGCGCCGGCCAGTTCCGCCGCTGGCTGACGGAACGCTCGTTCCAGCGATCGGTCTCGGAGAGGTCGCTCAGGCCCTCTATGCGATGGGGCGGCCGGCGCTCTACAAAAGCGCGGACCGTCTCGACAAACTCGCGTTCCCAGGCTGTGATGTGAGCGAGAGCATCCTGGGCGCTCCACGTTTCGCCGATGGCGCCCGGGGCCGTGAATTGGCCCTCGCTAAGCCCTTCCACCGAGCGCAGGAGCGCCTCGCGCCGCTGGCAAAGCTCCCGCAGCAGCTCACTCTTCTCGGGCATGCACGCCTCCTTGCGGCAAATGCTGCCAGCCATTATACCCTCCGGGTTGGGGACCTGCAAGTGACCTATACTTGTGCTATAGCATATTGGGCGTTGCCTCCAGGGATTCCACGGGGGCTTGGGCACCCTCGATGGGGTGGGTGCACGATTGCCAGCCGGCAAAACCGCCCAGGACGACCGTCACGTTATCCCACCCCTCGCGTTGCAACAGGCTGGCAGCGATGGTGGAACGCAGCCCGGAGCCACAAAAGATATAGACGGGCTGCTCGCGTGGCACCTCGACCAGGTGTGCCGGAAGCTGGGTGATGTGGATAGAGTGAGCGCCCGGGATGCGCCCTTGGCGCTCCAATTCCTCGGGGCTGCGCACATCCAGCAGCCAGGGCGCCTCCCCGGCATCGAGCCGGCGGCAGAGCTCTTGTACGGTGACCATGGCAACGCTGTCACTTTCCCGCCCTGCCATGTGCCAGGCAAGCATACCTCCAGCCAGGTGACCTGCGATCTGTACATAATCCATGCGCAGCAGATCGCGCATGGCCGGGGTCGGGTCGGCCTCCTCGGTCACGAGGAGGAGCGGACGATCATAGGGTAGGAACCAGCCGGCAAAGCTGGGTAGCCCTCCCAGCCAGATGGATAGCGCCCCGGGCACGTGGGCAGCGTTAAAGCCCAAATCCATGCGCGTATCCAACACCAGCGCCCCCGCTTCGATCTGGGCGGCAAAGGCGGCGGGGGAGAGGGGCTCCGCCGCCGGGAGGGGGCCGATGATGGGTGGGCCCTGCACATTCACCGCCTCCATACGCTGGAAGTAGGGTGGCCGCTCCAGGTCCTGGGCGGCGTGGGCGATGAAATCGAGGCGATCTCTGATCTGCAGCAGCGGGTTCAGGGCCTTTTCCAGCCCGATGGTGGTCCAGGGCCGTTGGGCAATCGCGGCGCCACACACCGAACCGGCCCCATGGGCGGGGCAGAGGATCACGCCGTCGCCGAGCGGCAGGAGTTTGTGAAAGAGGCTGTGATACAGCAGGCTGGCCATTTCCTCCGTCTGCCCCTTGCCCAGGAGGTCCACTCGCCCCACACTGCCGGCAAAGAGCGCATCACCGGAGAAGAGTACCCAGGGCGCGCCGCCATAGTCGTGGAGCAGATAGGCCATCATGCCCGGCGTATGGCCGGGGGCATGGATGGCCTCCAGTACAAGTCGCCCCAGGTGCCAGGTCTGCTGATCTTGCACGGGCCGGCCATACTGGTAGGGCCAGTCCCTGTCGGCATGCCAGACCTCGGCGCCTGTGCGCGCGGCCAGCTCCAGGGAGCCAATGACATAGTCCTCGTTGCGGTGTGTCTCGAGGATGTGGGTGATGCGATAGTCCCGCCGCTGCGCCATGTCGACATAAATATCGCAGTCACGGCGCGGGTCGATTACAATGGCCTCGCCCTCGTTGCCGATGAGGTACGAGTAGTGGGCGAGGCCCTCCGATTCAATGCGCTCAAGTAACATATTCATCCGCCCATGCGCGCGCCCGGGGCCGCTTCCGCGACCGCCTCCCGCGGGTTCGGGCCGGTTACCGTCGGGTTCTCCGGGTAGGCGCACCACTCGGTGAACGAGCCCTCGTAGATCCGCACCTGCGGGAACCCCTTGTAGCAGCGGAATAGCAGCATCTCATTGGTGGCTTCGCGGCCTGTGCCGCAGGTGCAAATGATCGTCTTCCCTGGTATGATGCCGCGGCTATCCAGCAGGGCCTGAATCTCGGCATCGGGCTTGAGGAGGCGCGGGTTGTCATCGGCCATCAGGCTTTTCCAGGGCAGACTGATGGCCCCTGGGATGTGCCCCGGTTTGCTCCAGGGGCCCTGGCCCTCGTAAAAGGCCGTCGGCCGGGCATCGAGCACAATCACATCGTCCCGGTCCTTGAGCGCCCTGAACTCTTCGTAGGTGACCCAGTATTCCGGGTGCGGGTGCACAGTGAAATCCGATTCCTGCACCTTGGGATAATCCTTGGTCAGTGCTCGCCCCTCTTGTTTCCACTTGTCCAGGCCACCATCCAGCACGTGCACCCGCTCGTGACCGAACCGGGCCAGGCTGTAGGCCATCATGGTCTGCTCCAGCCCATCGCCAATGTGCCGGAAAGCGCCGCTGCCGGTATAGACGACGATGGGCACATCGGATCGCAGCCCCACGTGGCGCACGATCTCCTGCATCGTCTCAGGCGGGATATACTGGGCTGGCAGGCCGCGCAGGGGAGCACGCAGGAGTCCTTCGCTCACATAGATGGCCCCCGGAATGTGCTCGGTGATATAGTCATGCACATCCGGCTGGCAGTCGAGGATCTGCAGGTTGCCGTCCAGCAGATGATCCTCCAGCCACTGCGTGGAAACCCAGCGGGCAAAATCGCTACCGAAGGGGTATTGTTTGGCCATGTTTCACCTCCTGCTGAGCACCATCAAGATGTGGGCCAACAGCGGTGTGTTGCTGCCAGGCTCCACAGCAGCGCCAGACCCGCCGCGACGGCCGGCAAGAAGGTGAGGGCGGTTCCCATGTACAGGAGGTACAGCGAAGGCGCCCAGATGAGCACGGCGGGCAGGGCGCCGAGGAAAGCAAGCGCGTGCTGCCACACCCGCGGCAGGCGCCACGTCAGCCCCACGGCCACGAGAGCGCTCAGGAGCGGCCAGGCAAAGGCATAGCTGATCGCCGGCAGGGTGAGGCTGCTCACAGCGACCGCCGCGAGCCAAGGCAGCAGGGCTGCAAGGGCCATCTCATCGGCCAGGGCCCGGTGCGCCAGCCAGCCACGTAGGGCGCCGGCGGGGATGAGCGCTACGGCGCACAGGGCAATTAGGATCTCCGCGTCGCCTGCATAATGCGTGAACAGGTGGGGGGGCCGCAGGGCGGGCCAGGCGGCCTGCAGCGCCTGCCACAGCAAGAGCGCTGTGACGGGGGCCGTGATCAGGGCGGCGAGCAGGGCCAGAATGGCGAGCGCCAGGCCCCGCCCACGGATGCCGTGCCGGCGCACGCCCCAGGTCACGAGCAGCGCATAGAGGGCGGCGGTCACACCGGCAATGGGCAGAGCCCACCCTGCGGGATAGTACAACAACAGCCCCGGCAGCGAAAAGTAGATAACCCCACCATCGGGCGGTTGCGAGGCGGCCAGGTCCAGCGAGCCAAAGCGCCGCGCCCAGGTCAGGGCCATATCGCCCATGGCCTGCAGGCTGGCTGGCTGCACGACGGACGGGGTATCTTGGGCGGTGTGCTCCTGGGGAAAGGGAGCGGCGCTGGTGAGCCAGGCGCCGGGCACGCCGTGCGCGCTCAGGGCCGAGAGGTCATTGTCGAAGGGCATCAGGCTGTAGATGGTGCGGATGGCCGAGGAAGTGATGGGCATCGGCTGCAGGCGGCCCAACTCGCTCACGAGCCACCCCTCCTGCAGCCCGGCCGCCACCAGGATGATGGGGCCGTAGGAGGCCGTATCGAGGTTCAGCGCCACGCGCACCTGCGCCATGGCCGGGTGCGCCGCGGCAAAAGCGCGGGCGCCCAGCAGCCCCTTTTCCTCGCCATCGCTCAGGAGCACGATCAGGTCGTTGCGCAGGGGCGGTCCGGCCTGCAGGGCGCGCACCACCTCGAGCACCGTGGCGACCCCTGAGGCGTTATCGGCGCCGCCCGGCGCGGCGGGCATGGTATCATAGTGGGCGACCAGCAGCACGGCGCCGGTCGAGTGGGCGCCCCGGAGCGTAGCTACGACATCCGCCGGGCCTTGAGGCTGCGGCTGCCAGACCTGGGCGGCGACCCCCATCTGCGCCAGCTGGCCCAGCAAGTAGCGCTGCACGTTGGCCTGGGCGGCGGAGCCCATGGGGTGCGGCTGTGCGGCAATGGCGCGCACGTGAGCCCGCGCCCGATAAGCTGAAAATGACGATGCCGGGGCTGTTGGTCCCCGGGGCGCCGGCGGCTGCACAGCCAGGATGGCCAAAATGCCGATCGCCGCCAGGAGCGCCCCATGCAGCCCCTTACCCAACCTCACCAGTCTGAGAGTCTCCTATTCCATCGCAACTGCTGGTGCCGGGCGACCGGCGCGCACGCGCAACACGGTATAGCCCTCGACCGCAAACCAAATGGCTGGCGCGGGTTGCACCTGTATGAGATCAATCACGCGTCACGCCCCGGCCGCCTCGCGCGCGATCACCAGGTTGCGGATTGGAATATCTGAGGGCACGGTGCAGCCGGCCCCGACGATAAAGCCGGTCGTGCCCATCTCGTCGATGGCCCGGCGGACCTCAGCGCGGATCTCATCGGGGGAGCCGGCCACGATGGGGCCGCGCTGATCCACGCCGCCGACGATGGTGCGCCGGAAGAGCTCCCGCCCGGCACGGAGGGAGAGGTTGCCCAGTTGCGGCGCCCAGTTGACGGCGTGAGCGGGGTAATCGGCGTAGCTTTCCAGGCGGATAGAGGGGCCGCAGATGTGGAGCAGGTTGAAGCGAGCGCCCGCCTCCTCTGCCGCCCGGAGTATGGTCAGGTCGTGGGGCTTGATGTAGCGCTCGAACTGCTCCGGGGTGAAACGGTCGCGCTCGCCGCCCTGGGCGGAAAAGTAGATGCCAGCGGCGCCCGCTTCGATGCAGGCGCGGGCGAACTTTGCCAGGCTCTCGGCGATGGCCGCCAACCCCTGGCTTACGGCTTCCGGGTCCTGCTTGAGGTGTTCAGTCGTCATGCGGCCCGAGATATCATTGCCCGTGGCAAAGGGGTTGAAGATCGTTGTGGTCAGGAGGACCTCACCCGCCAGGGCATCGACAAGCTCGCGCAGTCCAGCCAGCTGGTCCTGGAAAGGCCTGGAAGAAAGCGGTGCCGGGCGGATGTGGCGCCAGTCCGCCGGTGAGCGCAGGGCTTCGACGCCGGTGAGCGTGTGGCCATTGTCGTTCATGACCTTGAGGAAATCGGGGTCCGCGGCGCGGTAGTAGCGCAAGTGCGCCTGGGCCATTTCATGCCCCGCCCGCTCCGTCGCCGGGAAATGGAACCAGAAACTCGCTGGCACCCGGTCTGCCGGCCGGCCGGCGAGGGCCGCGAGCACACGCTCGATCTTGTTCATAGTGCCCTACAGCTCCACCGGCCGGTGTGTGCGGGCCGATTGGGTCACCGCCTCGGCGATGCGCACGGCGGCGATGGCGTCGGCGGCGGTGATGCAGGGGGTGAGCCCCTGCCGGATGCAGGCCAGGAAGTGGCGCACTTCGGCCACAAAACCACCGGTGATCTCACCCCCGATCTCCGGCATGAACAGGCCATCGGGGAAGGTAGTCCCGGCATCCGTGCTCAGCATGAGGCCCTGGTGCCGCAGGTCGATATCGAGTCGGCCCGCCGAGCCCTGGATCCAGAGGCCACCGTCAAAGCCCCGCGGGTGCCCCGGGGGCAGGATCCAGCCTGTTTCACAGGCCGCCAGCACCCCATTGCGGAAGGTGATCAGTGCCCAGTTGGTGTCTTCGATGTCATAGCCCAAGCCGCGCAAGACGCCGTATTGCGCCTCGGCATAGACGCGCGCTGGCTCGCTGCCTGCCAGCCAGCGCGCCACGTCATAGTCGTGTACGCCCAGGAAGAGGGAAAGCGGGCAGCGGCCCTTGAGGCGCTCCTGAGCGTTCCTGCCGTTGAGGCGCCGAGTCTGAATGGCCTGCACTGCCCCCAGGCGCCCTTCATCGATCGCTTGCCTGGCCAGGATATACGGCAGGGTAAAGCGCAGCACATGCCCAACCAAGAGCGGCACCCCACGGGCCGCGGCGGCAGAGGCAATCACCTGGGCATCGGCCACCGTGGCGGCAAGGGGCTTTTCAACCAAGACGGCCTTACCGTGCTCGATGGCCGCCAGGCAGGGTGCTACGTGGGCGTCCTCAGGCGTGGCCACGATGACCGCATCGACCTCAGGCCGCGCACACAGTTCGCCGGCATCAGGGTAGTAGGGTGCGCCAAAGCCCTCGGCCGTCACCCGGCCCGCCTTGTGAGCGACGTCAGCCATGCCCACGATGCGGGCTTCCGGCAATTGGGTGCAGACGCGGGCCAGCGCCCGCCCCATCATGCCCAGGCCGATGACGCCGATGCCGGTAGGCGCTTGCGATGATGACTGCGTTGTCATGGTTTGTCCTCCAATATCCCGTAATGCGCGATGCGGTAAGGCCGCTATGAGGCCTAATAAGTAAACCGTAATAAGTAAGGCCGCTGCTGCAACGCACCTGGTGCTTTGCCCTGGTCTGCCAGGGCAAGCATCTTGAGAGGCAGAAGATGCTCCGCCATGGCAACCTTACTTATTACGGTTTACTCGTTACACTCTACGTTCTCAGATACGAGTGCGCGTAGATCGTCTCGTTCTTGAGGATGCGGATGGTCTTGTAGATGGCGACCTGCTCGGGATCGCTCATATCTACGACGGAGGGGTCAAACTCCTCCATGGCGGCGGTGCTGTCGTAGAGGTGCAGCAGCAGGCGGCCGACAGGGGTCGAGTCGTCGCGCGTCTCGATGATGCGGATGACCTCATTCTGTGCCGCATCCAGCGGGTCTGCGATGGCGGCATCAAGCCCGGCGGCCATGAGCATGACCAGATAGGTACGGTTGATGAGGCTGCGGTTCTCCGCCGGGACGCTGTTGGAAACGTTGCTCAGGCCCACCACAGTCATGGGGGGCGGGTCCATGAGCTGCTTGAACATGCGGATGGCCTCGACGGCGTTGGGCACATAGGCTTGCGTCCCTGCGACGGTCAACACGAGGGGGTCGATATAGAGGTTCTCGATGGGCACGCCGGCCTCCAGCGCGCGCGGGATGAGATGCTCCATAGCGATGGCCACGCGCTCTTCGGCGGCGACGGGGATGCCCTCCTTGGCCATGGTAAGCGCGATCAGGCGGGCGCCGTATTGGGCAGCGATGGGCGGCACCGTGGCCAGGCGTTCTTCCTCGGCTGAAGTCGAGTTGATAAAGGCCGGCTTGCGGCAGCGCTTGAGCCCGGCCTCGATCGCTGCCAGATTGGTGGTATCGAGCGAGAGGGGCACGTCAGTCACGGCCTGCACGGCATCAACGATCCACTCCATGACCTCAACGCCGGCCTTGCGCTGAGGGCCGATGTTGAGGTCAATGGCCGAGGCTCCCCCTCTCACCTGGGCCAGCGCCATCTGCTGGATAGCCCCGGTGTCGCGGTCGGTGATGGCTTGTTTCACGCGAGGGGCAATAATGTGGATATTCTCGCCAATGATGTACATAGCGGCTGCCTCCTTTTACGAACACGCATCACGGATCAACCGATAGTCTGTCGCAATATGCTGGCGACGGCCCGATAGACGGCGCTCTCCTCGCCGAGCTCGATCAGCGGCCGGCCGATCAGATCAAAAGCGGCCACCTCCGGATCGGCTGGCACGGCACCGGCGAGGGAGACGCCCAGGGCAGTGATGGCCTCGACCAGGCTGGCGGGCAGCTCAGCTTGGACACGGTTGACGACCAGGTAGCTGTGGACGATACGGGTGCCCAGCTCCTGGATCAACTCGACAATGTGGCGCGCGGCGCCCAGGCCACGCTGGGTCGGATCGGTGACGATGAAGAGATGGTCCACATTTCGCGTGGTCTGCCGGCTGATATGCTCCATGCCCGCTTCGTTATCGATGACGACATAGGGGTACCCGTTGCCGATGCGGTCGATGGCGGCGCGCAGCATGTTGTTGGCAGCGCAGTAACAGGTGGGGCCTTCGGGCCGGCCCATCGCCAGCAGGTCTACGCCGTCGCTCTCGACCAGGCAAGCCTCCACCTCGCGCGCGAAATGCTCGGGTTTGGATACGCCGGCCGGGAAACGCCCCGTAGCGACCTGGTCGCGCGCATCCTCGCGGATGCGGCCGATGGTTGCCTCGAGAGGCAATCCCAGGGCCAGGTTGAGGTTAGAGGAGGGATCACCGTCGATGGCCAGCACCGGCGTGCGGCCCTGTGCCAGCAAGTACTTGATGGTGAGGGCGGCAAAGGTTGTCTTGCCGGTGCCCCCTTTGCCAGCGACAGCGATGGTGATAGTCATGACTTGCCTCTTTCCAGCAGGCGCTGCACAGATGGGAAGGCGCTCTCGTCGGTGTGAGGCAGGAAGAGGGCCGAGGTGAACTCGTCCATAAAGCTGTTGTCGGCTGAGAGCTCCAGGTAGGTCATACGGCGGGCAATCTCGGTGATTTCGTGGCGAAGGCGCCGAGACAGCAGCGCCTGATAGGCCCCCTGCACGGAGGTGTTGCCCAGGTAGCGGAACTGTTCCCAGGGCATGTCGGGCAGGAGGCCGATGGTGATCGCCTTTTCCACGTTGATGTAGCGGCCAAAGGCGCCGCCGATGAGGATTTGCTCCACATCGGCCAGCCGCACCCCCACACTGCGCGTGAGCACCGAAAAGCCGGCATAAATGGCTGCCTTGGCGCGGATAAGGTTCGAGATGTCGACCTCGGTGATGACCACATCCGCGGGGATGCCCGCGGCAGGGTCTGCTGCTGCCAGGACGTATTCGGGGCCATGCTCACCCAGCCTCACGCGGGAGGTCGCCAGCTTGCGATTCAGGCGGCCGGCCTTGTCGATGACACCGGTGACGAGCATTTCCGCCAGCAGTGAGATCATGCCGGAGCCGCAGATGCCGCGCGGGGCGAGGTCGCCGATGGTGCGGCAGGTGGGCTCGGCGGTGTGGGGGTCGATCCAAACTTCGTCGATGGCCCCGGGGATGGCGCGCATGCCCGATTGCACCCCTGCCCCTTCGAAAGCGGGTCCAGCCGAACAGGCGCATGAGATGAGCCAGTCAGCATTGCCGAGGACGATCTCTCCGTTGGTGCCGACGTCAATGAAAAGGCTCAGCTTGTCGGTGCGGTAGAGATCGGAGCTGAGGACGCCTGCCGTGATATCGGCGCCCACATAGGCGCCAACGCCCGGCAGGCAATCGACGGTGGCCTCGGGGTGCGCATGGAGACCAAGCTCGGCGGCGCGGACCGGCAGGGGATGGTTGACCGCCGGGATATAGGGCTCCAGGCGGATAAACTGCGGGTCTATCCCCAGGAAGAGGTGGATCATGGTCGGATTTCCGGCCACGGTCAGGCGCACGATGTGGTCGCAGGCAACCTGATTGCGGGCACAAAGCATGTCGAGCAGGCCATTGAGTGTATCAATGACCAGTTCCTGCAGGTGGCGCAGGCCGCCCTCGCGGCGAGCATAGAGGATGCGCGAGATGACATCCTCGCCGCAGGCGATCTGGCCATTGTAGGTGGATGCCATATCCAGCGGGCGACCATCCTCCATGTCGACCAGGTAGATGACATTGGAAGTCGTGCCGATATCGATGGCGGCGCCGAGCAGGCGGCGGTCGCCCGAGGGGCGGATCTGTACCAGGCGCGGGGGAGCGCCGATGGCCGGCCGGCCGGCATGCTGCTCCAAAGCGGTATCGGGGTGCCAATCGGCGCTCTGCAGGCTCTGTGCCAGGGCCTGCACGTCGGCCAACATTGGTGTGCCAGCCAAATCCTGCGGTGTAGCGAGCTCCAACACCACCTCGGGGCGCCATTCGGCGGCGCGTAGAGCGGGCGCCAGGGTCTGTACGACGCCCAGGCCAGCATCGATGCGCTGGATATTACGCTCCTGTTGTAGTGCCCGCAGGAGGCGGTCCCAGTCGTTGGTGTTGTCGGCCAGGGAAGGCGGATCGATCTGGAGCGAGTGGATGGCCACCCAAGGCTCTCGTTGCCAGGCGCCGGCATCGGCGGGGATGTGCAGGTCGGCCGCTGCCTTTTCGCTGCGCGACGATGCCGCTGTATGAGAGATAATCTCCTGCGAGGGGATCTCGACGACGAGATCGCTCTCGATGACCGTCTGGCAGGCGAGGACGTAGCCCTGGGCGATTTGCTCCTGGCTGAGGCGCAGTTCGGAGCGGCGGCGCACGGAGCCCTGGCGCACGATCGCCAGGCAGCGGCCGCAGCGCCCCTGGCCGCCGCAAGGCAGGTTGATGCGCAGCCCCGCCCGGGCGATGGCCTCAGAGAGGAGGCTGCCTACAGGGACCTCGATGCTTTGGTTGCTCGGCGCAAAGGTGATCCGGTACACGCGGTCCTCGATTCCCAGGCTAATCCGTAATGCGTAATCCGCAATCCGTAAGGTCGCCATTGCGGAGCGTATCCTGCCATTCGTGCGTTTGCTCTAGCGAGACTGCCGCGAAGCATCGGGCATGCCGAAATGGCGATCTTACTTATGACGGTTTACTTATTACGTTCCGTGGCAGCTTTACGGATTACGAATTTCGGATTACGCGAGTAGTACCCACGATGCAACGCGACGCATGCCTCGTACCAGCGGGTTGAGCCAACGGCGATAACGCCGTACAAGCAGGACGGTGGCTGCCGCTAACAGGGCACCGCCCAGTACATCCAGCGGGTAGTGCACGCCGCCAATGACCCGCGATAGGGCCAGCAATGAACCGAACACGATGCCGGCGATGCCCAGCCCACGGCTGCGCTGCAACACGCCCAAGGCAAAGCAAAAGGCGACCGTCACAGAGTTGGAAGGAAACGATGAATCGGACGGGTGGTAAAACAGGAGATGGACCCCGTCGTGTGCGGTAAACGGGCGCAGACGGAAGAACATCAGGTTCATCCCCTTGACGATGGCCGAAGCGACGAGCAGGGCGACGATGGTGTGCACGACGGCGGCCTGGTCATCGGCGCGCTCTTCGGGTGTGCGCCCACGGAACCAGAGAGCCACGAGCAGGGCCGAGAGGGCCGTGGTCATGGCATAGTCGTTCATCAGAAAGCGGATAATCCAGTCAAAGGCGGGCCAGCGCCCGGCCAGGCTGTTGAGGGCCTGGAACAGGGCCCAATCTGGATTCATGAGCTTGCTCCACGAAGATGTTGTAGCAGCCAGGTCGCGGTAATTTCGGCTGCCTGTGGGCTCATGGGCAACGAAAGGTGGCCTTCGCCCTCCACAAGCTTGACCTCCACGTGAGCGCCAGCGGCGGCCAGGCGCGCGCGGACAGCCGCTTGCGATGCCACGGGATCCCGGCTGCCGTAAAGCACCAGGGCGGGACGCGGCGCCAGCTGCCCCAGGGTAGCGAGGGCGTCCAGCTGGCGCACCAACTGACGGCGGCGGCCGCCCAACCCCCAGTGCAGGGCTTGTGGATAGGTCATCTCGCACAAGAGGCCGAGGTTGGCGCACGCGCACTGCTCGTCCAACAGGGGCGCCAGGGCAACTACGGCGCAGACCTGATGGTCGCCGGCGGCGGCGCGCAGGGCCAGGTCGCCGCCCAGGCCCACACCCACGAGGGCCAGGCGATCAGCGTCCACAAAGGGTTGCCGGCCGAGCTCATTCATGGCTAGCGGCGCCAGGCTGAGGGCATCGGGATAGCGCTGCCGATCGGACCCCCAATTGGGGCGCAACACGACCATCCCCCGCCGGGCCAGTTCCCCCGCCAAAGGGTAAAGCGCTGACGCCGGCAGTGACGGGTCCGTTAACAAGCAAACAGCGGGGCCCGGTGGGGGCAGCGTCTGGCCGTCGCCCTGGAACAGGAGCAGGCCTCGTTGCCCCTGTTCCAGGATGACCGGGCGCGCTGTCACACCAACCGGCAGGTGGGCCTGGTCGGTCGGCGGATGGTAGGGGTGCAGGATTGCTGCCCCAACCAGCGTGATGGCGAGCGCCAGCGCAACGCTGCCGATAAAAAGCACCATAAGCTCGGCGCCCGCCGGTCCAGGCGTGATGAGATCGCGCCAGGTGCCGAAGAACACCCCATAGGCGACGACGATAATGCCCGGCCCCAGAGCGCGTCGCCAGGCGGGCGACTGCTCATAGTTGAGCCAAGCCAGCCCCCTGATCTCTCGCCAGGCCGCCAGCGACTGCAGGAGGCCGATGATGACCAGGGTAGCAAAGCCCAAGTAGCCCAGGGCCAGGTAGGCCGACACGAATTTGAGCACGATGAGAGTACCTCGATTCTAGCTATCAGTGGTCAGGTATCAACTATCAGCCTTCAGGGGTTCGGTTCTCCTCTTCCTGAGCATAGTGTGGACCAAGTACGTCCAGCCGTGCGCGCGAAGCTGATAGCTGGTCGCTGACCGTTGATAGCTACTTCCATACCTTCAGATAGGCCGGGATGTCGATGGCCTCGCGCGGGCCGACGCGAATCTCCCAGCCTGGCAGCTCCTCTTCCAGCTCGCCAGAGAGGGTCGCTACAGCCCCCGGCAAGACCAGTTTCTTGTGGCTGATCTTGTCGCCAATGCCCGTCGTCTTGACGGCTTTGGCGATGCGCTCGGCGTCGAACTTGCCCGCGGCCCAGGCGGTGAGCACCGACATGCCTTCTGCGTCGCAGACCAGGAGCCACCCTGGCATTCCCGCTCCTTCGACCTCGCCGGCCACGCTAAAGTAGGTCAGGGAAAAGTTGGTCGTGACCAGGAGCGGAGACTCGGGCTTGGGATTGTTGATCTCATAGATGCCCGGGCTCACCTGAATGGGCTTTTGCGGATCGGTGAAGATATTCTGGCGCAGAGTCAGCAAGGGGTAGACCTCCGACGCAGCCCAGTGGTCGAGGACGATGAACCCCGCGTACTTGGCGATAGCCTGGGCCGCCGCGATGGCCTCTGCCACAGGTGACTCGGCGCCCTCTCCTGCAAAGACGATAGTCGGGTAGCCGACGGCGCGCAAGTTCTGTTTCAGCGCCAGGCGCCGGAGCTGCGTCAGGGCAGAGAGGGTGGCTGGTAGGCTCGACTCTCCCGGGTCCAGGACGATATCCTCCACGCCCGCACCCTTGACACTTTCGGCCAGGGTCGCCAACGCGCTCAGGTCGCCCGTACCGCGCACGGCCAGGGGCGCCTTGGCGGCGTGGGCGGCCGCAGCCATCTCCTTCCAGTTGGCCTCTGTGGCAGCATAGACGAGAGGCCTGGTGCCGCTCGCCTTTTCTAGCGCCGCTTTCATGTTGGCCGGGTTCTCACTGATCAGGATCAGTGGCAGATTACCCGCGGCGTGCGCCGCTGCCACGGCTTCCGCAAAGGGCCCGGCCTGGCCGGAAGCATTTTCGATGGCCAGGCCATCTGCTGCCAGGGGCATGCCGACCCGCTCCACGTTGTAGCCGGCCACTTCCTTGGCCAGGGATTGGACCTCGGCTGTGCTTTGAGTATCGCGGACGCGTACAAACAAGCCTGGCTGATGGAAAAAGGTCTTCTCGTGGCGGAAGAGGACGGTTTCGTTGCCCACGTCGACCTTTCTGTCGCCGGCAGCCACCGTGATCAGGCGGATGGGGGGGGCGGAAGCGGCCTCGAGCTTGGCTTGCGTTTCCGCAGAAACGTCAGGGCAGGCGGATAACTCGGCCTGCTTGGCCGCGAGCTTCATGGCAAAGGCCAGGCAGGTGGGATAGCCACACTTTTTGCAGTTGGTCCGCGGTAAGAGTTTGTAGATTTCCAAACCGCTCAGTGCCATGGGTTATCCTCCTTCATCCTGCCATCAGGCGATCGATGGCCTGGCGGACGTGCGCGACGCTCTCGGGATGGCGTAGGACCACAATATCGGCGCCTGCCTCGATCAGGGTTGTGGCGGTCAGAACTTCCCAGAGCACACTGCGCTCGTGCCAGTCGCCCCAGGCGGCGGGAACACCGGTGTTGACCTTGGCCTCCTTGGCGCGCCAGGCTTCTTCACCTACCGTACAGATCATCGGCATCTGGGTCATACTATCGCCCGTGAGGGCAGCCAGGCGCAGGCGCTCCATGACGCTATAAGTATACTCCAAACCGTAACCGAGGGCACCTGTCGTCGGATCCATGAGGATACGGTCGGGGTCGAGCCGCATGTCGCCGATGAGGATATTCAGCTGCTTGGCGAGGTTGACATCGATAGGCGTGCGGGCGATCACCAACTGGCCATGGGCCAGGGCCGCGGCGACGATGGTGCGGTAGTTCTTGTCCTCGCAGTTGCCCAACGCGATGCGCTCGCCCTTGGCCGCCTCAGCCGCGGCGACGAGCACCTCATTATCCTTTTCAGCCTGACCCGGCCCATAGACGATCAGTGGCAAGCCAACCGCTTCCAGCACGGCGCGCACCGTTGCTTGCGCCTCGGCCGACCCGGTATTGCCCCCCTCAGGCGAAGCGCTCTTGAGGGAGAGGGCGATCAAGTCGGCGCCCAGGGCCTCAGCCTTGGCGGCCCAGGCCGTCGGGCTCTCGAGCACATCGCCCCAGGCCTCGAGCAACAGGGGCGACCAATCGGCGGGGTAGCGATCCTGCACCTCGACGGCGATGACCGGCCGGTGCGGCGCCGGCGCCTCAAAGTGCAGGAAGGGCAGCGTGCCCTCACCGCCCACGACGACCTTCTGACGGCGGGTGCCGCCCTCGGCCGCCGTAGCGCCAAGGGTCACTTCGCGCACACGCCCCGTCCATTTCTCTTTTGGGGTGGCGATTGTGACGGGCATATCGACGCGCCTCCTTTACCAAGACACAAGTCTCGAATGCGCCAACCTCCAGGGGGTTCCAGCATTCCTGACATTGGCAGGCTCGCTCCCGCGTCCGCTGGGGCCTGCCCAAGCCTCTGGGAAGTTCGCGCCTCTGACTCCTAGAACAATGGATCCATGGTCAACGCAGGATGTCCCTTTTCCTCCAGGAAGGGCAACAACTCTTCGACAGTGGTGGCGCTGCGCTCATCCGCGATCTTGTCGAGCAGGTCGGGGTCGCCCTCGCGCTCACAGACGGCCTTGAGCTCCTCTGCCATAGACTCTTTGAGGAAGCTAGACATCCAGACGATGCGCTTAAAGCCGCCGTCGGCCGAGATGAACTTTTTGCTCAGCAGATAGTACTTGCCGATGCCCATGACGCCGGGGGTCTGCAGGCCACCGCCCGCCATGCCGGCCAGGGTCGAGAACGTCATGCCCGCCGGGGTCATGCTGGGATCCTCGCGCGAGACGACCATGATGCCGTTGGCTTCGGGGATCACCATGGCGATGCACTCGAAACAGCCGCAGGCGGTCATGGGGTCAGTCATAATGGAGTACATGGTCACATTGGAGACCGACTGGTGCGAGTTCTGGTAAACGAATTGGTTCACCCCCTCAAAGATGCCATAGATCGGATCCTGGCAGGTTCCCTTCTTGATGGGCTGGTTGGGGCCGGTGGCGTTGATCTGGTGCGAGGCCTTGCAGTCAAGCCAGTTATAGGCGCCGCAGAGGCCCAGGCGCTCCGGCGATACCACACATACGTGGTTCGGCGCAAAGCTCTGGCAGAGGGTGCAGCTGTAGAACTCTTCTACCGACTCATCGGTCATATCGGCCAGGCGGATGTTGCGCTGGTTGTAGGCCTCGCGCGCTACTGCCAGCCATTCCTCTACCTTGAGCGGGTCGGTGTAGATGGTCACCTGCACCTTGTCGACGATGGCGCCGAAATCGGCGTGGAAGCGAGCGTGGAGGATCTTGCCAAAGTGTTCCAGGTTAAAGCCCTTCTCGGCCGCCGCCTTGCTGATGCGGATCCAGGCGATGTCGCGCTGGCCGATGTGCTGGATGCCCGAGGCGCCGTTGACAAAGTAGTGGATCTGGCGCTCCAGGACAGGCTCAAAGTCTTCCTGCATCTTACGGCCGGCCACCTCCACGATGATGCCCATATCCATGGCCGAGCCCTCGGGCGCCTGTTCAAAGCCGGGGCCGATGATGGTGATCTTGCCATCCTCCACGGCGTCGAAGTCGGCCATCCTGAGATACTCGAAGCAGCGAGAGTACTTGCCGCCAAATTCGACGCGCATATCCTGCTTGCGCACACGCTCGCCCTCAAAAGCCGAGCCGTAGGGCACGGGGATGGGTACCTCGGTGATCTTGATCTTGACCCCGCGCACCTCGATGGCCCGCTGCACGAACTTGCGCGCGCGCTCGGTATCGCTCTCGCCCGGGATGTCGTCCCAGGGCATGCTGACGACATGCTCGTAGCGGGTGATGCCAGTGGGCGTGATCTGTGGAATCACCGTATCGGCGAGGGTCGGGAAACCATAGTTGATGGCGCCCGCCGCAGTGGCGTACTTGAGGTCGTCGACCTCGCCCAGCGCGAGCACAAAGGCAAAGACGCGGTACTTGTTGTAGAGCAGAATCTCGCGCGCCTGCCCGCCCTTCATGCCGCCGAAGGTGAGAGCCGAGCGGGTGGCAAAGCCCAGGGCGTAGATGGCCGAAATGGTATCGGTGCCAAAGGGGACGATATAGGTATCATAACCCATCTCGACCCCTTCCTCCATCAACTGGTGGATGATGCTGCGCCCATTGACATTGCCGCTGAGGAAGACGAGAATGTTGCGTTTTTGCAGCTCGCGCACGATCTGCACGGCTGCTTCATTGCTCTTGGCGGCGCCGACGATCGCAGCAAAGCCGGGCATGCGGCCATCCACCAGCTGAATGCCCCAGGTGCGGAGCTGGATATCATCGATAGGGCCATTCAAGTGAGCGCCGTTGCCGCTCTCCTGCGTAAACTCGGGCGAGGTAAAGCTGCCGGTCTGGCCATAGGCGCCGCCCCAGGTGATGGGCTCAGGCTCCAGGCCACGCACGAAGCGGATGCCCTCGATGGCCTCTTCGGCCAGCAAGGTGGCCACACCGCAGTCCAGCGTCTCACCCAAGTAGGGTAGCCAGTTCCGGTCGCCAGGCACCGGGTGCAGCAACCCACGCGCATAGTCGAGCACGGGGCGCAGGTCACCGAGTTTGGCAACCTCCATACCGGTGAAGCCCAATATCGTCGGCAGATAGTAGGCGGTGTTGGTAAAGGCGACCGGCGTCTCCGGACCGTAATCCTGGAGGGCTTTCTGCAGCAGATCATCGGCTTCTGCGACGATCGCATTGGCCCCACGGATGGCGGCTGTAGCGATGAAACGAGACATAGCCTGCCTCCTTGTTTCCTGTTACTCGACAATCGTCTGGCGGGCGCTACGCAAATTGAGGATCTGTGGCCTGGCCGCGTAGAGGAACTCGCGGATCGGTGTATCGCCGCTGGCGCCGAAGCGGGAGGGATCCCACGCGGGAAGGCCCAGGGCCGCGCGCTTGGCATCGATGTGGGCGAGAGCGCGGCGCAGGATCTCCTGATGATCGGGCACAAACTCCAGCTTCCCACCGACCTTGGCCGGCCAGACCTCCGTCAGGATACGGTTCACCTCGCGGCTGGCGCCGACGGGTGAATGCACACCAAAGATGACATAAGCGCCCGAGGCGACAAAGTAGGTGCCGATCGAGATGGCTTTTTCGCTCATCCACTCGGGGCAGATGCCGACGGCGGGCAGGTCATCGATATCTTCGCCCAGGCCACCCTCGGTGGCCATCTGCGTGAGGACTGTGAGGATGCGCGAGTTGTCGACACAGGAGCCCAGGTGGAGCACCGGCGGGATGCCAATGGCCTCGCAGACCTCGCGCAGCCCTGGCCCGGCAGCAGCCATCACCTCGGGTGCCATGTAGCCGTGCTTGCCGGCGGCGATAGCCGCGCAGCCGGTCATGACCACCAGGACATCCTGGGCAATGAAGGCTTTGACCAGCTCAATCGTTGCCTCGTCGTGAGGAACACGGGCGTTGTTGCAGCCCACAATGCCTACAGCCCCGCGGATGCGGCCAGCGATGACGGCGTCATTGAGGGGACGGAAGGAGGCCCGGTAGCGCCCGCCCTGCATGTAGTCCAGGTACTCGTGTGAGAAGCCAGCCACCAGCGGATTGGTAAACGCGGGAATGGCGGTCTCCTTGCGGTTTGGGAAGTTGTCGATGGCCAGGCGCACGATGCGCTTGGCATCCTCAAGGGCGGTGTGCTCGTTGAATTCGATGTGCGTGGCGCCCGGGATCCTGGCTTTGGGCGAGGTGGTAATCAACTTGGTGTGGTAGCGCTGGCTCAGCGGCGCCAGGGCCTGCATGATACACTGCACATCCACGATCATGGCCTCGACGGCGCCGGTGATGATGGCCAGTTCCTGGCTCAGATAGTTGCCGGCGGGGGGGATGCCGTGGCGCATCAGGATTTCATTCGAGGTGCAGCAGATACCGGCCAGGTTGATACCGGTCGCCCCTTTCGACTTGGCGTAGGCGATCAGCTCAGGGTCCTGACTGGCGGCCACGATCATCTCTGAGAGTGTGGGCTCGTGGCCGTGCACGATAATGTTCACCTGATCCTTGCGCAGCACGCCGAGGTTGGCCTGTGACTGGATCGGGGCCGGGGTGCCGAAGAGGATGTCGGAGAGATCGGTAGCCAGCATGGAGCCGCCCCAGCCATCGGCCAGTGAAGCACGCAGGGCCTGGTCGAGGATATTCTCGGCCTCCATGTCGACGCCGGTGTGTGTGCGGTGCATCGTCTCTACAATCTCGCGGTCCACACCGCGCGGCGTGATTCCCAGCTGTTTCCAGATCGCCTGCCGCTTGGGCGTGGCTCGCTTGGTGTAGAGGATCTGCCCACGTTGTTGGCCAAAGGCTGCCAGGGCAGCCACCCCGACATCGTAGGCGATTTCATCCGTGCTGCGGCCCTCGGTGGGGACATCCAAGAGGCTCGCGACACGGCGCAGTTTCACGGGGTCTTTGATCTGGTAGCCCTGAGCCTCGCCCCTGGCCACCGCCTGCAGCACGAAAGCGAGGTCACGGCCATGGTCCGAGTGGGCTGATGCGCCCCCGGCTACGATGCGGGCAAAGTTGCGGGCGGCCACAGTCGCCAAGTCAGCGCCGCAGACGCCGCGCACTTCCTCGGGCGCCCGACCAACAAAGCGGCAGGGCCCCATAGCGCACATCTTGCAGCAGGCGCCTTCGGCTCCAATGGGGCAGGGCTTGACGGCCTCGGCGCGGCTGTGGGCAGTAGGGATGCCTTCGGCCTCGGCCCTGGCGAGGATTTCCTGGGCAGCCGGATCAATCGTCTTCCTGGACATGCGTCGACCTCCTTAGGCTGAGCGGGGAGGCCCCGCCCGAGCTGGAAAAACGAGCGGGAGAGCGCAGCAACCCTGTCCGGGCTGGAACGACGAGTGGTGTGGGGGCCCGGCAAAGGGGGCTCGCCCCAAGTAGCAGGCTCCCCACACGTGCTCTGGCAGGCGGTGGCTTGGCCCCTGGTAGGCGTCGCACACCTGGCAGGGCTCGTGTGGGGCTCCTTAGTATTTACGGAAATCGCCCGACATGTCGAGATCCAATTGGTTGGTCTGGGTGGTGCGAATCCCCTGCACGAACCAGGCTGATGCCTGTTCCTTGTTAGGCAGGGGTTCTGGGAAGGAGAGAGGCTCGGCCGGATCATAACCAGCCTCGCGGAGGGTCTGTTCGATCTGTGAGCGGCCAACCAATGCGGGATCGAAGCTGATGCGGATACGGGTGTGAGCAGCGCTGGCCTCCAGTTCCTGAACACCGGGGAGAGCCAACAAGGCTCTGCGCACGGCCAGCACGTGGTGATCTGCCCACATCTTGGGGACGAGCAACACCATGGACTCCATAAGGCTACTCGCTCCTCCAGGGTTGTCTCCAGAAACGGCTGGAGCCCCAAGGCCCAACAACGTTACCCCGAGGCGCTCAAGGCCGACTCGCACGCTCGACGCATGAACACTCTCTGCGCAGGATGTGGAGGCGGTCGTCAGAGCAATACCGGGTGGGCCAGCGATACCCCTCAAGTACGAGGGATGTCCACGCTCTCCATTATAGCACTGTGCCGGGTCTGAATACAAGTACAACGGGAGCTACATAGTCTTGTTTGGCCGCCCAACCGAACGAACTGACAAGCGTATTAGGGTGAGGGCAGACCTGACAGGTCTCTGAGGCCTGTCAGGTCTGCCTTTCTCGTCATAAGGGTCCTAGAACAACCCAAGGACTCTGCCGTTCTCGAGATCGATGTCGACGTCCACGAACGCCGGCCGCGTGGGCAGGCCGGGCATGGTGCGGATAGGCCCACAGAGCGGGTAGAGGAAGCCAGCGCCGACCGAGGCGCGGATGTCGCGGATGGGCATACGCCAGCCGCGCGGCGCGCCCTTGAGCGCGGGATCGTGTGTGAACGAGAGGTGGGTCTTGGCCATGCAGATGGGGAGGTTCGACAGCCCCATCTCAGTGTAGAGCTTGATCTTGCGCTCGGCCTCAGGCTCATAATCGACGCCATCGGCGCGGTAGATCTTGGTGCAGATGGCTTCGATCTTTTGCTTGATCGACCAGTCATCGGGATAGAGGAACTGGAAATCGCTCTTCTTGTCGCAGGCGGCCACGATCGCTTCGGCCAACTCGGCGCCGCCCGCACCGCCCTTGGCCCAGACCTCGCTGAGGAAGGCGCCCTCGGCGCCGGCCTTGACGGCGGCCTGCTGAACCATCTCAATCTCGCCCGGGGTATCATTGGTAAATTTGTTGACGGCCACAACGACCGGCACGCCAAACAGGCGGGCGTTCTCGATATGCTGCGTGAGGTTGGCCAGACCCTTTTCGAGCAGGTTGAGGTTCTCCTGCTGGTAGGCCGGGTCGAGCGGCTTGCCCGCGACGACCTTGGGCCCGCCGCCGTGCATCTTGAGCGCGCGCACCGAGGCCACGATGACCACGCAGTCGGGACGCAGGCCCGAGATGCGGCACTTGACGTTCATGAACTTTTCCATGCCCATGTCGGCGCCAAAGCCGCTCTCGGTGACCACATAGTCTGCCAGCTTGAGTGCGACGCGATCGGCCACGATGGAGTTATTCCCGTGCGCAATGTTGGCAAAGGGGCCGGCGTGCACAAAGACGGGGGTGCCCTCCAGGGTCTGCATCAGGTTGGGCATGATGGCGTCTTTCATCAGGACGGCCATGGCGCCCGCGACGCCCAGGTCCTCGGCGGTGAGGGGCTTGCCGTTCTTGTCGAGGCCAATGATGATCCGGCCCAAGCGCTGGCGGATATCCTTCAGGCCCGAGCAGAGGGCCAGGATGGCCATCACCTCGGAGGCGACGGTAATATCGTAGCCGCCCTGGCGCGGCCGGCCATCGGTCTTGGTGCCGAGCCCGAGGATGATGTTGCGCAGGGCTGCATCCGAGATGTCGACCACGCGATTCCACATGATGGAGTAGGGATCGATATTCAGTTTCTTGCTGCCGGCGCGCTTTTCGAACTCTTCATCGGATACCTCGCTCTCGTGCATGATGCGCGAGTCGATGGCGGCGGCGAGCAAGTTATGGGCTGCTCCGATGGCGTGAATATCCCCCGTCAGGTGGAGGTTAAAGTCCTCCATGGGGATGACCTGTGAGTAGCCGCCGCCCGCTGCGCCGCCTTTGATGCCAAAGGTAGGGCCCATGGACGGCTGGCGGATGCAGGTAAAGACCTTCTTCCCAATGTAGGCCAGGGCCTGGCTGGAGCCGATGGTGGTGACCGTCTTGCCTTCGCCGAGGGGGGTAGGGGTGATGGCTGTTACATCAATGTACTTACCATTGGGGCGGTCTTTTAGCCGATCGAGGACGTCCAGATGGACTTTGGCTTTGTACTTGCCATAAAGGTCGAGGTCGTCTTCGGTGAGTCCAACGCTGGCTGCGATCTCCTTGATGGGGCGGATTTTCGCGGCCTGTGCGATTTCGATGTCACTGAGCATGGGTGCCTCCTGATGCGGAACACAGCATGGTTTGTGAAACATTACAGGCGCCGGCCGGCCCTGTTGGAGATGGAGCGCAGCGGCGTAGGAACACGGTGACTGGCGTCACTGGCGTTATGGTACCACAGTTTAAGGTTTGTTGTCAAGGATGCGAGAATAGTCCAAATGATACGCATTGCATGATGCTGCACCTGGTCAGCGGCGGGCGGTGAGTTGCCGATCGGCAGCTGTGATCGTGTTCAGCATGAGCATGACGTTGGTCATGGGGCCGGTGCCGCCGGGGACCGGGGTGATGGCGCCGGCGACGGCAGAGGCGCTCTCGAAATCGACGTCGCCGACCATGACGCCATTGTCGAAATTGACGCCAAAGTCGATCACCGTGGCGCCGGGCTTGACCATGTCGCCTTGGATGATGCGGGCCTTGCCGACAGCCGCAACCAGGATATCGGCCTCACGGGTGATGGCGCCCAGGTCGATGGTGCGCGAATGACAGATGGTGACCGTGGCATGCTGGTGGAGGAGCAGGCAGGCCATGGGCTTGCCGACGATGTTAGAGCGGCCCACCACGACAGCGCGGGCGCCCTTGAGGTTCACCTGGTTGCGGCGCAGGATCTCCATGCCGCCAGCAGGAGTAGCAGGCACGAAATAGTCGCCCTCACCCTGCAGCAGGCGGCCGGCGTTCTCAGGGTGCACGCCGTCAACGTCCTTGGCAGGCGCGAGGGCGGCTACAACGGCCGCGCCGTCGACGCCCTTGGGCAGGGGTTCCTGCACCATGATGCCGTGCACTGCCGGGTCGGCGCTGAGGCCGGCGACCAGGTCCACAATTTCCGCCTGGGAGGCCGTTTCGGGCAAGGTGCGGAGGTTGAAGGTCAAGCCGGCCGCCTCAAAGGCCTTGGCGATGGCGCGGGCATAGCTGACCGAGGCGGGGTCTTCACCAGCGCGCACCACCGTCAGGGCAGGCGCTACGCCCCAGCGGGCCCTGAAATCGGCCACAGTCTGCTGGACCTCGGTGCGCATCATCTTGGCGAGTTCTTTGCCATCCAGAATCTTGGCAGTCATAGGGGTGCCTTCCTTTCATCAACCGATCAGCTACCGCTGATCGTCTTGTGCACGATCTCGAGCACCTGATCCTTGGTCGCGGTGGCCTGAGTGGTGATCTCTGCCATGCGGCGGCGCATATCGGCCGCAAAGGCGGCATCGGAGATGGATGCCAGGTTGATCTCGACGTTGAGCAGGGCTGAGCGCAGGCTGGCTTCCGCCAGGAGGGCGCCTACCCCGGCGTCGCTGACGGCCCACTTGTTGCCCATTTGGGCGGCGGGCAGGGCCAGGTTGACGACCTCGGCGCAGCGCTCGGCAATCTGCAGCGGCACGGTAGCTGCCTTCTTGAAGCGTTCCTGCAGCAACGCTTCACGCGCCCGCTTATCCTCCTCAGTAGCGCGCGGCATACGGTAGGCGGCCATGACCTGGCCATAGGCCTGGGTGTCGGCTTCGAGCAAGCGCGGCAGCTCGGCGCGGATGGCCTCGGAGCGCCGGAGAAGGTCCTGCATGGCCTGGTCGACAGCTTCATAGCCTTTCTTGCCGATGGTCAGGTTGCAGACCATGCTGACGAGAGATGCCCCCAGCGCACCGGCGAGCGCCGCTCCACTGCCGCCCCCGGGTACGGGCTCTTTCGAAGCGAGCGCATCGAGAAACTGGTTCACAGTCAGATCAGTGAACATGGCGTGGTGTCCTCCTTGCATTGAGCGGCTCATGAAAACGGGCCTCACGCGGAGGTGCGGGGATGATGGGGAAGGAAACCGCAGAGAGACGCGGATGCTCTGGAAGACACAAGTCTAGGAGACTTGCCCGATCGGCATTCATCAGCGTTTGCCTGCAGTCACGCACCATCCTCCGCGGCCCCGCGTGAGGTGCTAGTCTCTGTTCAGGACAGCGAGAGCGCTGAGAGACGATCCTCTCAGCGCTCTCGATTCTACAGTACCTCTGCACTTTGGGCAAACGAGCGGTAGGCTCAACCCAAATAGTCAACCAGCTTGCCGCTGCGCGCAGGCTGCCTCAGCTTGTCGAGGGCCTGCGCCTCGATCTGCCGGATCCGCTCGCGCGTCAGGCCAAAGCGGCTGCCGACCTCGTCGAGGGTATAGGCGTGACCGTCGCGCAAGCCGTAGCGCATCTGCAGGATCCGGTCCTCGCGCGGGCTGAGGGCCGTCAACAGATCCCGCATCTGCTGTTCCAGAAGAGCGGCCCACGTGTTGTCGGAGGGCACTCGCGCCGATTCATCTTCCACGAAATCGCCCAGGCGGCCGTCGTGGTCCTCGCCGACGGGCATATCCAGCGAGAGCATCTGCTGGGATTGGCTCAGGATGCTTTCCACGCGGTTGATGGTGATGCCCAGTCGCCCTGCCACCTCTTTCGCATCAGGCTCGCGGCCCAGCTCTTGTATGAGGTCGCGCGTTGCTCGAGTGATCTGGCTGATGCGCTCGCAGCTATGAATGGGGAGGCGTATCATGCGGCCCTGCTCGGCGACGGCACGCGTGACGGCCTGGCGGATCCACCAGGTGGCGTAGGTGCTCAGCTTGAAGCCTTTGCGATAATCGAACTTTTCTACTGCCCGGATGAGCCCGATGTTCCCCTCTTGGATCAGATCGGGGAGGGAGACGCCGAGCCCGGCATAGCGCTTGGCCACGCTCACGACCAGGCGAAAGTTGGCACTGATCAGTTGTTGGCGGGCCTGCTGCCCCTCTTCGGCGCGCCGCATCAGGCTGGCCCGCCCTTCAGCGGTGAGCTCGGGACCGTTTTCGAGGCGGCGCTGAGCGCGCCGGCCCCGCTCAGCCAGACGGGCCAGGCGCCGTTCTTCGCGTGCAGAGATCAGGGGGATGCGGCTGATCTCGCCCAGGTAGAGGGCCATGCAATCATCACCGGCTGCCTCTCCTGGATCCCGGCGCGCCGCATGCGGGCGAGGGATGCGTCGATAACTGGGGGGCGCCCCACGCTTCCGGGCGATGCTGCCTGCCTTCGGCTGCTCCCTAACGGTGATGGCCATCCGTCGAGTCTCGTCGCCCATGGGTAGCCCCCTTTCGTCATCAACACATAATCAATACATTTCCATCAAGGTAAGCACATTATAACATACAAGAGTCGGGTGGACAATAGCTCTTTTGCAGGGGGACTATATGCCCCAGGCATGGGACAGGTACCCCTGGCACACTTCCGGCCATCGTAAAGATCGCATCCTACCCTGGCATAGAATTTGCCGGGGATGCCTTGCCTAACCACCTCTAATTATATGGAGTGGGCATGGAGCAGTTGCTGCGCTCGATCCTGGCGATCGAGGAGCAAGCCCGCGCAATCGTGACGGCGGCCGAGCGGCGCTCGCAGGAGATCATGGCGGAAGCGGAAGGGCAGAGAACGGCCCTGCAGCGCCAGGCCCAAGCCGATGCTGAACAGGAAGCCCGGCGCATCATCGTCGCCGCGGCGCAGGAGGCCGAGCACGAGCGCGCAAGGATCCTGGCACAGGCGGAGGAACAGTCCCGGCTCCTGGCGGAGGGGGCGGCCTCGCATCTGGCCGCTGCGGCGCAGCACATTGTGGCGACGATCCTGCAGTGGCCGGCGACGGTCATGCCTCCGGAAGAGCAGGCGGTGAGCCTGGGCGCACCCGAAGGACGCCTGTGAGCACGCGCGTCACTCGGCTGGCGGCGCCAAACGCCAAAGTGCGCGCACTGGCGGCGGAATTGCTCTCGCGGGAGGAAAAACGCTCGCTAATCGTGGCTGCCACGTTCGACGATGCTGTCCATCAACTGACGGGTACCGTCTATAGGCGCTACCTGGGTGAGGGTGTGGCAGGGCTGAGCAACCTCTTCCTCCTGGAAAAGGCGCTTCAGCGGGGCCTGGTGGATGCCTACGAGCGCCTGCTCTGGGCCCTGGCTGGCGGGCTCTATGAGCTGGTGCTCGAGATGTTGCGCCGGTTTGAGGTGGATAACCTGCAGGTCATTCTGCGCGGCCTGGCGACGGCTGTACCCGATGAGGAGATTAGGTCTTTGTTGGTGCCCCTCGGCCGCTACGAACGCCTGCCCATCGCCGCATTGCTGGCGGCGCCGGCGATCGGGGACGCTGTTGCTGCCCTCGACGGCTTACCCTATGCGGGAGTGCTGCGCAATGCGCTGGATCGCTACCGGCGCGAGGGCACCCTTTTTGTCATTGAGGTGGCCCTGGACCTCGATTATTACCGTCGCCTGTGGTCCACGATGGGCGCGCTGCCGGGCAGGGACCGGATCGAAGCAGCGGAGTTGCTGGGCATGCGTTACGATGTGATCAACGTGGAGTGGATGTTGCGCTACAAGGCTCTCTACCACCTCTCGCCGGAAGAGATATTCAACTATACACTGCCCGCGGGTTACCGGGTCAGGGATGACACGGTGCGCCGGGTCGCCGACGCGGCGGACCTGCGTGAGGCGATTGCCGCCTTGCCCGAGCCTTACCGTTCGTTGCTCTTGCCGTTGGCAGGGGAAGAGGCCCCCTGGCGACTCGAAGTGGCCCTGCGGCACTGGTTGTGGGGGACCGCACGGCGCGCCATGGGTGGGTATCCCTTTCGTGTAGGGGCCATCCTGGGCTTTCTTGCCCTCAAAGAGGCTGAAGTGCACGATATCCGGGCTATTCTAGAGGGGAAACAGAGCGGGCGCGGGCCGGAAGAGATCGAGACTTTCCTATGGGGTGAGGCCTAGATGTGGACCCCGGCGCCTATGATACGCGGGCTGTTTGCCGTGTTGGATACCGATGTGGAGCAGGCCACAACAGAGTTGGGGCGACTGGGGGCAGTGCAACTGTTGCCCGTCGAGGACCTGGGCGCCTGGGCTTCCTCTTTGCAATGGGTAGAGGCTCAGCGGTTGAGCAGCCTCTATGAGGGTGACCAGAGGCGCGTGGAGCGGGTGGCCGATGCGCTGGGCATCACCCTGGCCGGAGCTCCCCTTGCCGGGGCGCCGCTGTCGCCGGAGGGCGTGGGTGTGACGGTCGAGGAACGCTTGCGCATCGGCGAGAGGGCGGTGGAGGACCTCCGGCAGCGTGAGGAAGCCCTGCAGAGCGATGCCGAGCGCCTGGCGCCGATCGCGGAGCAGTTGGCGCTGCTGGCGCGCGTGGACGTTGATCTCACGGCTCTCCGTGCATTGTCTTACGTACACTATGCGGCTGCCCTGGTGCCGAGCGCCAACCTGGAGCGCCTGCGGGGTAGCCTGCAGCGCATTCCCCATGTCTTGCTGCCCCTGGGCCGCCGGCGTGAGCAGACGCTGGTGTTGGCTTTTACGGCGCGGGCGCATGCCCAAGTGCTCGAGCGCGCCCTGGCCAGCGCCTATGCTCGCCCGGCTAGCATTCCTGAGGACCTGACGGGAACGGCGGCTGAGGCCCTGGCGACGGTGCGTGACCGGCAGGCGGCCCTGGCCGCGGCAGAGGCAGAGTTGGCGCGCAGGCGTGCCCAATTGGCAGAGCGGTGGCAGGGCGAATTGGAGGAGATCCAGGGGCAACTGACGCTGAACAGCGCCGCTCTGCAAGGCTGGAAGCTCTTCGGCACCACTGAGCGCACCCGCCTGATTGTGGGCTGGCTGCCCGCTCAACGGCGGCGCCAGATCACGGAGCGCCTGCGACGGCTGCTGGGCGGCAGGGTGGCGACTGAATTCGACCAACCGCCGGAAACACCTCCGACGGCGCTGCGCAACCCCTCCTTCATCCGACCTTTTCAGATCCTGATCGAAACCTATGGTGTGCCCAACTATCGTGAGCTTGACCCGACGCCTTTGGCCGGTCTGCTGTTCGTGCTGATGTTTGGTTTCATGTTCGCCGACTTGGGCCAGGGGGCCATCCTGGCCTTGTCGGGCCTGTGGCTGGCCTGGCGCCGGCAGATTGCAGGCTGGGTGTTGGCGGCCTGTGGGGCGGCGGCCATGGTTTTTGGCCTGCTCGATGGCTCCTTCTTTCTGTCGGAAACAGTTGTGCCTGCGCTGTGGTTCCGCCCGCTGGAGAACCCGACCTATGCCGTGTCAGTCGCCATCGTGGCTGGCATCATCATTGTGACGGCTGGTGTGCTGCTCAATGTGATTGGAGCGGCGCGGGTGCGTGACCGGCGCCGACTGGCCCTGGGGCGCTTCGGTTTGGCCGGCCTCTGGTTCTATTGGGGCGGCATTATCCTGGCGCGCGCTTTCCTGGGCAAGCAACCGATCAGCTTGCCCACCGTGGCCCCCCTGGTTGGCCTGCCGCTCATCCTGATGTATCTGGGCGAGGTCTTGGGCCGCAGTGTGGGCCCTCTGGGGTTTCTCGAATCGGGGATCGAGGTTTTTGATGCGATCCTGCGCTACCTGAGCAACACGATTTCGTTCATCCGCCTGGGCGCTTTTGCCATTGCGCATGCGGGGATCGGCGCGGTATTTCTGTTCCTTGCCGCAGCCCTGAGCCATATCCCCCTGGCTCCGGCCCTTATCCTGGTGCTCGGCAATGTGCTGGTCATCGCGCTGGAGGGTCTGGTGGCTGGCATCCAGGCGCTGCGCCTGAACTATTACGAGTTCTTTAGCAAATTCTACGAGGGGAATGGCATCCCCTTTCGTCCCTTCAAGCTGCCTTGAGGAGGCCAATGTGATGAGAGCCCTGCTGATGCCCGTGGGCGTCATTCTGGCTATATTGGTGCTGCTGTTGGGCCTGTTAGAACTGTACGCCCGGCGCCGGCCGGGGTTTCCCCGGCGGGCGGCGTATGGAATCCTGGCGCTAAACCTGGTGGGCTTGGGGGTCCTGTTTGCCTTGCTGCTCTCTCTGGCGCCTCCGGTCCACGCCGGTGTGGCTACTGCCGCACTGGGGCAGGCAAGTGATACCGGGTTGGCCTTTTTGGGGGCGGGGCTGGCGACAGGCCTGGCGACGATCGGGGCGGGCTACGCGGTGGCCGTGACGGGGGCAGCGACCCTGGGCGCGATCTCCGAGCGGCCCGAGCTCTTTGGCCGCGCCCTGGTCGTCGTCGGGCTGTCGGAGGGCATCGGCATCTACGGTGTGATCATCTCTATCTTGATCCTGGGGCGTATTTGATGGAGCGCAAGCTATTCGTGATGGGCGAGCGCGATGCGGTGCTGGGCTTTGCTCTGGCCGGGGTGGCCGGTTTCGCTACAGATGACCCGGATGCGGCCATGATCAAGCTCGAGGCCGTGCGCCGTGACCCCGAAATTGGTTTGATCCTCATTACCTCGGCGCTGGCCAGCCGGCTGCCGGACCTGCAGTGGACGGGCGGCCTGCCGCTTATGTACGAGATCCCGGGGCGTGAGGGGCGGGCCCCACGTAGCCCCTTGCGCGATGTGTTGCGCCAGGCTCTGGGCGTCAGGGTGTAGGGCGCTATGGATGCCACGGAGGGCCTGCAGGCCCTGGGCGCTGAGATCCTGGCCGATGCGGAGCGAAACGCGCAGGAAAAGGTACAGGTGGCTACCGAGCGAGCAGCTCGCATCCGGCATGAAACCGAACAGGAGCGGGCGGCGGAGATTGCGGCCGCTATCGCCAGGGCCCAGCGTGAGGCGGAGCAGGAACGGCGCCGCATGACGGCCATGGCCGAGGTGGCCGCCCGGCAGCGGCTGCTGGCTGCGAGGGAGGAGTTGATCGGTCGCGCGTTGGCCCTGGCTCAAGACTCTTTGCGCGCCGGTCTATCGCCGGAGCAGCGCCGGTCAGATATCACCATGGCCATTCTGCAGGCCGCACAGGCCTTGGGTGGCGGAGAGTTGACCGTGCA
>DAOTVS010000193.1:0-11664 GCA_034436375.1 Anaerolineae bacterium | reverse complement strand
AGCTTTGGCAGCAGAGTGTACGCCCGCAAGAGCCCACCCCACCGATCAGCTTGCACTCGTCGCGCACGCCGATCTGGCGCAGCTCGATGCGAGCCTGGAAGGCTTTGGCCAAGTCACGCACCAGTTCGCGAAAGTCCACCCGTTTTTCCGCCGTAAACGAGAAAACCAGGCGTGTGCCGTCATAATTGTATTCGGCGCTCACGACCTTCATCGGCAGCTGGTGCCGCGCCACCTCCTCACGGCACTTGCGCAGCGCCGCTGCCTCGCGGCGCTGGAAATGCACTGCATTGAGGCGATCCTCGGTCGTTGCGCGCCGCTCTACCGGCTTGAGCTCACCCACAATCTCCGCCTCATCAACCTCACGCGGAGGGATGATCACACGCCCTAGCTCGCGACCACGGCTCGTCTCCACGATCACTTCCTCACCGGGCTGCAGATCGGCAAGCTCGCCTGGCGCGAAATAGTAAAGTTTCGAGGCGCGCCGAAAGCGCACCCCCACCACAATCGTTCCCATCTAGCCAATCCCCTGGGCCTGGCCCAGTGTCAAGAACAGTACCTCCAGAGTCAACCGTGGGTTCGCATTGGCATCCAGCCGGCGCCGGGCGTCGCTCAGAGCCCGCAAGCCCTGCAACAGGCTTGCCTCATCAAAGGAGCGCGCGGTCGCCTCGATTGCGCCCTGGTAATCCACATTGGCCACCAGATCAAGGCAGCCGGCCCGGCAGAGGAGTAAATCGCGCCACCAGCCGGCCCACAGATCCAGCAGGCCCGGCAGCGCATCGGGCTCGTCGCTCAGATCCCGCGCCCAGCGCAGCCGCCCCAGAGTATCCGCCGCTAACACCTGCCTGAGCCGGTCCAGTTGCTCCTGGCGCTCCTGGAGCAGCCCGCCGTCGCGCACTGCCTCCACCGCCCAGCCCACGCGGCCCCCAGCGAGGCGCGCAACCTCCTGCGCCCGCTCGACCGGGGCGCCCAAGAGTCTCTCCAGCCCTTGCGCCAGGGCAGCCGTTGCCGGCGGCCGTAGCCAGAGCGGCTGGCAACGCGAGACGATGGTCGGCAGCAGGCGCCCTACCTGCGTGGCCGTTAAGATCAGCGTCACCCGCGCTGGCGGCTCCTCCAGCGTCTTTAGCAGGCAATTGCCCGCCTCGGGCGTCGCGCCCTGGAAATCGGTCAGGACCACCACGCGCTGCCGCGCCTCTACCGGCGAAAGCATCACCTCCCGCTGCAGATCACGCACCTGGTCGATGCGAATCGCCCGCACCTCGCCCCCTTCGATGACCCGCACATCGGGGTGGCGGCCGGCGGCAATCAGCGTGCAGTTGCGGCACTGTCCGCAGGGCGGCGCTTCGCCGGTACAGTTGATGGCCTTGGCCAGAGCCAGGGCCAGGGTTGTCTTGCCCACACGCGGGTGGCCCAGAAAGAGGTAGGCATGCGAAAGCCGCCCGCGCTCAACCGCGAGCTGCAGCAGGCGCACCGCCCATGCATGGCCAATGATACCCCAACGATCCGTTGACTCTTCCACAGCAGGCATTGTATCACAAAGCAGGGGCCGCTTCAACTTGCCGGTCAGGGGTATATGCCGTAACTCTGCACTGGCAACAGCCGGGCTTTTCGCGCAGCTCCAAGCCGGCATCAAACCATCCCCTCAAGAGGTCCATGCCGGGCGGCAGTGCAACAAGACACCCGGCTGCCTCCCAAACTGCCGCCTCAGTTGGACTTGTGGTATACTGGTGACAGAACGATGTATTGCACACATTGAGGAGCAAAGGCATGGACCCCATACAGGTACTGAGTCTGGGCGATTTGAACGACGAGCATTTGGGCCTTCTCCGTTCCGTTCCTGGCATCTCGCTGCACCAGCTCGCGCCGGGTGAGGATATCCAACCCCATCTGGCTACGGCGGAGGTGATGCTGATCCACGATACCTCTTTCGGCCTGGAGCGGGCGCCGCGGTTGCGTTGGCTGCAGACCATCTCCGCCGGGGTGGACCACCTGCCCCTGGCCGAGATCCAGCGCGCATCCATCCACCTGACCACGGCCAGCGGCGTGCACGCCGTGCCCATCGCCGAGCACGTGTTCGCCCTCATGCTGGCCTGGGTGCGGCGCCTGCCCGTGGCCTGGCATTGCAGCCCTGCGGGCGATTGGCAGCAGGCCCGTCCCGCCATGCAGGGCATGGGCGAGCTGCAGGGCGCCACGCTGGGCATTGTGGGCTATGGCTCCATTGGTCGGCAGGTGGCCAGGGTGGGCCAGGCCCTGGGCATGCGCGTGCTGGCGCTGCGCCGGGCGGCCGGGCGGCGGGAGCAAGGCTGGGGTGAGCCCGGCACAGGCGACCCCGCCGGCAAGATCCCCGTGCGCCTCTACCGCACGCCGGAGCTTCTGGCCCTGCTGCCCCAGTGCGATTTCGTCGTCCTGGCGCTGCCCCTCACCCCTGCTACACGTGGCATCATTGGCGAGCGGGAGCTGGCTGCCCTCAAACCCGGCGCCTTTCTGGTCAACATCGCCCGCGGCGGCCTGGTCGATGAGCCGGCCCTGATCCGCGCCCTGCAGAAGGGGCAACTTGCCGGCGCCGGGCTCGATGTCTTTGCCTGTGAGCCCCTGCCCGCCGATAGCCCCCTCTACCGCATGGAGAACGTTTTCTTCACGCCGCACGTCGCCGGCAACTCGCAAGCCCACAATGGCCGCCTCACGCGGCTTTTCGCCGAGAACCTGCGCCGCTACGTGGAGGCTCAGCCCTTGCTCAATGAGGTGGAGTGGGACAGGGGGTATTAGGTGCCAGCGCGCCGGGGGCGTGCGCAGCGAAGCCCGGCCGTCGATGGCGCCACAGGCGCCCTGCAGTCAGACCTGAAGGAGTGTGCACGTTTGACAGATAACACCGAGATCGAAACTCTCTCCCGCCGCGTGGGCGAGCTGCTGCGGGCGCGGAGGCTCACGCTGGCCACGGCCGAATCCTGCACCGGCGGCGGCCTGGCGGATGCGCTCACCAATATCGCTGGCAGCTCGGACTATTACCTGGGCGGGGTCGTCGCTTATGCGAACGCGGTCAAGGAGCATGTATTGGGTGTGCCGACGGCGATGCTGGCTGCACACGGCGCCGTAAGCTGGCAGGTTGCGCAAGCCATGGCCGAGGGCGCCCGCCGCCTCATCGGCGCTGATCTGGCCCTCTCCACCACCGGCATCGCTGGACCCGGGGGCGGCACGCCGGAAAAGCCCGTCGGCCTGGTGTACATCGGCCTCGCCACGCATGCAGGCGCGGAATGGCGGCGCTTCATTTGGGAAGGTGACCGCGTCGCGAACAAGCGGTCGTCGGTGCGCGCGGCACTGACACTGTTGGAAGAGTTCTTGATGCGCAATGCGTAAGGTCGTGATGGAGCGTAAAAAGTAAACCGTAATAAGTAAACCGTGGAAAGTAAACCGTAAAAAGTAAGGTCGCTACTCAAGAGTGCATGATGCTTTATGCCAGCTTTGCCAGGGCAAGTGACTTTAGCAAGGAACACTCTGAAATGGCGGCCTTACTTATTACGGTTTACTTATTATGTCCTGCCTTCTCGCCTCGAACATGAGCACGGCTGCCGCAATGGCCGCATTGAGGGACTCGACCCCTGCCTCCATGGGCACCGTCACGCGCTCTCGGGCCAGGGGCGCTGCCAACTCGCTGCCGCGCGCTTCGCCGCCAATAATCAGCGCGCGCGCCTGCTTCCAGTCCGCCTGCCAATAGGGCAGGCCCTGTTCGTCGGCCAGGAGCACCTGCCCGCCGGCCAGCAATGAGGCCAGTTCCGGCAGGTCCAGCCCGTTGCGCAGGGGGACGTGGAAATGGGCGCCCATGGCTGAGCGGACGACTTTGGGCGCATAGAGGTCTGCTGTGCCCGTCAGCGCCAGCACGCCCGCTACTCCCGCGGCCCAACCGGTGCGCAAAATGGTGCCCACGTTGCCGGGGTCGCGCAGGCCGTCGAGGACGATCAGCAGCCCATGCGCCGGCAGCGGCAACTCGGGGATTGGCACCACGGCCAGCACACCTTGCGGCGTCACCGTATCGGCTGTGGCGGCCATCACCTCCGGCGTGACCTCGATCAGCGCCTGCGAAGTCTGCGCCAACTGTGCGTGCAGCACCCGGCCTCGAGGCGAGGCCAACAGCTGCTCTGTATAGAATGCCAAAACGGGCCTCACCCCCGCGCGGAGCGCCTCCTCTACCAATCGAGTGCCCTCGATCAGGAAGCGCCTCTCACGAGTGCGGACCCGTTCCCGGTGCAGCGAACGAGCGTATTTCACACGCTCGTTCGCTATACTCGTTGTCGCCATGCTTCGGCCAACTTAGAAGCTGGCCCGCGCTACCTCAGCCAACTGCGCAAAGGCTGTTGCATCCCGCACTGCCAGGTCAGCTAGCATCTTGCGGTCCACAGCCACACCGGCAATGCGCAGGCCGCTCATCAGGCGGCTGTAGCTCATCCCCTGCTCACGCGCGGCTGCGTTGATACGCTGAATCCAAAGCCGGCGCATGTCCCGCTTGCGATCGCGGCGGTCGCGGTAGGCATACGAGAGCGACTTCATCAGGGCTTCATTGGCCCTGCGGAAGAGCAGGTGCTTGGTACCACGCTGCCCTGCAGTCAGCTTGAGGACTTTGTTATGGCGCGCTCGAGCCGGCACGCCTCGCTTTACCCGTGGCAAAGTTCTTCCTCCGTTCTCGCCCGAACCTACTTGAGGTACGGAATGAGTCGCTTGACGCGCTTCTTGTCGCCGCGCGTGGTCAACACCATGGTCTTATCCAAGGCCTGCAGAACGCGCTTGGATTTGCGGCGGCGCAGGTGACTTTTGCTCCCCTTGGGGAGCAGTATCTTGCCGCTACCTGACACCTTGAACCGCTTTTGTGCCGTCTTGTGCGTCTTAATCTTGGGCATAAATTACCTCTACAATCATCACCCTGGGCTACTTAGCCACAGGAGCCAGGATCATGAGCATAGTATTGCCTTCCATCTGCGGCATCTGCTCGACCACCGCGGACTCGCTCAGCGACATACTGACACGGTCCAAGAGCTCACGCGCCACTTCAGGGTGCGTAATCTCGCGGCCACGAAACCGGACCCGCACCTTGACTTTGGAGCCCTCATCCAGGAACTCTCGCATCTGGCGCACCTTGACATCCACATCATGCTCGCCGATCTTGGGCCGTAACCGGACCTCTTTGATCTCGGTCAGCTTTTGCGTTCTGCGGGCCTCACGATCCTTCTTCGTCCGCTCATAGAGGAATTTGCCATAATCCATGAGACGGCAGACAGGAGGATTGGCATTGGGGGCCACTTCCACAAGGTCGACGCCGCGTTCCTCGGCAATCTGTAGGGCCTCGCGGACCGGGTAGATCCCGAGTTGCTTACCGGCTTCATCGATCAGCCGAATCTCCCGGACTCGTATCTCCTGGTTTAGACGATGCTCTCGGCTACTAATCTTTCCACCTCGCTGGCAATTTGGGCAAGTAAAGGAGTAGGACATAAGCAGCGCCCGGCTGTGATGCCGAGGCGCTAGATACCTGTCCGCCAGTATGTTACCACAACTGTACAGGGGAGTCAAGTGGCCCGGTGGACGCGGCATCTACATCCATGGTCTTGTCGGCAGAGCTTTCCCAATATCACGGCCAATGCGGCCGTGGGCGCCCAGGCCGTCTTCGGCCCAGCCAGAGAGTGTGCTCAGGCCCAGATCTCCTCCGGGCAGCGCCCCTCCCACTGCCGGTCGGGCGTGAGCCCCAGCGACCGTGCGAGGGTGGGCGCCGTGTCGAGGATGCTCACAGAGGCCTCGATGTGGTGCGCGGCGCGGATGCCTGGCCCGGCAATGAGCCAGGGGATGGTCATATCCTCGGGCATATCGGTGCCGTGAGCGCGGCCATGCCCGCCGTGGTCGCTGGTGACGAGCACGGTCGCCCCGGCGGGCAGGGCGGCCAGCAGGGTGCCCAGGGCGGCGTCCACACGCTCGAGGTGGCGCAGGTACGTATCAGACATAAAGCCGTGGTCATGGCCCCAGGCGTCGAGGGTGCCCATGTAAACGAAGAGCAGGTCCGGTTGATGGCCCGCCAGATAGCGGACGGCCTCATCGGCGAGGACCTGATCGCCATCGGGGGTCCACTCATTGTGACAAAAGTACGAGAACTCGAGGGTATTTGGCCGGCTGAGGTCGCGGATTGGCTCCCAGTTGTAGAAAAAGGCGCCGCTCAGCCCGGCGGCCTTGGCCACCTCTGCCAGGCCCGGCAGCGGGCGGGCCATGGGCTGATAGTCGTTGGTGGTAATGCCGTGGCGCGTGGGCGGCACAGCGTGGAACATGGAGACGTGCACCGGCAGGGTGATGGAGGGCATCACCGAGGTCGCGGCCAGGGTCCATGAGCCCCGGCGGCGCAGCGACTCCAGGCTGGGGCAGTGGGTGACGGCCAGGGCGTCGGGGCGCAGGCCGTCGATGCTGACGAGAACGACGGGCATGGGTATCTTCTCCTTTGCTGATGTTTCACACCGTCAACCCATCATAGGCGATCTCGTAGCCGTGGTGCGCGGCCCAGGCCGCCAGCTCCGGGTGGGCGGGGTTGCCCTCATGGGCGATGTGCGTGGCCAGGGCGCGGGCGTTCTCGGCCAGCAGGCCCTCCTCGCGCAGGCGCGCGATGTGCGCAATGACCTGGTGCGCGCTCAAATGATCGCCGCCCGGCTGCTCTGGTCCATAGGTGTGGTCGAGGATCACCACATCAAAGCGCAGCCGGCGCTCGTGAAAGGCCCGCCAGGTCTCCTCGGGCAGCGCGGCCGTATCGGCGCCGTAAAAGATGCTGCGCCCGCCGGCCTCGACGGCATAGAGCAGCGGCTCTACCGCGGGGTCATGGTTCGCCGGGAAGGCCGTCACCCGGTAGGGGCCGGCGGTGAAGGACTGCAGCGCCTCGACCGGATGGATCTCCAGGTTCAGCCGCTCACCGGCCTCGGGATCGAAGAGGCTGCCGGGGGCGCAATCCCGTGCGAGAAGCTGCGCGGCCTGCCGCAGGGTAGCGGCGGAGGCGTAAAGGTGCAGCCGGGGCGCACCGACCACACCATAGCCCGGGCTGCGCGAGAGCAGGTGCGAGGGGTCCATGTGGTCCGCATGGGCGTGCGTCTGCAGGCAGTAGCGCACCTGCGTCAGGGGGCGGCCGTGCATCGCGGCGGCGGTCATGATGTCGGGGCCCAGGTCGACCAGCAGATCGTCGTTGATCAGGGCCGCGGAGCGCTTGCGCAGGCTGGGGCCGCCCAGCGCCCGCGCCTGCTCGCAGTTGCGGCAGCGGCAAAAAGCCTCCGGGAAGGCATTGGCGGCGGCAGTGCCCAGGAATGTGATGATCACCTGACCCTTCCTTTCTACCGTACAGTATCCTAATCGCACAATTCCCGGCAGTCAAATTCTGCCTCGGCCGGAAAGCGGGCGATGATGGCGGAATAGCCGTAGAGCAGGCCGGTGTGAGTGATGCGCTGCCCGCCGGAGACGTCGCGGATGAACCAGCCATGATCGCATTGGGTGAGCGACCCGATGCGAAAACGCGTCTGCGGCGTGTTGGGGAGCCCGCTCTCCCGATCGGCCAGGCCGTAGCCCTTCTTGAGCAGGGTGTGTCCATCCCGCGCCACCAGCAAAGCCCCGCTAAAGCGACCGGTGGCCGTTTCTCCGGCCAGATGGGCATCTGCCTCGGGGATCTCTACGACGAGTGAGGGGCTTGCTCCAGGCAGCGTCCTGTGGAAGCGGGTACTCTGCAGGGCCGGCTACTCTGCCGGCAGTTGATCCAGCGGCGGCTTCAGGTCCGGCGGGAGTGGCGACTTGTACTCCTTCCCCTGCATGCGCCGGCGCCAGTCCTCCCGGGCTTTCTCCAGCAGATCGGGCCGGGTCAGGAGGTCGATCACCGTGGCGGCCATGACCTTGGCGGCAAAGAGCGAGGATTTCTCACCGATGCTTGTACCACAGATCGCCGTGTGCTGCCACGAATGCCCCGGCGCGCCCACGACAAAGAGGGCCGTGCCGAACTCGACCGTGGGGGTGTTCCAGGCCACATCCGCCACATCGCTAGAGCCGCCCAGCCCCGTGACGCCATCGCCGTAGGGGTCATAGATGCGGGTATTGAGGTCGACATCCATCAACTCCAGTGCGCCCGGCAGCAGGCTCTTGCTCAGAGAGGCGCGCTTCTCAGCCGGCGAGATGCTCTTGCCCAGCTCTCTGGCAAAGGCCAGCTCCTCCTCGGTGTAGGTGGGCGCGCCGATCTCGCGCATGTTGGCCACGACCAGCTCGGCCAGGGGGCGGTTGGGCAGGCCGTCGTGCACCCCGGAGAGAAAACGTACGTGGTGCGTCGTCCCGGCCATGAGGTCCGCGCCGTCGGCGATCTGGAGCAGCCGGGCGTAGTATTGCTCCACCAGGCTGCGCTGGGGTGCGCGCACATAGTACCAGCTACGCGCATAGGCGGGGACGACATTGGGCTCGTGCCCACCCTCCTCGATCACATAGTGCATGCGCGCTTCCTGCACGACGTGCTCGCGCAGGTAGTTGAGGCCGATATTCGTCAGCTCCACCGCGTCGAGGGCGCTGATCCCCTGCTCGGGCGAGCCGCCGGCGTGGCTGGCCTTGCCGAAGAACTCGAGCTTGAACGAGTTGACGGCGTTGCCGCTGCCCAGCGAAACGCCGTTGGCCGCGCTGGGGTGATGGCCCAGGCAGGCGTCGACGCCGGCAAAGAGGCCGTCGCGGACCATGAACACCTTACCGATGAGCGTCTCCTCTGCCGGGCAGCCGAAGCACTTGATGGTGCCGGGCAGGCCGAGCCTCTCCATGGCCTCCTTGGCAGCGAGCGCGCCGCCCAGGGCCGCTGTGGCATAGGCGTTGTGGCCGCAGCCATGCCCGGCGCCGCCCTCCCGGATCGGCTCGCGCCAGGGCACCGCCTTTTGCGAGAGGCCGGGCAGGGCGTCCAGTTCGGCCATCATGCCGATCACCGGCCGGCCCGAGCCGTAGGTGGCCACAAAGGCCGACGGCATGCCCGCCACGCCCCGCTCGACGCTAAAGCCGTGCTCCTGTAGGGTATCGGCCAGGAGCTTGCCCGTCCGGTGCTCCTGCAGGCCCACCTCCGCCAGGGCCCAAATCTCCTGGTGTCGGGCGGCCAGCAGCTCGCGGTGCTCGTCCACCCAATCGAGAGCAATTCTCTTTTCCTGTGCCGGCATGGCTTTCCCTTCCCTTCGTTCTCCAGATTTCCCGGCCGGGCTATCAGCGCTGCAACCGCCCGGCCATGAGGCTTTGAGGTTGTGGGGCGGATGGCGGCACCTGCGTTGCCGCCGCCATCCGCCCTGCAACCTACAGGAGGTTACCAGGGGCGCGGCAGGCTGCTGCCTGCGTCGTCAGCACAATCCCAATCAGATGCCGCGCAGCACCCGCACGCCAAAGGGCTCAATGGCCACCTCGCCCTCCACACGCTCGCCGCTCAGCAGGTCGGTCATCGGCTGTGGCAGCTGCAGCCGGGCGGGGCGGTTGTGCAGCTCCACGCACACCAGCCCCTCGCCGGCCTGGCCCGCGCGCGGCACGACGAGCAGGTTTTCGCTGGCCTCGGCTACCGGCCCCACATTCACTTTGCCGCCGGCCCAACGGATCAACTGCACCAGCGTCGCCGGGCCGGGCTGCGTGCCCAGCACGATGACGCCGCCCCGGCCCACCCGCCGCCACGCTGCTGCGGCGAGCCCGGCCAGCGGGCCCTCGGTGTACTCACCGAGGCTTTCCGTGCCCTGGCCGCACTCGAACCCGTCGTACCAGTAGCCGCCGGCGCTCGTGGAACCATCCCACCAGTGCACGGTGAAATCGCGCGGATGGCCGGGCACCTGATAGGGGCAGTGCACACCCGCCAGCTCCTCCAGGCGGCCGAACGGCGCGTGCACATACTTGGCCCCATCGGGGTTGCGCACATCGGTGAGGGGCCCGGCGATCCAGATGCCGCCCTGCTCGAGCCACGGGGTCAGGCGCGCCGCCAGGTTGCCCTCCTCGATGCAGGGCAGGAGCGGCGAGTAGACCAGCCGGTAGGGCGCCAGGTCCGCGGCGGGGTCGATCACGTCGGGCCGGAACTGCGCCTCCAGCAGCGGGCGGTAGGCGCCCTCGAGCAGCGTGTGCAGATAGGGATAGTCGCGGCGCGCCCCCGAAGGGGCCAGCTTGGGCGTCATGGGCTGGGCCAGGAAGGTGTTCCAGGCCTCACCGGAAAAGTGCAGCGCCAGGCCAGAGGGGGTGCAGGGGCTGCCCGTCAGGAACTCGCGCGCCCGTTCGAACCCATTCGCCACCTCCTGCACCTCGTCAAAGATGTGCAGCGGCCGCCCGCAAGAAGAGATCACTGAGCCATGCATCAGCTCCTGCCCCGCCCAGTGGGCCCGCCAGAGCCAGTAGCAGTTCATCTCGCCGCCCAGGGCGATGGGCAGCCATGAGTTGGCCCGACAAAAGCCCCGCTCACGGTAGCCGGCCGCCGTCGTGCCCCCATTCCAGCAGGTGGAGGTTTCAGTGTTCCAAAAGGGCGCCGGCTTGAGGGGGCGCAGGAAATCCATCCAGAACGCCGCCTGCCACAGGTTGCCCTCGTCGTTATAGTGGTTGAACTGCACCACGTCGAGCTTGTGGTTGGTGCGCACGTAATTCTGCCCGCCAAAGGGCATCATGTCGGTGCCGATGGGCGCATCCACGCCCCCCGCGCGGAGCAGGTCCGCCTGCATCTCCAGGAACTCGGCGTGCGAGTCAGACTGGAAGCGCAGGTACGCCTCCACGAGTGAGGGATGGTGAAAGGTATGCTCCATGGGCGGTGGCACCTGGTCAAAGCTCTGGTACTCCTGGCTCCAGAGGGTCAGGCACCAGGCCCGGTTCAGCGCCTCCACGCTGCCATAGCGCTCGCGCAGATAGGCCTGGAATCTGCGCACGCACTCGGGGCAGCAGCAGCCACGGTCCCAGGGGTAGATCTCATTGTCAAGCTGCCAGCCGATGACCCCTGGCTTGCCGGCGAACTCGCGCGCCAGCTGCCGCACGATGCGCGCTGTCGCCGCCCGGTATTCCGGGTTGTTCGAGCAGCAGTGCCGGCGGGCGCCGTGCTGAGCGCGCCGGCCATCGGCGCGCAACATGAGAGCGTCGGGATGGCTGGAGGTGAACCAGGCGGGTGGGGTGGCCGAGGGGGTGCAGAGGATGGTGGCGATGCCTGCCTCGTGCAGGCGCTCTACCACGCGGTGCAGCCAGGCCAAGTCATACTCGCCCTCGCGCGGCTCCATGCGGCTCCAGGCGAATTCACCCACGCGCATCACGTTCATGCCCGCCTCGCGCATCAGGCGGATGTCTTCCGCCATCAGCTCTTCCGGCCAGTCCTCGGGGTAGTACGCGGCGCCCAGCCACGGCGCGCCCGGTGTGCGGTTCATGGTGGACCTCCTGTGTGGGGGATGATTTGCTTGATTGTACAGGAGATGGGGAAAGGTGGCAATGTGGGGCACGCAAGTCACGGAACGGCGCGAAAAGAAGGGCGCAGGGTTCGCTGCTTCGCGCATCGCCCTGCCGCCGGCAAGGAGAGCTGCCCGGTGGCGTGCTTCGCCCTGCCGCCGGCAAGGAGAGCTGCCCGGTGGCGTGCTTCGCCGCTGGCCGGCCTCATTACTGGATAGGAGTTTGGTGTGTGATACCGTGGCGCTGCCGCCCCGCAGGGCGGCAGCGCCA
>DAOTVS010000192.1:0-16156 GCA_034436375.1 Anaerolineae bacterium | reverse complement strand
AGTGAACCGTAATAAGTAAGGTCGCCATTCCGAAATAGGTGTTGCTCAGCCCACGTCTTGGCGTGATGGTGGAAAGCAACACCTATTTCGGAATGGCGACCTTACTTATTACGGTTCACTTATTACGAGTCTACGCCTGCACGGCATCGACCGCGGCTCGGATGGCCGCGATGTGGGCCGGGGTGCTGCCGCAGCAAGCGCCAAGGACACGGACTCCCAGCCCGATCATCGCCCTGGCCAGTTCGGCGAATTCGTCGGGTGTGGCATCCCAGGTGGTCTGACCGGTCGCCTGCAGAGTGGGCATGCCGGCATTGGGCTGACCGATCAGCGGCAGCGAGCAGGCGCGCACCATCCGCTGCAGAGCGACGATCACTGCTTCTGGCCCCTGGCCGCAGTTGGCCCCTACGGCAGTAGCGCCCAGGGCCTGGATTTCCCGGCACACATCATCAGCCGGGTTGCCCATCAGCGTGCGGCCGCTGCCATCAAAGGCGAAGGTGACAAAGACCGGCAGGCCGGTGGGCAGCGCGCCCAACAAGGCCGCGCGGGCTTCTTCCACATCGGTCATCGTCTCGATGAGGATCAGATCGGCGCCGGCCTCGGCCATGATTCCTGCCTGCTCAGCATAGGCGGCTTCAGCCTCGTCACAGCTCAGGTCCCCCAAGGGTTCGAGCAGCTTTCCGGTCGGCCCCATCGAGCCCGCCACCCAGGCCACATCGCCGGCTGCCTCGCGCGCCAGCTCTACCCCACGGCGCACCAACTCGGCCGTGGGGTGCCCGTTGACCCCTTGAGGCAGGCGCACCCGGTTGCCGCTAAAGGTATTGGTGGTCAGAATTTGTGAGCCCGCATCCAGGTAAGCTCGATGGACAGCGCGGATCGTCTCGGGCTGTTCCACATTCCAGAGCTCACCCGGCATGCCGGCAGGCAACCCCTGCGATTGCAGGTAGGTGCCCATAGCCCCATCCGCAACCAGGATGTTCGGCGCCTGAAGACGGGTGGTAATATCGACGGGCATTATTGACCTCCTCAATGCTGGTCATTGACCGTGAGCAAACTATGTGCCTACGGGGAACCTAATCTTCTACGACGGCGCGGATGCGGCGCACGCCACGACCAACGGCCTCTTGCTTCTGGATCTTGAAATGCCCCAACTGGCCCGTGTGCTCCACGTGCGGGCCGCCGCACACTTCCATGGAAAAGTCGGCGATTGAGTAGACGTTGACCCGGTCGCCATAGCGCTCGCCGAAGAAAGCCAGCGCCCCGGCAGCCTGCGCCTCCTCCAGGCTCATGGTATCGACGCACACCGGGTAATCCGCAGCGATGGCTTCATTCACCAGATCTTCGACCTTTTTCAGCTGCTCATCGGTCAGCTTTTCCGGGTGGGTAAAGTCAAAGCGCAGCCGCTCCACGGTGATGTTCGAACCGGCCTGGTGCACGTGCTCGCCCAACACCAGGCGCAGAGCCGCATGCAGCAGATGGGTGGCCGTGTGCAGCTTGGTCGTCTGTTCACTATGATCGGCCAGGCCGCCGGCGAATTTCTGCTCGGCGCCCGCCCGCGAAAGGGCCTGGTGATCGGCATAGGCCTGCTCAAAGCCGGCCTCATCCACGGTGAGGCCCTGCTCGCGCGCCATCTCGCGGGTTAGCTCCAATGGAAAGCCATAGGTCTCGTAGAGGTAAAAGGCATCGCGCCCGCTGATCTGTGGCTCCTTGAGATGGCGCAGCAGGCGCTCGAACTCGTGCTCGCCGCGCTGCAGGGCCTGCAGGAAGCGCCCTTCCTCGAGGGCAATCTCATGGGCGATCACGTCGCGCTTTTCGGCCAGCTCGGGATAGTCCGCGCTGTAGTGTTCCACCACGAGCAGGGCCAGGCCAGGCAGCACCGAGCCCTCAATGCCCAGCAGGCGGGCAAAGCGCATGGCGCGGCGCAGCAGGCGGCGCAGGATATAGCCTTGCTCCACATTAGAGGGCGTCACCCCATCGGCGATGAGAAAGGCCGAGGCCCGGATGTGATCAGCCACAATGCGCATGGCGCGCCGGTCATTCAGGTCCCCGTCGTAGGCCCGGCCCGAAAGCTCCTGCAGGCGCACGATGATGGGCTGGAAGAGTTCGGTGCGATAGACATCGTCGTGCCCCTCCAAGACGGCCATGGTGCGCTCGACGCCCATCCCGGTATCGACGTTGCGCTGGATCAGGGGCTCATAGGCGCCCGCATCCGTCTTGTTGTACTGCATAAAGACGTCGTTCCACACCTCCACATAGCGCCCGCAGTTGCACGAGGGGTCGCAGGAGTCCCCCTTGCCCTCGGTGCACTCGGCGCCGGTGAAGTAGAACATCTCGGTATCGGGGCCGCAGGGGCCCGTCTGCCCGGCGGGGCCCCACCAGTTCTGCTTCTTGCCGAAAAAGTGTATATGATCGCGCGACACGCCCACCGCTTCCCAGATGCGCGCTGACTCCTCATCCTTGGGCGCGTCCGCGTCACCGGCGAAGCAGCTCACGTGAAGCTTTCCCACGGGAATGCCCAGCACCTCCGTCAGGAACTCAAAGCTCCAGCGGATGGCGTCTTCCTTGAAATAGTCGCCCAGTGACCAATTGCCGAGCATCTCAAAGAAGGTCAGGTGCGTGCGGTCGCCCACCTCGTCAATGTCATCGGTGCGCAGGCACTTTTGCACATCCACCAGGCGCCTGCCCTGTGGGTGTGGCTGCCCCAGCAAGAAAGGCACCAGCGGGTGCATGCCCGCCGTCGTGAAGAGCACGGTTGGGTCATGCTCCGGCACCAAGGGCGCCGTGCGGATCTCGGCGTGCCCGCGCGCCCGGAAAAAGTCGATGTACGCCCGCCGCAACTCGTGTGCGTTCAATGATTTCACGAGATAACACTCCTTCTAGCTAACATCTATCAGCTATTAGCTTCCAGTCGTTGTCTTTGGCAAAGGCTTTGCCGTGGAGCTTCAGCGTCCGGCTCATCGGGATTCAGGCTGATAGCTGATAGCTAATGGCTGATAGCTTTCAATAAAAAAAGGCCCTTGCCCTTCTCGGCAAGGACCCGTCGCGCAATGGGTGGTACCACCTTGCTTCACGCCCGCGTCGCCAGCAGGCGCCTTGGCCTCTTCTCTCAGGGTAACAGCCCGGCAGGCCACGCATGTCTCCACCACCAAAACACGCGCCACCGGCACGTCTCTACACCAGCCAGTGCCCATAGAGACGGCCCGATAGGCCGTGTAAGCTCCGTGGGTTGCACCCTTTATGAGAGGCGCCTCTGTATCGGGAGGACCCGGCAGGGTTTACTGGCCGCCAATAGGACGGCGTTCTGCCTGCATCTCGGGGAGGGCTTCAGCGAGCGCCCGGCGGCCGCGTCTCACCAGCCCGCGGCTCTCTGTGCGCACAAAACGCACGTCTACTTGCTCCCGTCAGCGACAGTCTGCTGATTTCTATGCAGGGAAAATAGCACAAGGCAACGATTCTGTCAAGGCAAGTATCAAGGTAGTGTCGCTAGGGAAAGTGGCTGGGTTGCCGCTTGCCCTGATGAGGAGTAGAATAGTTCTGATAGTAAAGATATTGCTATGGGGAAAGGGATAGACGTCATGTCGGAACGGCCGGTCGTCTCCCTGGTGCGCTGCGCCGATTACGATCCGCAGCGGGTAGAAGAGTCTGTGCGGCAGGCCATCGACCTGCTGGGCGGCCTGGGGCGCTATATTCAGCCCGGGCAACGGGTGGCGCTCAAGCCCAACCTGGTGCGGGCGATGGCGCCGGAGGCTGCGGCCACGACGCACCCGAGTGTGGTGCGAGCGATGGCGCTCCTGGTGCAGGAAGTAGGGGCCACACCGGTCATCGTGGAAAGCCCCGGCGGGCCCTTTACGCCCATCCTGCTGCGCCGGCTCTATGAGAAAACCGGCATGCGGCAGGTGGCTGAGGAGACGGGCGCGGAGCTGAATTACGATACTGGCGTCACCGGTATGCCCAACCCCGAGGGCCGACTGCTCAAGCGCATTGACGTCATCTCGGCTATCGCCAACGCCGATGCGGTGATCAACCTGCCGAAGCTCAAGACGCACAATCTGACGCGGCTCAGCGCAGCCACCAAGAACCTGTTCGGGGTAATCCCGGGTGTCACCAAGATTGGCTATCACAGCAAGCTGCAGAATGCGCTCGCCTTTTCGCAGGGCCTGATCGACATCGTCCGCTGCGTGCGGCCCGTGCTTTCGCTCACTGACGGCATCGTGGCCATGGACGGCAACGGCCCCACAGGCGGCAACCCCTTTGCCGGGCGCACGCTCCTGGCCAGCCCCGATGCGGTGGCAGCCGATGTGGTGGCCATGGCGCTGGTGGGCTGGGAGCCGCTCTCCATGCCCACGATCCAGGTGGCGGTAGAGTGGGGCCTGAGCAGCGGCCGCCTGGAGGAGATCGACCTGCGGGGCGCTTCCCTGGCCGATCTGCGCTTCCATGGCTTTCGTCCCGGCAGCGCGACGGCGGTGGACCCGGGGCTGGTGCCGCGTAGGCTCGTGCGCTTGCTGCAGCCCACCATTGCTGTGCGCACCCCTGATGGCCACTCGGCGACGGAAGACGATATCGCGGCGGGCGCTGTGGATGTGGGCAGTGTGCCGCTGTTCATCCGGCGCTGGGCCACCCGCCAGTTGGTCGTTTCGCCCGTCGCAGGTCCGCGGTGCACGGGCTGCCGCTATTGCGTTGAGCATTGCCCCGTGCAGGCCATCACCATTGTCAACGGCCGCGCCGTCATGGATCCCGACCGGTGCATCCGCTGCTATTGCTGCCACGAGTTGTGCCCGAACCTGGCCGTCGAGCTGCAGCGCCCCTGGCTGGGCCGGCTTCTGTTCGGAAGTAATGCGTAAAAATCGCACCGCGGATTGCTTGCTGCTCTCGATTCACTTGTCCAGTGCGGGCAGCATGGAGCAGCAGACGCTCCGCAATAGCAACTTTACGCATTACGTATTACTTATTACGGTTGGCACACTTCTTGCTTCATCCCTGGCGGTAGAGACTCCGTTCTTGGCCAGGCGCGCGTCGGGGCCGGATGAGCTATCGGGCTCGGGCCCGCGCGGCTGCTAACGTGCAAACCCTCCCAAACCCTGGCCGGCCCTCACCTCTGCCCGTGCCCTCCACATCATCTGGCTTGGCAGGGGTGAGGCCGCCTTTGGCGCTAGGCCCTGTGTCGGGGCGCCCCGCGGGGCGTCCCCGTGGGAAACCTACAAACCGGGCGCCGCAAGCGCCTTGTAGGCCGATCACGACACACAGGATTACCTGCATGGAGGAGGCAACCTGCTCAACAGAGTGGGTTGCCTCCCTTAGCGTTAGCAACTCTGCTATCCAAAGCCAGCAACGCCCATTTGCCCCGCTGGCGGATGGCGCCGATTGTGCGCCCGGTGAGCGCGCGCGCCAGATCCTCCGGCGGCAGGTTCAGGCAACGGGGCTGGTTGACGATGACCGAGCCTATCGTACGCCCGGCCAGAGCCTGGTTGAAGCTGGCTATCAGGACATGAATATCGGGCCATTCAGGCATGGGACCCTCCTACAAGGTGGCAGGGGAGGCATATGACACACCTCAGAGCTTTTCGCCCGCAGGATAGCGCCAGCCTGCTGGCCATCCGCGCCGCCAATGCAGCAGTGGATGCAGAGCAGAACGCCAACGCGGGCATGCAATTGCAGAACGACCTGCGTCAGGGAAGCGCCGCGCACAACCTGTGGGTCATCGAGCAGGGGCAAGAGATCCTGGCCTATGGCGGCCTGCGGCCCTGGCACAGCCTGGGTTGGCTGCAGGTCGAAGTGTTTGTGCACCCGGCGTGGCGCAACCGTGGCCTGGGCAGCATGCTCCTCGAGCAACTCCTGGCTGAAGCGGCCCGGCGCGGCGCTCCCTATGTGGGCACCACCGTAAGCGACCGCGACGCCGCAGCAGGCGCTTTCTTGCGGCGTCATGGCTTTGACCTGTTTGTGCCTCGCCAGCATATGCGCCTGCAGCCCATCATCGTGCCCCCGGCGCCGGCGGTGGCCGGCTATTGGCTGCGCGAAGCCAGGGCCTCGGAAAGCACCCAACTCGCTCTACTGACCAATAGAGTCTATTCCAGCGAGCGGGTAGGCCGTGCCGACGGGCCGGGGTACCGCCTCTACATGGAGCAGACGGGCGCGCGCGTCTGGGTGGTAGAGCGGCTGGGTGAGGGCCAGCCTGTTGGCCTGTGTGAGGTCAGAGCGCGCGAGATCACCCTCGGCGGCGCCACCGTTCAGAGCGGCCACATCGCGTCGCTGGGCATCCACCCCGAGCGGCGCGGGCTTGGTCTGGGGCGTTGGCTGCTGGCCTGCGGCATTCGCCAGTGCCTGGAGAACCGCTGGCCCACCGTCGAGCTCAACGTCGATCGCGACAACGAGCCCGCCCTGCGCCTCTACACCAGCGTCGGGTTCAAGCCGGTCTATGCGTACAACCTGTATCGGCGGGAAGTAAAACGTAAAAGGTGAAACGTCAGATCTCCATGGCGGCAGGCCTGCTGCTCCACATTGGGATGCTGGCAGGCACCACGAGAAGCAGTGACCTACGCCATGGCGGCCATTACGTTTGACGTTTCACGTCTTACGCCTCACCTCGCCAGCCACCCTCCATCGACCGGCAGGGCGATGCCATGCACATAATCCGCAGCATGGGAAGCGAGGAACACGACCGCGCCCTGCAGGTCTTGCGGCGTGCCCCAACGATTGGCAGGGATGCGGTCAAGGATGGCCCGGTTGCGCGCCGCATCAGCTTTGAGGGGCGCACAGAGGGCCGTATCCATATAGCCGGGGATGATGCAGTTCACATTGATCCCCAGCGGGGCCCACTCATTGGCCAGCAGGCGGGTCAGCCCCAAGAGCCCACTCTTGGAGGAGGTATAGCCACTGTTCAGGATGCCTCCCTGCAGGCTCAGCAGGGAGCCGATGTTGATGATCTTGCCCCCACCGCCCCGGGCCACAAAATGACGGGCTGCGGCCTGCGCCAGGAAAAAGGCGGCTTTGAGGTTCACCCGCAGCAGCGCATCCCAGTCTTCCTCACGATAGTCGAGGGCCGGCGCACGGGCGGTGATACCCGCGCAGTTGACGAGGATATCGAGCCGACCCATCTGCGCCACCACCTGCTGCACGGCCGCCCCCAGATCTTCGACCGAGGCCGTGGCCAGATCGAGCGGCACGCCGATGCAGCGGCGCCCCAGAGCACCCACGGCCTGCCGGGTTTCTGCAAAATGGGTACGGTGGAGGATGGCAATATCGGCGCCCGCTTCCGCCAGGCCCACAGCCATGCCCTGCCCCAGCCCTGTGCCGCCCCCCGTGACCAATGCGACCTGCCCGTCAAGACGGAAAGCATCGAGGATCATACACCTTGCTCCTTGCGTATAAGGATTTTTCGGCGCTCATTCTAGGTCGCCCGGCACAGGTGTCAAAGAGGCATCCCGGCATGGCGGGCCTGGCACAGTTATTGCTTAAGGTCAGGTGGGCGCATTGCCCAAAGAACCGTATACCCTGGATTCCAGGAGGATTACACGTGCAACAGCCAAAGGGATTGGTAACCGATCCGGTGTGTGGGTTGGAAGTCAACCCGCGAGAGGCGAGGTTCACGTCGACCTACGAAGGCATCACCTACTACTTCACTGACCCAGACTGCAAGCGTATGTTTGACGAGGACCCCGAAGCCTACGTGGGAGAGGGCTCCCTTGAAGAAAGGGAGCCATCCGGAGGATCGATAGGATCGACGGGGCGCTACAGCTGACAGGTAGAGGGACCTATCGGCTGTAGTAGGGGCAACAGGGGAGACAGGTCTGGGGGGGGCCTGTCTCCCCGTTGTTTGTCAGGCAATGTGCAGGCCACCATTCACGTCGATCTGGACGCCGGTGAGGAAAGAGGCCGCTGAGGAAGCCAGGAAGATAACCGCGCCGGCCACGTCCTCGGGCGTACCCAGGCGGCCGAGGGGGGTTTGAGCGATGAAATCCTGCAGCCACTCTGCCGGCCAGGCCTGGGTCATAGGTGTATCGATCACGCCGGGGTTGATGCAGTTGGCCGTAATGCCATAGGGTCCTTCACTTTTGGCCAATGCTTTGGTGAGGCAGATCACCCCCGCTTTGGCTGCAGCGTAATGAGCGCCCGCCTTGATGCCGCCGACCTCACCGGCCATGGAAGCGATATTAATGATGCGGCCCCGGCGGCGGGCTTTCATGGCCGGAAGGACGGCCTGCGCACAGAGAAGGACAGCGCGCAGGTTGATATCCAGCATACGGTCCCAGGCAGCCACAGTGAGGTCCTCGATGGCGACCGATTGGAAGATGCCGGCATTGTTGACCAGCACATCAACCGGGCCAAAGCGCTCTGTCACCTGGGCCACCAGCACCCGGGCGGCCTCGGGGTCCGCCAGATCCACCCGGAAGGCCTCCGCTTCGGCGCCGAGGGCCTGGGCCTGCGCAGCCACGGCCTGTGCGGCGGCCAGGTTAATATCAGCCAATGCGATGCGGGCGCCCTCACGGGCAAACGCCAGGGCTGCAGCGGCGCCGATACCCCCGCCGGCCCCAGTAATCAGCACGACTTGACCCGAGAGACCTGTTTCCACAGTTGCCTGCTCCTTGTAAAATGATGAAGGGCTGGCAGAGATTGTAGGCGCAACCGGCGTGCCATGTCAAAAACCCATGGTGGGCACGATTCTTGCCGGGGAGCCCGTGGTAAGGCCGGATCAGAGACTGGCGGCCTGCTCCCCCGGCAGGCAGGCAACCCAGCCCTGGGGGCGTAGAGCAGGCAGGTTGCCTGTGCAAATGGGCGGAGAGACAGCCCGGTGGCCGTCAGGGCCACGGGCCAAGCGTAGCCCCTCGTGGGCATTCTGGGAGGTGTTTCTTCATGCGCGAGCGTGAGAAAATGGTTACCGACCCGGTGTGCGGGCTCGAGATGCGGGCCGATGAAGCCCGGTACAAGTCCGTCTATGAGGGTCAAACCTACTATTTCAGCAGCGCCGAATGCAAGCGAGCCTTTGATGAAGACCCAGACCTCTACGCTGAAGAGCTGGGTGAGTTCGAGGAAGAGGAAGAGGAAGAGCCCTGGCGCGTGTAGGAGCGCCGGAAGGGGCAAGGCCGGGGCCCACGCAGAGGCATGGAGGGCGCGGAGGTTTTTGCACTGGCCCCTGTGCCCTCCATGTTTCGTGTCCCTAACGGAAGTGATGGATGCCGTCGGTAATGGGCCAGACCGAGTGGCACCGGCGGCACACCAGGCGTTCGGGCGTATCAGCGGCCAGGTCCGTGGCATGGCAGCGCGGGCAGCGAAAGAGCGGCCGCTCACCCTGACCGGTGGCCAGAGCCTCTGGGCCCACGACCCGGCAGCGCAGCATAATACTGGGGCTCAGGGCCAGGGGGGCCAGGGGCCGCTGGAGCAAGCCGTCGAGCGCCGCCAGGCCCTGCGGCGGCAGCAGGCGCTTGAACAGCGGCAAGCGGAAGAAGGAAACGGCGCGCGCCTCCTCTACCTCGAACCCGGCGGTGCGCAGCGCCTGACGGATATAAGCCGGGTGAAAGTCAAAGTTCAGGCGGGCGAACTCCAGGGGCTCAAGGGAAAAGGGGTTGGGGCCGCGGCCCAGCCAGTAGCGCAGCACCGCCTTGAGGTGGCGTTTGTTGGCATGCTCCAGCACCAACGCGCCGCCCGGGCGCAGGATGCGGCGCAATTCTGCCAGCACGGCGGGCACATCGGCGGCATGGTGCAACGCGCGCACCATCACCGCCGTATCGCAGGCGCCATCGGCCAGAGGAATGTCGTAGAAACTGGCAGCCAGGGTCAGCGGGGGCCGGTGGGCCAGGCGCTTGCGGGCATCGCGTAGCAGGTCGGGGGAATAATCAAGGAGAATGGACTGCCGGTAGCCGCTGTAGAGGTCAGCCAGGCGCCCAAAACCGGCGCCCACATCCACCAGACGGTCGCCCGTGGGCGGCAGCAGGCGCCGCAGAGCCCGGCGCTCCGCGGCATCCTCATAATCACGATTGCGGCCCCGCCAGAAATCCTGCTCGTAGGTGCTCTCGCCATAGTCCAAGACAGGAGGGTGGCCCCTCTTATCCCTGCCCTCTAATCGCCCCACTCCCTGCATCACCGACCTCCGTGTGGCCTGAGGCCCTCGCAGACCATTGTTTCACGTGAAACATCGCCGTCTGCCCCTCAGCCCCATGTTTCACGTGAAACACGGGCCATCCCTCCCGTTGTCCAAGTTGACAGCGATCCGGCCCTCCAGTAAAATCGCCCCATTACCATCTCAGATTATGCAATGACTACAGTCCTCTCGACCCGCTTGGGCCAGATAGAACACCCTCGTGGCCGCATCGACGCGCACTCCAAACCGCAGGAGCGGCAAGGCGGCCCCGGGCGAGAGCCGAGTATAGTGGAAAGGGAAGGGGCTGTCAAAGCCTCACTGTGCAGAGAGGCCCTCCGGGCCAGGCATCGTCGCCCTCTGCCGGGGGAACGGGCAAGCACGCCACGGGGCCATCGTCGCGCCCCCGCCGTTTCGCCCGCCGCTCGCGCCGCCGCGCTTGGCGCCACCTGAGCGGCGGGCTCATTTGTCTCAAGGAGCGTCGTATGGAGAAGAAACCCATCCGCAAAGTCGTCCTGGCCTATTCCGGTGGCCTCGATACCTCGTGCATCGTCCCCTGGCTGCGCGAAAACTATGACGGCTGTGAGGTGATCTGCTTCACCGCCGACATCGGCCAATGCGAGGAGATCGATGGCCTGGAGGAAAAAGCCCTCGCCTCTGGCGCCAGCAAGATTTACATCGAGGACCTGCGCCAGGAGTTCCTCACCGATTATGTCTACCCCACCATGATGGCCGGCGCTGTCTACGAGCGCGAGTACCTGCTCGGCACCTCCTTCGCCCGCCCGCTGATCGCCCGCCGCCAGGTCGAGATCGCCGAGCTGGAAGGCGCCGATGCCGTGGCTCATGGCTGCACCGGCAAGGGCAATGATCAGGTGCGCTTTGAACTGACCGTGCAGGCCCTCAACCCCACCCTGCAGATCATCGCCCCCTGGCGCGAGTGGCACATCCGCTCACGCGAGGATGCCCTGGAATATGCGGCCGCCCATAACGTGCCAGTCAAGCAGTCGACCCGCTCCATCTATAGCCGCGACCGCAATCTCTGGCACATCAGCCATGAGGGCGGCCCACTGGAGGATCCCTGGCACGAGCCGGAAGAGGATATGTTCGTCCTCAGTGTTGCCCCGGAAAAAGCGCCCGACGAGCCCGAGTACCTGGAGATCGACTTTAAATCGGGCCGGCCCCACCGCCTGAATGGCGTGGCCTATGGCCCCGTGGAGCTGGTGACCGAGCTCAACCGCCTGGGCGGCAAACACGGCATCGGCCGCGTCGATATCGTCGAGAACCGCCTGGTCGGCATGAAATCGCGGGGCGTCTATGAGACCCCGGGCGGCACAATCCTCTACGCCGCCCATCGCGCCCTGGAGACGCTGACCCTCGACCGCGAGACCCTGCACTACAAAGAGCTGGTGGCACAGCGCTACGCCGAGCTGGTCTACTACGGCCAGTGGTATACCCCCCTCAAGGAAGCGCTCGATGCCTTTGTCGCCGCCACACAGGACCGGGTGACCGGCACAGTCCGCTGCAAGCTCTACAAGGGCAGTTGTACTGTGGTAGGCCGCAAGTCGCCCAACTCGCTCTACCGCGAGGATTACGCGACCTTTGGCGCCGAAGATGTCTACGACCAGAAGGATGCGGCCGGGTTTATCCGCCTTTTCGGCCTACCCATGAAGGTGCGCGCCCTGCTGGATATCGAGGGCCTGGGCCAGTCCAGCTATCGTGCGCCCAACTATTCGACGTTCAAGCGCGACTAGTGGGCCCCCGCACTGGTTTTGATGGGTACCCGTTGTCTAAAGGAAGGCGACTCCGACCCATCAAAACCAGTGCGGGAAGCCACTAGAGCACGCAGGACACGAAGACACACGAAGAACTCGAAGCGTTATGTACTGCATGGTGGATCTTGGCAGTCGCAGCACCGCCATAAGGATGCATGCAAAGCAGTGGGCATGCACGAGCACTCAATCCTTCGCGTCCTTCGCGCTCGCTTCGTGTCCTTCGTGCTCCAAAACCTTGAGGAGGACAGATGAAGCTCTGGGGGGGCCGCTTTGGCAGCGCCACAACCGACGATATGGCGGCCTTTAACGATTCCTTGCCGTTCGACCGGCGGCTGGGCGATTGCGACGTGCGCGGCAGCCTGGCCTGGGCGCAGGCGCTGGCCGCTGCCGGCGTGCTGACCCCGGCAGAAGGCGAGGCGATCCGCGCCGGGCTGGAGGCGATTCGCGCTGAGCTGAGCGCCGGCCGCTTTGCCTTCCAGCCCAGCGACGAGGATATCCACACGGCCGTCGAGCGCCGCCTGCGTGAGCTCATCGGCCCTACCGCCGGCAAGCTCCACACCGGCCGCAGCCGCAACGATCAGGTGGCCACCGACGTGCGCCTCTACGTCATGGACCGCCTCCCCGCCCTGCGCCAGGGCCTGCACGCCTTGCAGTCAGCCCTGGTCGCCCAGGCCGAGGCCCATCCGCAGACGCCGCTGCCAGGCTACACCCACGTCCAGCGCGCCCAACCGGTTCTCCTGGCCCACTGGCTCCTCTCCCACTTCTGGCCGCTGCAGCGCGACCGCGAGCGCCTGGATGAGTCCGCGCGCCGTGTGGCCGTCTGCCCGCTCGGATCAGCCGCCCTGGCCGGCACAACCCTCGCCATCGACCGCGAGGCGCTGGCCCACAGCCTGGGCTTCCGGCGCGCCTCCGAGAACAGCCTCGACGCCGTCTCGGACCGCGACTTTATTGTCGAGTTGCTGGCCTGGGGGGCGCTCTGTGGCAGCCATCTGAGTCGCTTGGCTGCCGACCTCGTCACCTGGTCCGCCGCCGAGTTTGGCTTTGTGGAGCTCGATGACCGCTATGCCACCGGCTCCAGCATCATGCCGCAGAAAAAGAACCCCGATTCCATGGAGCTGCTGCGCGGCAAGGCGGGCCGGCTGACGGGCAACCTGGTGAGCCTGCTCGTCACCCTCAAGGGGCTGCCCTCCGCCTATAACAAGGACCTGCAGGAGGATAAGGAGCCCCTCTTCGACACCCTCGATACCCTGGAGCTGGCCCTGAAGATCGCCGCCGGGGCCGTCGCCAGCCTGCACGTGCGCGCCGAGCGCATGCGTGAGGCCGCCGCTGACGACATGCTCCTGGCCACCGAGCTGGCCGACTATCTCGCGGCAAAGGGCGTGCCCTTCCGCGAGGCGCACGCGCTCGTCGGCCAGGCCGTGCGCCTGGCCCTCTCGCGTGGCGTCGGCCTGCGGGACCTGCCCCTGGCCGACTATCAAGCCCTCTCCCCCGCCTTTGCCGAGGACCTCTACGCCGCCCTCGACCTCGAGCGCGCACTTATCCGGCGCGCCGTGGTCGGCGGCACCGCGCCTGAGGCCGTAGCCAGGCAGCTGGCACGGGCGAAAGAGCTGCTCCAGGAATCGGAGCTGAGGGGTGGACCATAGGGAGGGGAGCTAGCTTGCAGGCCAGACTGAAATGTGGAACTGCTCCGGGCCTCCTCGGCTAAGCACGCAAGACACTCGAACTCCCTCCGTGCCCTCCCTATCTCCGTGTCTCCGTTTTCTCGCTCCGGGTGGCGGGTTGACGGCAAGCCCGTTTTATGCGATAATCTATGCAGTGATAACAGCACAAGGTACCACCGGGCCCGCGTTGGTCGCGGGCCTTTTTGTGGCACAGGTCAAATACGTTAATCATGGAAAACAAGTATCTCGAAACGCTAGAGTATCCCAAGATCCTCGAGCGCTTGGCGCAGTACACGTCCTTCTCCGCCGGCGAGGCGCTGGCTTTGGCCCTCGAGCCCGCTACCGACCCGGCTGAGGTGCGGCGCCGCCAGCAGGAGACGACCGAGGCGCGCGCACTGCTGGATATCCGTCCCGATATTACCCTGGGCGGGGCGCGCGATGTGCGCCCGCTGCTGGGTCGAGCGCGCCTGGGCGTCTCGCTGCTGCCTGCTGAGCTGCTCGAGCTGCGCGATACGCTGGTGAGTGGGCGCACGCTCAAGCGCACCATCACCCGCCTGGGCAACCAGTTCCCGCTGCTGTCCACGCTGGCCCAATGGCTGGAGGAATGCACCGACCTGGTCAATGAGATCAGCCGCTGCATTAACGACCGTGGCGAGATAGTCGACACCGCCAGCCCGCAACTGGCGCGCATCCGCCAGGAGCTGGCCGGGGCCCGCGACCGCCTGATGGAGCGGCTGCAGCGCCTGATTGCCACCAGCGATGTGGCGCCGCACCTGCAGGAGGCATTGATCACCCAGCGCAACGGCCGCTATGTGATCCCCATCCGCGCCGAGGCCAAGGGCCGCGTGCAGGGCATCGTGCACGATGAATCGGCCTCGGGGGCCACCGTCTTTATCGAGCCGCTGGCGACCGTGGAGCTGAACAACCGCTGGCGCGAGCTGGAGCTGGAGGAGCAGCACGAGGTCGAGCGCATCCTGCGCGAGCTGGCCGAACAGGTCGCCGAGAATGCCGACCTGATTGAGCGCACGGTGGAGATCCTGGCGCAACTGGACCTGGCTCTCGCCAAAGGCGAGTACAGCTACGAGTTGCGCGCCGTGCAGCCCCGGCTCTGGGCGCATGGGCAGCCGGTAGCAGAGCCCAAGCCCAGGGCGCCGCTCACCCTGTTGCGCGCCCGCCATCCGCTCTTGCCGGCTGACACGGTCGTGCCCATCGACGTATGGCTTGGGGGCGATTTCTCGGTGCTGGTGATTACCGGCCCCAATACGGGCGGCAAGACGGTGGCCTTGAGGACGGTGGGGTTGTTGGCCCTGATGCATCAGGCCGGCCTGCACCTGCCAGTGGATGCCGACTCGATCCTGCCCGTCTTTAGCAGCATTTTCGCCGATATCGGCGATGAGCAGTCCATCGAACAGAGCCTATCGACCTTTTCATCGCACATGGGGACCATCATTGACATCCTGCGCCAAGCCGGCGAGGGGTCGCTCGTCCTGCTCGATGAGCTGGGCGCCGGCACCGACCCCATCGAGGGTGCGGCGCTGGCCCAGGCGATCATCCGCACGCTGCTGGAGCGCAAGCTACTGGCCATAGCCACGACGCACTATTCGGACCTGAAGCTCTTCGCCTACTCGACGCCGGGCGTGACCAACGCCTCGGTCGAGTTTGATGTGCAGACGCTCTCGCCAACCTACAAGCTGACCATCGGCCTGCCGGGCCGCTCCAACGCGCTGGCGATTGCCGAGCGCCTGGGGCTGCCCGACGAGATCATCAAGGCAGCCTCGGCGCTCGTCTCGCCGGAGGACCGCCAGGCCGATGTGCTGCTGGCCGAGATCAAGGATGCGCGCGAGCAGGCGCTGGAGTCGCTCAACCGCGCGCGCCAGGCGCAGGCCGAGGCCGAGGAGCTCAGGCAATCGCTGGCCCGTGAGCTGGCCAATATCGATCAGACACGCCGGCAGGCCATCGAGGAGGCCCGCTCCCAGGTGCAGCGCGAGTTGGAGGGCGTGCGCGCTGAGTTGCGCACCATCAGCGCCGGTCTGGTCACCGAGACCATCACGCACGACTGGCTGCGCCACGCAGCCGAGCGAGTGCGACAACTGGAAAAGGAAGCCCTGCCCACGCCGCCCCCAGCCCCACCCGCACCGGCGACCGGCCCCGTCAGCCTGGGCGATACGGTCTACATCACCGACCTGGGTCAGACAGGCGAGCTGGTCGCACTCGCGGGCGACGAGGCCGAGGTGCAGGTCGGCGCCTTCCGCCTGCGCACGCGCGCCTCATCGCTGGAGCTGCGCCATCGTGCAGCCAAGCAAGCGGCGCCGGCGCAGGTCGCAGCGCGCGGGCCGGCGATGGCCTCGCCAGGGATGGAGCTGGATATGCGCGGCCAGCGCGTAGAAGACGCTCTGCCCCAGCTCGACAAGTATATTGACAACGCTTACCTGGCCGGCCTGCCCTTTGTGCGCATCATCCATGGCAAGGGCACCGGCACCCTCCGCCAGGTTGTGCGCGAGGCCCTGGCCGAAAACCCACTCGTCACCTCGTTCAAGCCAGGCGCCCGCGAAGAGGGCGGCGACGGCGTCACCATCGCCCAGCTCGCCTCCCTTGCCTAGATTGAATAGGGGGATGTAATGTAAGGGGCGGGTGGCTGCGCCGCGGCGCAGCCACCC
>DAOTVS010000191.1:0-4854 GCA_034436375.1 Anaerolineae bacterium | reverse complement strand
CGAGAGAATCCAGCATTGGCTCAGCCTCAGCAACGCGCAGTGGGGTGACACTCACATCGCGGTCACTGCGCCCAGGATACAGCCATGCCGGGTACTGGCGGCGAAAAGTCAGGAAGCGAACCTCATGCCGGGCCTGCAGCGCCCGGCACAGCAGCGTGGTATAGTGGGCAATGCCACCACGAAAGGGATAGCTTGGGCCCAAAAGACCAATTCTCACTGCTTCTGTTCCTGCCCTGGCGGATCCGTCAATGCCCGGCGTCGCTCGGTGACGATCAGGTCCGCCAGCAGGCCGATAGCACCGAGAATCATGCCCGTCAGCACCAGCATAAGGTCAGATTCCCGGACGTGATGCGGGATCAGGGCATGATACAGGAAGCGCAGAATCCCCCCCAGAAGCAAAACCAGCGCTGCCGGCAGGAGAAACTTGAGCGGGTTGAAGAACAAGATGATGCGAATGACGGTGAGGAGATAATTGTAGGTATCTTTGATGGGATGGAACTTGGAACGGCCCACCCGGGGGTAATACTCGGTAGGCACATACTCCACAATATAGCCGTTGCTCAGAAAAGTCAGGGTCATCGTCGTAACGCAGGAAAAGCCATCGGGGATCATGTACACAAACTTGAGCATGACATCGCGCTTAAAGGCCCGCAGCCCCGAATTGAGATCGGGGATATGCGTGCCGGTAAGCAGCGAGGCGAGCTGCCGGATGAACCACTTGGTCGGCCGGCGAAGCCAGGCCATACTGCCTGCTTCCACCTTACGTGCGCCCACAACCTGATCCGCATCGGGGAATAGGGCCAGCATCTTGGGGATGTCCTCGACGCAATAAGTGCCATCGCCATCGACCATGACGCAAATGTCGCCATTCGCCTGTCGAATGCCTGTACGGCGCGCCGCGCCCGCGCCCCGCTTGCGCCGGTGCCGAAAGACGCGGGCGCCCCTGGCCAGCGCCACCTGGCCCGTGGCATCCGTGGACCCGTCGTCCACCACAATAATCTCAAAAGCATGGCCGCTCTCGGCCATGACTTGGCGAATTCGGTCCAACACCGGACCGAGGGCCTGCTCTTCGTTATAAGCCGGAATGATTACCGATACCGATTCCATAACCCGGACATCCTACCTTTACTACTGATTATAGCGCAAGTAGTTGAAAAGGCCAAAGGTTCACTCCGGCGCCGCTAGCTCGAAAATCCATACGGGTCCATGCACATAGACAACCCTCAAGCCCGGCAGGGTGCACAGCTCTTCGGGTTTGAGCGGTCCACCCGTGGCGCCAATATAGATGTACCGAATGCCCAGCTCACGGCAGCGCTCCTGCCAGCGGTCTCTGCCAGGCAGCGCTCCGGCGGAGACCGCTGCAGCGATCTCATTGATCTCGGCCACATAAGCCGGCGTCGCAGCGTTGTAGAGCACAGGCGGCAAGGTGCAGCGGCGCCCCGTCAGCAGCGGAATCCACCACCCGGCATCACTGCCCCGGTACAGCCCGAGCTGCCAGGGAACGACGTTCACCAAAAAGCGCGCATCGGGCGGTGTATGGGTCCGGATCCACTGCATGGCCGCAAGGTCATCGCTGGTGACCAGGACCGTCTGGGGGTTGATAATTGGCAGGATGCGCCAGGCCCCGATCAGGCCCAGCACCAGTGCCGCCACAGCCGATGCCGGGCCAAGCCAGCGGCCGACCGCGGGCCAGGGTATGCGTCGCGCACCATCCCACACGGCCGAGGCCAATTCGGAGATCAACAGCGCCACAGGCAGAAACGCGGCGATCACAAGCGCCGAGTTCGGCAAGAGCCAGGTGCCCCGATTGCCGCCCCAGGGCAGATTCACCAGGGCCCAAAGCCCCCCCATCCAAAGGAGGATCAGCGCCGGGGCCCAGCGTCGGCGGATCAGGCCAACCAGTGCCCCCAGCCCGGCCAGACAATACAAGGGCCGCATACCGGGAAACCAGAGCAAGCCAGGCGGCACCACATTCAGCCCGGGAGCCCCCTCCCAAGACGTCTCCCCGCTGAACAGCGCAGCGGCCTTGTATTGCCACAGGCGCGCTACCCACGGCAGCACCAGGAAGAGCATCGCACCCAGGAGGATCCCCAGCCGCCTCCAAAGCGCCAACAGCGCCGGCCGGTCACGCCGATGTTGCCAGGTCGCAAAGAGCGCATAGATAGCGGCAAAGCCGCCGTAGAAGACCAGCACGCGGTAATGGGTGAGAGATAGACCAGCAACCGCTATGGCAGCCAGAGACAGTGAGCGCCACCCTTTGCTCTCCGCAGCATCCATCGTCGCCACAATGGCCAGAGGCAGCAAAGCCATGCCCGCGAGTTGGGTGTAGCGGCCCCAGGTCGCATAGTAAGCAGGCATCGGCGACAGGAGCCCAATCACGAGCACAGTGGTCACCGCAGCCACACGTTGCCTGCTCAGGCGCAGCGCCAGGAGCGAAGACGTCCAGGCTACCAGCACGTTCAGAATTTGCCCATAGACAAGCACAGCCTGCGGAGCATCGATGTGAGCCAGCCAGGAAAAGGCGGCGGCCACCGTGTGGAAGCCAAAGTGGTGAATGAACCCGCCTCCGGGAAAGGCCGGCTCATAGTTGGCCGGCACCTGGCCCTGCGCCGCAATGAGGCCGGTGATCAGAGTGTGGTGCACCGAGTCGACCCAGACCGGCAGGACCAAGCCACGCACCTCCAGCAGGCGCGTAGCCAGAACCAGGGCCAAGAGCAACAGGGTAAACAAACCCGCGCCACTGACGCGCACGCCCAGCCGATGCCGGGTGAGCTGCCAGATCACCCAGGCTCCCAGTAGCCCCAGGCACAAAGTGAGCAGCCACGGACGCCAGTGCAGGCCGACGGTGGTCGTCCAGAGCAGGGCCAGAGGCAGCACGGCCAGGGTAAGCGAGACGGCCCACGCCCCCAGATCAGAGAGGTCGCGCGGCTCGGCCCGATCGCCCAGGGCCAGGTAGACCGCCAGGCCGGGGATGAGGAGCAGCAGGGCGCACAGCAGAAGCAGCCAGGATTCCTGCAGCGGCAGAGTAAGGGCCTGGACGGCCGTTGCCAAGACATCCTCATCATAGAAGGTACGAAAGCGGAGATCGCCGGCGGTGGGCTTGCCGCCGAGCCACAGAGTGCCATCCGAGTAGGCCTCAACACTGGCATACCAGAGGGCCGCCCGGTTACCCGAAATCGCCCGGAACGAGAGATAGAAGGTCTTGCCCTGCGAATCAGGCTGGGGCGGGAAAGTAATGAGAAGCGGGTCGTTGTGACGGTGCCCCGCCAGCGGCACCGTCAGCGTAGCCAACACCGGTCCCGAGGGCGAATCGCGGTGCAGGACGCACTGCCACAGATCATCGGTAGCGACAGGCTGTTTGTCTGCACCGTAGACCACGAGCAGGACTTCGACGGCCGAGAGGCCCGGGTGGTGCGCCACAAAAGTCTGACCGACGTCGCCGCTCGCCAGGGGCGGCAAGGCCGTGTCCAGGCGGCCCTGTTCGGCATCCACATAGCGGTGAGACGGCCCGCACCCTGCGAGAACCAGCGCGATCAGCAGCAGGAAGAGCATCAGGGTGGCTCGCCAGCCATTCCGGTGTCTTGACCTTGCCCGCATGCCCTTCATCCCGGTCAACTAACATCATTCAAGGCAAAGATCCAGACCGTACCGCGGTGGTAGACAACGTGATAGGCAGGATCGGCCACGAAATCCTTGGGTTGCCAGAGGCCAGTGTAGAAATTGATGCGCGGCTCAACAACATAAGCATAGCTCACGCCCTGGGCCCGCAACCTCTGTAGGGCTGCGTGATCGGCAGGCAGGCGTTCCGTGTCGAGAGCGCGCTGTGTGACGACACTCGCAGCCTGAGGCGTCATTTCGCCATCGTAGATCATGGGCGGCACAGTGCTGCGGCGGCCCGTAAAGTAAGGCAGCCAGAGCCCGGCATCAATACCGTGCACAGAGAGAGCGCCCGGATCCTGGTACGCCTGCACGGCAAAGAGCGCGTCGGGCGGGGTATTCTGGCGCACCCAATCCATGGCCGCCAGGTCATCGCGCGTGATGAAAAAGCGCCAGGGCTCGATGATGCTCCGGTTGAGGGTACGCGCACCGGCCACGCAGCCGACGAGCGCCAGGGCAGTCAGTGCCAGGGTAGTCAGGCGCCCGCCCCAGCGCGCTGCCAGCCATTGCAGCAGATCACCTGCCAGCCAGCCACAGAGCATGCTCACCGGCAGGTAGATCGCCAGCACCAGCGCGCCATTATTGACAAAAGTCGTGGGAAGGTGCAGAAAGCGCGGGTTGCTGAGCAGAATAAGGGTGCCAACCCAGAGAGTCAGCAGGGCAGCCTTCCAAGAACGCCGGATCAGCCCCCAGAGTATAGCGAGCACTGCCCCAGCAATCAATGGCGCCGCCGCACCCCAGCTAAACAGGAAATCCCAGGTAAAGGTATTGTAGGAATCGGTGGCCGCCAATGCCTTCGAATACGCCATACGAGCCATAAAGCTTTGCGCCAGGTGCCAAAGCCAGGGCCCCACCAGGAACAGGGCCAAAGCTCCCAACCCGGCCCCCGCGCCCAGAAGTGGCCGCAGATTCCCGCGGCGCCGCCCATAATGCCAGGCGATGAGCAGGGCCAGAGCCGCCACAAAGCAGGCGAAAAAGAGCATGACCCGATAGTGAGACAGGCACACCCCGGCTGCCGCGACGCCTGCCAGCCCCCAGGGCCGCGCCTCGTCCTCCTGCGCCCACAGGGTGCGCAGGGAAAGCCCCATGGCAACCGGCAGGATCACCTGCCCGGCCAGCTGGGGGTAGCGGCCAAAGTTCACATAGTTGGCCGGGGCAATGGTCAAGAGGCCTGCCACCGCCGCCCCCACCACGCCG
>DAOTVS010000190.1:0-5339 GCA_034436375.1 Anaerolineae bacterium | reverse complement strand
CGAGAGAATCCAGCATTGGCTCAGCCTCAGCAACGCGCAGTGGGGTGACACTCACATCGCGGTCACTGCGCCCAGGATACAGCCATGCCGGGTACTGGCGGCGAAAAGTCAGGAAGCGAACCTCATGTCGGGCCTGCAGCGCCCGGCACAGCAGCGTGGTATAGTGGGCAATGCCACCACGGAAAGGGTAGCTCGGGCCCAACAGAGCGATTCTCACAGTTGCTGCCCCGGCTCCGGGCTATCCATCAATGCCCGGCGCCTCTCGCTCACAATCAGGTCGGCCAACAGACCGATGGCACCCAGAATGAATGCCGTCAGAATCAGCATCACGTCCGACTCGCGGACGTGATGGTTCGCCAGGGCATGGTAGAGAAAGCGGGCCACCCCCGCCAGGAAGAGCAGTGTGGATGCCGGCAGGAAGAACTTCATCGGGTTGAAGAAGAGGACGATCCGGACCACCGTCAGCAAATAGTTGTAGGTATCTTTGATAGGGTGAAACTTGCTCCGGCCGACGCGCGGGTAATAGTCGGTGGGCACATACTCGACGACGTATCCGTTGCTGAGAAAGGTCAGGGTCATCGTGGTGACGCAGGAAAAGCCATCCGGAATCAGATACAGGAACTTGAGCATGACGTCGCGCCTGAAGGCCCGCAGGCCCGAGTTCAGATCGGGGATATGCGTGCCGGTGAGCAGCGAGGCGAGCTGCCGGATGAACCACTTGGTCGGTCGGCGCAACCAAGCCGCACTGCCCGCTTCCACCCGGCGCGCGCCGACAACTTGATCAGCATCGGGGAAACAGGCCAGGAGGTTGGGGATATCCTCCACCTTGTACGAGCCGTCGGCGTCGATCATCACACAGATTTCGCCATGAGCATGCAGGATGCCCGTGCGCCGCGAAGCGCCCGCGCCCCGCTTGCGGCGGTGTTGGAGCAGGCGCACGCCCTTGCTGCGCGCAATCTCGGCCGTACGGTCGGTCGAGCCATCGTCGACCACGATGATCTCAAAAGGATAGCCGCTCGCATCCATGACCTTTCGGATGTGGTCCAGTTCCGGGCCGAGCGCATCCTCTTCATTATGGGCAGGGATAATCACCGATACTGATTGCATAACCAGGGCACCTTTGTCTAGTGGCAGCTGACCGGACGATTATAGCGTAAACGGTTGAAAAAGCCAAAGCCCTGTGGGCTCGTGTGGGACCGGGCTGGCACAAGTCTCCTTCGGGGGTTGGCCGTTCTGCGCCCGATGGCTTCCGGAGTGAAGTGGGCGCAGAGCCCTCGCCTAATGCCGTGTGGTAGTGAGGGCCTCAGCCGTTCGTCTCCCCTTGCGCTATACGGAGACGGGCGACCAAGGTCGCCACAACGACCCTGACCGAGAGCACCATGTCCCTTTCACATCAAAGGTTTTAGCCTCGAATGGCCCTGCTCGCGCTCGCAATGGAATTGGCGAACAGACTCACTTCAGCCTCACTCCCTAATCAAAGGGCATTGATTGTAGGCCCGCCTGAGAAGATGCCGGCGCTGCCGCGGCAACGCCCTCCGGCGCAAGTTGGAAGATCCACACAGGCCCATGTGTATAGACGACCTGCAGCCCCGGCAGGGTGCGCAATTGCTCGGCTTGGAGCGGCCCGCCGGTGGCGCCAACGTAGATGTAGCCAATGCCCAACTCACGGCAGCGCTCCTGCCAGCTATCACCGCCAGGGAGCCTGCCCGCAGAGACAGCAGTAGCGACCTCTTCGATCTCGGCCAGGTAGGCGGGTGTGGTGGCCCGGTAGAGCACCGGGGGCAGCGTGCAGGCCCGTCCAGTCAAGAGAGGGATCCACCAGCCGCCATCGCTGCCGCGGTAGAGCCCGAACTGCCAGGGAACGACGTTCACCAAAAAGCGCGCATCGGGCGGTGTATGGGTCCGGATCCACTGCATGGCCGCAAGGTCATCGCTGGTGACCAGGACCGTCTGGGGGTTGATAACTGGCAGGATGCGCCAGGCGCCCACCAGGGCCAGCGCCAGGGCAGCCGTGGACAGGGCCATGCCCGCGCGTCCCCGCCATTGCCGGGGCAGATGTTGCAGGCCCTCCCACAACACCGCCGCCAGGTCAGCGATGAGCAGCGTCACAGGCAGGAAAGCAGCGATAGCCAGGGCTGAGTTGGGCAGGAACCAGCTCCCCCATGGGCCGGCCAGGGGCAGGTTCACCAGGGCATATAGGCACACTGCCCACAGCACGACGAGCAACGCCCCCCGCCGCCGCACCAGGGCAACGAGGGCGCCCAGGCCGGCCACATAGAACAGGGGACGCATGCCGGGGAACAGGAGCAGAGCCATGGGCATGGCATTCTGGCCGGAAACGCCGGGCGGGTTGGCCCCGCCGGTGAGGATGCTAGCCGCTTTGTATTGCCACAGGCGCGGTATCCAGGGCAGCACCAGCAGCAGGAAGAGGCCCAAGAGCCAGGCCATGCGCAGCCACAGCCGGCGCAGCGCAGCCACATCGCGCCGGCGCTCCCACGTCTGCCAGAGCACATAGACGGTGCAGAAGCCGCCATAGAAGGCGAGCACCCGGTAGTGCGTCAGGGCCAGCCCGGCCACGGTTACCGCCGCCAGCAACAGTGAGCGTCGGCCGCCCCGTTCGGCGGCGGCCATCGTCGTCATGATCGCCAGCGGCAGCAGCGTCAGGCCCGCAAGTTGTGTGTAGCGGCCCCAGGTCACATAGTAGGCCGGCATGGGAGAAAGAAAGCCGATGACCAGCACAGCTGTCACCGCCGCCACGCGCCGGCCACTGAGGCGTAGGGCCAGAAGCGAAGTTGTCCAGGCTACCAGGGCATTCAAGATCTGCCCGTAGATGAGCACCGCCCGCGGCGGGTCGAGGTGCGCCAGCCAGGAGAGGGCCGCCGCCCCGGTATGGAAACCAAAATGGTAGATGAACCCTCCCCCGGGGAAAGCCGGGTCATAGGTTGCCGGCACCCGGCCCTGGGCAGCGATCAGCGCGGTGATAAAGGTGTGGTGCACCGAGTCGACCCAGGCAGGCACGGCCAGGTTGCGCACCTCGAGGAAGCGAGTCGCCAGGGCAAGGGCCAGGAGGAGTAGGGTGAAGAGGTCCGACCGGCCCCACGTGACGCTGATCCCTCGCCAGACCAGGCGATAGCCGCTCCAGCCCGCCAGCCCCGCCAGCGCCAGGACCAGCAGCCCGGGCTGCCAGCGCAGGCCAATGGCCGTCGTCCAGAGGAGGGCCAGGGGCAACACGGCAAGGGTCAGGGAGGCCACCCAGGCGCCCAGGTCCATCAGGGAATGGGGCTGCTCGACATCACCCAGCGCCAGGTACAGGGCTAGCCCCGGAATGCCAAGCAACAGCAAGGCCGCCGCCAGCGGCCACAAACCATGCACCGCCAGACTGACGGTCTGCGCCAGCACTGCCAGGACATCCTCATCATAATAGGTGCGGAAGCGAATATCCCCCGCGGTCTGCCGGCCGTCGAGGAACATGGCGCCATCTGCATAGGCGTCCACGCTGTCGTACCAAAGAGCCGCCCGATTGCCCGACTCGGCACGGAAGGAGATGTAGTAGGTCTGGCCCTGGGAATCGAGTTGGGGTGGGAGGGGGATGGTAATAATGTCATTATGGCGGCGCCCCTCCAGGCGCACCGGCACCCTGGTCAGAACTGGCCCCTGCGGTGAGCCGCGCCGCAGTGTGCACTGCCACACCTCATCCGCGGCGGCGGGCTCGCTGGGCTGACCATAAAGCACGAGCAACACCTCGACCGCCGACAGGCCCGGGTGGCACGCTACAAAGGACTGCCCCACCTCGCCATTGATCAGGGGCGGCGTAGCTGTGTCCAGCCGTCCTTGATCCACATCAACAGTGTGGTGCACCGGGCCACAACCCGCCAGGACAAGCAGAATGAGCAACAGGGCCGGCAGTCGCCACAGGGCTGCCCAACTGCAGTTCAGCCCACAGGGCTTGGCTCTCTCTGCCCGGGGCTTGAGCTCAGTACCTCCCTGATCGCAGGCACGATCCGCCCCGCTCAAGATAAAGCCCCAAGAGCGGCGCCGTTCCATCCTGTAAATCCGGTCTATCCCCCAATCAGGCGCCTGCATTGAGAAACCGCCTCACTCAAGACGAACTGCCCAGGGCAAAGATATAGACCGTCCCCTGATGATAGATGAGGTGGTAGGCAGGATCGTTCTCGAAAGCCTGCGGCTGCCAGAGATTCGGCATCCACGTGATACGCGGCTGCACAACATAGACATAGCCGATCCCCTGCGCTTCCAGCCGCGCGAGGGCCTCATGATCGGCCGGCAGTCTGGCTGCGTCGGCGGCCCGGCGATTAACGGCATCGGCTGCGGCAGGGCTCAGTTCTCCGTTATAGGGCATGGGCGGCAGTATGGTGTGGCGGCCGGCCAAATAGGGCAGCCAGTAGCCGGCATCGATGCCATGCATGATGAGTGAGTTCATCGCGTACGGCTGGACGGCAAAGACCGCATCGGCCGGGATGTTATCGCGGACCCATTGGGCCGCCTGCACATCATCCGTGGTGACGAAGAAGCGCCAGGGCTCGATGATACGCCGGTTCAGGTCGCGCATGCCGATCAGGCAAGCCGCCAGCGCGACGGCGGTCAAGCCCAGGGCCGCTGCACGGAGGCCCCAGTGCTGCTCCACCAGGCGCAGCACCCAGCCAGCCAGGACCCCGCAGAGCATACCCACCGGCAGGTAGAGCGCCAGCACCACCGATCCATTGGTCACAAAGGTGGTGGGCAGGTGTAGCAGGCGCGGATTGCCCAACAGCAGGAGGATCGCCACCCAGAGCACCAGCGCCGCAACACGGCCAGAGCGGCGCACCACGCCCCAGATGGCGCCCAAGATGGCGCCGATTAACAGCGGGGCTGCAGCCCCCCAACCGGTGACAAAGTCCCAGGTCAGGCTGTTGTTGCTATCGACGGTCGTAATATCCGTCGTGCGCTGCAGCTTTTGCCCGAAAACCAGCGCCAGGTGCACCAGCCATGGCGCCACCAGCAGCAGGGCCACGGCCGTCAGGCCCACCAGCACCCAAAAGGTTCGCCGCAACCGCGCAGGCTCACGCCACAATCGCCAGGCCAGGAACGGCAGCAGAGCCGCCACAAAGCAGGCGAAAAAGAGCATGACCCGATAGTGAGACAGGCACACCCCGGCTGCCGCGACGCCTGCCAGCCCCCAGGGCCGCGCTTCGCCCTCCTGCGCCCACAGGGAGCGCAGGGAAAGCCCCATGGCAACCGGCAGGATCACCTGCCCGGCCAGCTGGGGGTAGCGGCCAAAGTTCACATAGTTGGCCGGGGCAATGGTCAAGAGGCCTGCCACCGCCGCCCCCACCACGCCG
>DAOTVS010000189.1:0-9951 GCA_034436375.1 Anaerolineae bacterium | reverse complement strand
TGCGGCCTGGCACAGCGCCACGACAACCAGTGAGAACCACAGGGTAGCGAGGCCGGCCCGCTGCACGGCGGCCAGAACGATCACAAAGATCCCGCTCAGCGCCAGGGCCGGCAGGTAGGCGGCGAGGAATTTGCTGGCCAGCAACTGGTTCGCGCTGACCGGGGCCGATTTCAGCAGCCAGTAGTTCCTCCCCTCCTGGGAAAAGCCCATGGCCGCCAGGCGCGACAGAAGCGTCCACCCCACAAAGAGCGAGATGGCGATGCTGCCGTACGACAGGGCGCTCTGCATGGCCTGCATGAGCCAGGCCGGTGCGTTCCCCTGGCCTGAGGACGCCGCCCCGCCGCCGCGCACCAGCATCAGGGCGTAGACAGCCCCCAGGATGAGCGGCGTGACCAGTTGCGACAGGTGTCGCAGGTCGCGCCGCAGGACGGCCCAATCCTTGGCGATGATGGCCCCCACCGCCGAGGGCAGGAAACGCCCGCCAAACCCGGCCAGGGGCCGTGTGGCTTCCCGGCGGGGTGCATGGGCGGCTCTCTTGCGGGTGTGTTGCACCTGCATCCCGGCCCAGCCGCTGTAGTACAGGCGCTCGGCAGTGGTCAGCGCCACGCCGAACACCAGCCCCGCCGCACCCAGGGCCAGCGTGCCAAAGCCAATGCCGGGCAGCCAGCGCCCCTCGCCGATGCCCACCAGCCCGCGGCCAGCCCAGGCCAGAGGCGACCAGGGCACATCAAAGCGCGTGACCAGGCGCAGGGCCGCGGCAAGTTGATCGCCGGAGACGCCGGCCGCGCGGGCGAACTGTCCCGATTGGGAGCAGATGATGGTGACGATGGCGCCGGCAAAGCCCAGCACCTCGGCCGCGCGGCGCGCCGGGAAGATGCGCACCACCCCCATGACCAAGAGGCTGGCGAGGGCCGCAGCCGCCAGGGCCAGGGCCAGCAGCATCAGCAGAGTGGCAGGGTAGTAGAGCAGGTTGTAGCCGCCCGCTGTCCCCAGCCCAAAGAGCACTGGCACTGCCGCCAGCCCGAACAGGGCCAGGTTGGGCAGGATGGCCTGCAGCAGTTTGGAGATGAACACCGCGCGCACGGGTATCGGCGCACTGAGCAGGAAATCCATATCACCGGCCAGGTACATAGCCTGCAGCAGGACGCCAAAGCTGGTCATCAGAATGATCACGAAACCCGTTTCCATGACCAGCACCGGCATGCTCGCCACAAAGCTCCCCGCGCCGGGTACAATCTCGGCCAGCCGGGGTGAGCGCAACAGGCGTAGCAGCGCAAAGCTTGCCACATAGGCGGCAAACAGGATGCTCACGACGAAGAGCGCCAGAATGGCCAGGCGAGCCTTGTTGCGCCCGCTGGCCCGCCGGATACCGTTGATAGTGATCAACGCCCGCAGGCGCAGCAGTTTCCACACGGCGGACCAGAGGCCGAGCGTAAGGAGCTCTGGGACCTGGCTCACCGCAGCACCTCGGCAATCTCGGCGTATTCGGCCCCGCCGGTCAGCGACAGGAAGATATCCTCCAGAGTGCTTTCGCCCTGGCCGTGGGCGCGCAGTTCCTCCATGGTGCCCACGGCGACCAACCGGCCCTGGTTGATGATGCCGACGCGGTCGCACATGTGCTCTGCAATCTCCAGGATGTGGGTCGAGAGAAAGATGGCTGCGCCGCGGTCGGCGAGCTGGCGCAGGATGTCTTTGATCAGGCGCGCCGATTTGGGATCCAGGCCCACCGTTGGCTCATCGAGCACCAGCACCTGGGGGTCGTGCACCAGGGCTGCGGCCAGGACCGTCTTTTGCTTCATGCCATGGCTGTAGGAATCGGTTGTATCGTCGCCGGCAGCGGTCAGGTCAAAGAGGCGCAGCAGCTCTTCGATGCGCCTCTCTACCTGCGGGCGCTTGAGCGCATACAGGTCGCCCACAAAGCGCAGGAGCTCGCGCCCCGTCAGCTTGGCATAGAGGTTGGGCTCGTCGGGCACATAGCCGCAGGCCGCCTTGGCCGCCAGGGGTTGGGCTTGCATGTCATAGCCGGCGATGTGCACCCGGCCGGAGGTAGGCTGAAGCAGCCCTACCAGCATCTTGATGGTGGTCGTCTTGCCGGCACCATTGGGGCCGAGAAAGCCGAAAATCTCGCCACCGCGGATCTGCAGGTTCATATCATCCACGGCCGTCTTGTCGCCGTAGCGCTTGACCAGGTGCTCCGTCTCGATCAGAGGGATTTGGGTCATCATCATTCCTATTCACTCACTTTCGCTTTCAGCCCGCTCCCTGAAGTATAGCACCGCGAGATTGTTCTTGCATCCGGCGTGTGGGCAGTCTCAATCCTGGCCGGTTGGCCAGGCAGACCTGACAGGTTTCTCAAACCTGTCAGGTCTATCCCCTACTTGCGCGCGATGGCCATCATGTGCGCGCTCATGCCAATGGCGACCGCCTCTCGCTCCATCAGGCGGACGATGCTGAGCAGGTTTTCCCGTCGCCGTTGGTCCTGCCAACAGGCTTCGAAATCGGGCACGATCCACCCGGGGCCCTCTATGGCCAGCGTGATCTCGTGAGACAGCCCCGCCTCTTCCACTTCGGCCTTGAGCTCATCAGGGTAGTGGAAATAGGAGGTGGTGAACAGGTGCGGCCAGTGGGGGGGCTGGACGTGCCGGCCGCTGTTGAGCTCACATTCGACCATCTGCCGGTACTCTGAATTGTCGATCCAGCCGCGGAGCAAGCCCACATGGATGGAGGCATAGCGGGGAACGGCCACCGCCAGGAGTACGCCTCCTGGCCGTAGCACGCGCTTTGCCTCGCTGAGGGCGGCCAGGCGATCAGCGCGCTCGAGCAGGTGATAGAGCGGACCATGCATGAGGACCGCATCGGCGATTGCATTAGGAAACTCGAGCCGCCGGGCGTCGCCCAGATCGATCGAAGCTATGGGCTGGCTGGGCTGAGCCGCTGAAGCCTGCCGGGCCTGATAGATGTGCAGCGGCGTCGCATCGATCAGGTGGGCGCGATAGCCCCGGCGCGCCAACCAACAGGAATAGATCCCGGGGCCGCCCCCAACATCGAGCACGGTCGCGGGCGGCGCCGGGAGATAGCGGATAAGGAGTTCTTGCATGCGCGCCAGTTCCAGCGGGCCGATGCCTCGAAACAGGCGCCCCGCTTCCTGTCCCTTGTTGTAATAGGCGAGGATCTCTTCACGCAGGGGGGTGTAGCCGATTGACTCCACGAGCAGCTCCTTCCAGAGAGTTGGGTCGATGCGATTGATCCTTGTGCCCCAGCCATTGTATTGAGGATTACGGTAAACGCAAGTGTCTGCCCTGCGGCCTGCAGGGGTTTCACTGGCGGCCTACATGTTGCTGGGCCAGATAGGGGCGAGTATGCTGTGGCATAACACGGGCCCTGGGGCAGCCCAATGCCCGGCGGAGGTTGGCCTTGACGGAAATCCATGGAGATAGGTCTGGGGCTGTTGCCGCTGCGCATGCGGAGCAGATTGCGTCTGCGCGGGCCGCCGATATCCTCGAGCGTAAAGGCCAGGAGATTGCCACTCGCTGGTTGGAGCGCCTACGGACTGGCCTGTACCCGCAGCGCACAGACTTGCTTGCGGATCTGTTCGACAATGGGCTACAGTTAATCCGTGGGGTAGCCGAGGCGCTGCGGCACGAGCCCGGTGCGCCGCCAGCCGTCATTGTCGGCGCGTACGCGCGCCAGCGGATCGCGCAGGGCGTGCACCTGGCTGACCTGCTGCGCGAATACCAGTTCTTGCGCCAGGAGATGTGGCGTGAACTGCAAGAGGACGTGATCGATCTTCCGGCGAGTACCATCTTTGATCTGTCTGTCGCTTTCGATATGGCCCTCGGTACCATGGCGACCATCGCCGCGCGCACGTATGGGGCCGAGCTGGAGCGCCAGGTAGCGCAGCTCGACGCCACGCTGGCCTCGATCCCCGATGCCTTTATCATTACTGGCCCGGATGGGCACATCGTGCGCATGAACGAGGCGGCCCGGAGGCTGTGGGGCTACACACCTGGAATGGTGGGCGCACCCTGGCCGGAGAGCCTGGTGGTGCAGACGCCCGAGGGCCGGACGATCCGGAGCCCGGAGATGCCGCTGGCCAGGGCGCAACGGGGCGAGACTACCCAGGGGATGATCTTGCGACTGGACCAACCTGGCGGGGGAACGACCTGGATCTCGGCCAGTGCGGCGCCCATCCGTGGTGCGGACGGTCGGTTGCTGGGGGCGGTCGGCACCTATACGGATATCACAGCGCTGCGGGAGCTGCAGGCCCTGCGCAATGCACAGACCCAGCGCGAGGATTTGCTTGTTGGCATCTCCCATCATCTCCGCACGCGATTGACTGTTGTGCAGGGGCAGGCTCAATTGCTGTTGCGGACACTGGATGAGGCCGGCATTACCGACAGGCGCGAGCGCATCAGCGCCGAGGCCATCGTCGCCAACGCGCGGCGCATGAACACCATGATCCAGGACTTGATCGACGCTGTGCGCCTGGAGGCGAGCCAGGTGCAACTCCGCCGCCAACCGGTGGACCTGCGGTCTTTTGTCCTCAGCCTGAAGGCGCAGCAGGCCGATACAATCGAGAGCGAGCGCATCCGCGTAGATGCCCCTCCTGACCTGCCCCCGGTTTCCGCCGACCCGGAACGCCTGCAGCGCATCCTGTTGAGCCTGCTGTCGAACGCGCTCAAGTATTCGGCGCCGGATACCGAGGTGATTGTGCACCTGCGGCAGCACGACGGCGAGATCATCACGTCGGTAGAGGACCATGGGCGCGGCATTGCCCCCGAGGAGCTGCCGCGCCTGTTCCAGCGCTACTATCCCGAGGCCCCAGGCCAGCGGCGCGAAGGCCTGGGCCTCAGCCTCTATGTGACGCGTATGTTCGTGGAAGCCCACGGTGGGCGCATTTGGGTGGAGAGCCAGGTAGGCAAAGGGAGCACCTTCTCCTTCAGCCTGCCGCTGGCGTAAAAACTCCCCCTATCGCAACAGTACTAACGGCCCAGAATGGTCGCCAGACGGCCCAGGGCCATGTAGCCCAGGCCGTACACGATGATGGAGGCTGCCGTCAGGAGGGTGCTTGCGGCAGGCGATTTCGCCATCAATAGGCCACCGGCGATCAGGAGTGCGATGCTGACGGCCAGGATGACCGCCGAAGGGCGGTGCATGCGCCGCAGACCCAGCGCATAGATCGCGGCGCCGGCGTAGAAGAGCAGCACACCGGGGAGGTCGATGGCCAAAAAGAGCGCCTGGATCGTCTCGAAGAGGCTGATGGCCGTCTTGTCGCCGCCGGCAGCGGCAGGGATTGAGCTCCAGCGCGCCAGTGAGACCAGGACCGCTATCGTCTCCAGCAAGATGGCCAGTGCGATCATGACGCCCGCGCCGATCGCCGTGCCGGGGCGCTTGAAGTAGAGACGGATGGTGAGCAGCACCAGCACCGGCAGGAAGAGCAAGTTGCTGAGCAAGACGGCAGCGACGTAGAGGAGGCTGGCCCCCTGGCTGCCGGCCAGGTATTGGGCGGTGGCCTGGGTGGTCACGCCGCCTGGTAATACCGCCAGTGGAAAGAGCACCCCGGCCACGGCCAGGAAGAGGCCCGCCAGGATGGCGAGCGCCATGATGTTTCTACGGGACATGGTACACCTGCCTTGTGAATCCGCTGCGTCTATGGGGTGCCAGGCGCATTGCCGCCAGCAGCAGTGCGCTGTTGCACTCTCCATGGTACACATCATGCGGCCAGACTGCAAAAAGGGCCTCGGCATACGTCTTGCTGCATGAGGGGCGTCATCCTGCCCGCTGAGGTGCCGATGGGCCGCGAGACCGCTTTTCGACACAGCGCATCTGCATCCGGCGCCGTGGATCATGCGGCGCTCGAGCGCATGGCCGCTGTGCTGGAGCATGAGGCCGCCCGCATCGCGAGCCGTTGGGTAGAGCGCCTGGAAGCCGTGCTCTACCCTGCACGGACTGACCTGAACCTGGAGGATATCCGCGATCGTGCCCCGACGCTGGTGCTGGGCGTGGCCAAAGCGCTGCGCCGTGGTGAGGCGGAAGCGGCGGATGCCGCATGGATGGCGGCTGCGCGGCACCATGCCTGGCTCCGCCTGGAGCAGGGCATCTCGCTTTGTGACCTGACGCGCGAGTACCGGGCGCTTCGCCAGGAAATGTACAACGCCCTGCTGCCGGAGTTGAGCACCCTGACGGTGCAGGAGGCCCTCCAGTGGGGGGGGAACCTGGATGGCGCGGTCTATACGCTGGCCAGCATTGCGGGGGAGGCATTCGAGGCCGAACTGCGTCGTACGAATGACCGACTTTGCGTCTACAGGCGGTAACGGCGGCGCTGGTGGCTGCCCGCTACCCGCTCCACGTGGCAGAGGCGGTGACCCGGGAGGGGTTGGCGGCGGTGGGCGCCGCCGGTGGTGTCATTGCCCTCCTGAGTGAGGACGGCCTGTCATTGAACATCCTGTACACGGTTGGCGATCTGGAAGAACTGCCACCATCGTTCCCGCCCATAGCCATTGACGCCCCCGGCCCTCTGGCTGAAGCAGCGCGGACACAGCAGCCGATCTGGCTGGCCTCACCCGAGGCGCTGGCTGAGCGCTTTCCGGTCTTGCTGCCGGGATCCCCCGTAGCCCGCTACCGAAGCTGGGCGGCCCTGCCTCTGCTGGTCCAGGGCCAGGTCCTTGGGGTGCTCGGTCTTGGCTTTGGGGAGTTGCAGACCTTTGGCCCGAAGGACCGTGAGTTTATCCTCACGCTGGCGCGGCTATGCGCCCAAGCAATCGACCGCAGCCGAATCTATGAGGCTGAGCAGAGGGCGCGGGCCGAGGCGGAGCGGGCCCAGGAACGGGTCTACAACATCCTGGAGCGGATTACCGACGCCTTCCTGGCGCTTGACTGGGAGGGGCGCATCGTCTATGCGAATCGCCGCTTCGAAGCCCTGACTCGTCGCCGGCGCGAGGAGTCCATTGGCCACTCGCTGCGGGATGTTTTCCCGGAAGTCACCAGGACTGCATTTCCGCAGCGCTACCAGCAGATGAAGGCGAAGCAGCTCCCCGAGTCCTATGAGATCTTCCATGTGCCTCTGGATATCTGGGAAGTCCGCGCGTATCCGTCACCAGAGGGGCTATCGCTATTTGGCGCCGATATCACAGCGCGCAAGCGGGCCGAAGCGGAGCGGGAGCAGTTGCTGGCGGAGGTGCAGCGCCGTGCGGCGGAATTGGATACGATCATCCAATCCATGGCCGATGGCCTCATCATCTTTGCTCCCGATGGGCACCTGATGCGTGCGAATGATGCCGTTTACAACATTGTCGGGCTCTCGCCCGAGCAGCGTGCGCTTTCCATGCCAGAGCAGATGGCATTGTTAAAGCCCCAATTGGCGGGGGGCGAGATGCTAACTGCGCCCGGAGGGGTGTTGGATCGCGCTCTCAAAGGCGAGAGTCTGCACGGGGTGGTTGTGACCCTGCATCCCGACCCGGAGCGCTCCGTGTGGATTTCTGTTTCCGCGGCCCCCATCCGTAGCTCCGATGGCCAGCTCCTGGGTACGGTGCTCACCCTGACCGACATCACTCGCCTGCACGAGCTGCAGGAGCAGCGCGATGACATCCTGCGCGCCGTCTCCCACGACCTGCGCAGCCCGTTAAGTGCCATTCTGGGCCAGGCGCAGCTGTTGCTGCGCCAGCTGGAAAAGGCGGGTCTGACCGAACCGCCGCACGCTTCCGCCCAATCGATTGTGGCTGTAGCCAACCGGATGAATGCCCTGATTCAGGACCTGGTCGACTCGGTACGGTCCGAGTCAGGGCAGCTCAAGCTGGAACGGCGACCGGTCGATCTCATCTCGTTTGTCCGCAACCTCAAGCGGCAACAGGCGACGGCGATGGATACCGGGCGCATCGAGATCGAGGGGCGAGAGGGCCTGCCACCTGTCGACGCAGACCCCAACCGGCTGGAGCGCATCCTGACCAACCTCTTCTCGAATGCACTCAAGTACTCGGACCCGGGCACGCCGGTCACGGTCACACTTGCGCAGCGGAACGGGGAGATTGTCACCTCTATCACGGACCGGAGCCGGGGCATCACACCCGAGGATCTGCCCCGCCTTTTCCAGCGCTACACCAGGATTGCGGGCGAACGTGGGCCGCGCGAGGGGTTGGGCCTTGGCCTCTACATCACCCGCCAGTTGGTGGAAGCCCACGGTGGCCGCATCTGGGTTGAGAGCGAGGTGGGCAAGGGCAGCACCTTTTCCTTCAGCCTGCCGATTGCTGGCTGAGGCCGCGATCTCTGGCATCGAGCAAGGCCTGCTCCAGCCGGGCCACGCGCAACGCAAGGGCAGCATGGCTTCCCAAAAGCCCACATCCGCCGCCGTGCATTCGCTGGCAGCGAGCCCTTCCAGGGGCAGGCCGATGAAGGTGGAATGGCTGAGAGCGCCGCTCTCAGGCCGGTTTGCCCAGGTGCCGGTTGATCCTGGCCGCCAGGTGCGCCGCCAGCCGCGTGAGCCGCTCCTCGCCCACTGCTGCCGAGCCCTCGCGCGCGTCGGCGCCCATCTGGGCAAAGAGCGGGTCGGCCGGGTCATAGCGCACGCCGGGGTATTGATCCCGCGGCGCATGCCCATGGGGCCAGGCGCTGGCCGCATCGCGCCCCGGCTTGAGCGCATCCAGGTCCACCAGTTCGGGCAAGAGCGCCAGCCCGTAGGTCGTCTCCTCCCGCGCCGCATGGTCGCCCGGCAGATCCACTTCCGGCCGACCGATATTCGCCTCGGTGCCCCACAGGAGCAGCACCTCCGGGTGTGCCGCGCGCAGGGCCGAGAGCGGCGTCGCCACGATGTTCTCCCAAGGATAGTGCCCGCAGAGGAGGACAATGGCCCGGAAGCCATAGGCGATCAACTGCGCCACGGTGTTGGCCACGATCGCCCCGGCGGCCTCCGCCGGCTGATAGTGGGTCCAGCGGAACTCGCCGTGGCCGCCCAGTGCGCCCCACCACATCACCGGCAGCAGCACCCCGCCCGTCCGCTCGGCGATGCGGGCGCACAGCCGTTCGGCCTTGATGCCGTCAAAGCCGATGGGCAGGTGCCAGCTGTGATGCTCGATCAGCCCCAGCGGCCAGTAGGCCACGGGCGACTCGGCCACGATGGCCGCCAACTCGTCGGGGCGCAGCTCTTGATAGGGATACCAACGCCGGTGTTCCGCAGCCATATTCTCCCTCCTGCCGGGTCCATGCATAGCGCCCGGTTTGCGCCGGGCCTGTGCCCCTATTATGCAACAGATTCTTCCGGGTTGCCAAAGCTCGCCGTGGGTGCAGTTTCATCTTTGGGGCAACCTGTCTGGTAGCTGTCACGCTGAGCGGGCAGAGCCAACTGGCCATAGCACTCAGCTTGCTCAAGCGAAGCGTCCTCATTGCGCAGAGAGCACCTCTTGCTGTGCAGGATTCGCCCCAGCGATAGGCTCGCATGGCGCATGGTCAACTCGACTGGGAAGAATAGACTCCGTGCGTCAGGCCGGCCCGCGCCACATCAGCCAAACCCTCAGCGCGCCCAGGGCAACTGGATAACCTCTCGCACGCGAAAGCCATGGCGCTCGTAGAACGGCACGATGGCCTCGGAGGGCGTCTCCAGGTAGGCAGCCGTGTGCGCGGCATCGCAGCGCTGCAGGACGGGCTGCAGCAGGGCCGAGCCGATGCCCCGCCGCTGCCAGGGGGGATCGGTGCCCAGCGCCAGCAGCGCCTCCAGGTGAGGCAGGCCCTCGGCGAGCGCCCTGCACACGTAGATGCCCTCGGCGCTTGCCGGCCAGTTGTGGCTAACGGATTGATAGGCAGTGGCACCGGTTTTGTCCATAAGCCGCGAGTTCCTTGGTGTATGCGGCACGAGCTAATTCTGCAAGTTGTCTGCTCGGTGCCGGGTTAAGGGCTGCGCAACCGCCCGGCTTTGGCTCTTTGGGGGTGTGGGGTGGGTGTTGCTGCCTGTTCTGCCGCTCC
>DAOTVS010000188.1:0-30216 GCA_034436375.1 Anaerolineae bacterium | reverse complement strand
AGCGTGGAGGGCAGGGGCAGCACCTTTTACGTCTCCTTGCCAGCTCAGGATTCAGTATAGGTCTCATATCAGTTGCCCTGACGGAAACCGGCCGGCGAAAGCCCACCTGGCGCCTTGCCGGGTTATGGGCTCCGCAACCGTCCGGCCTTAGCTTTTTGGGGTGTGGGGTGAGTGCTGATGAGCGCTTTGTGGCCCTGCAGGACCGCAAAGCGCTCATCAGCACTCACCCCACACCCTCAAGGGGCAGTTGCTGGGAGGCGGCAAAGCAAATTGCCCGACTTTTTCTCTGAGGACTGCAAACCCAAGACATGGAGGTGCACATTTTGGCCAGGCGACCGCATATCCTCATCTTCAACCCCGACCAGTGGCGCGGCGGCGTCATGAGGCACCTGGGCAACCCGGCTGCTGTGACGCCCAATCTCGACGACCTGGTGCGGACATCAGCAGTCTCCTTCCGCAACGCCTTTTGCCAGAATCCGGTCTGCACGCCCAGCCGCTGCTCGTTCATGAGCGGCTGGTACCCCCACGTGCGCGGGCACCGCACCATGTTCCACATGATACGCCCCGACGAGCCCGTCTTGCTGCGCACGCTGAAAGAGGCGGGTTATTACGTCTGGTGGGGCGGCAAGAACGACCTGGTGCCGGCGCAACACGGTTATAGCGAGTATTGCACCGTCAAGTATCGGCCTGCCGAGCCAGTGCGCCCGCTGTGGGGCCCAGAGCCGCCAGATGTGTGGCGCGGCAGCCCTGCCGGCGACTCGTACTACTCCTTTTACGTGGGGCGTATCGAAGCGGGGGGCGCCGAGCACTATCACGATAGCGACTGGGCCAACGTCATGGGCGCGGTGGACCTGATCCGGCATGCGCCCAAAGATCAACCCCTCTGCATCTACCTGCCCCTTGTCTATCCGCACCCGCCCTACGCCGTGGAGGATCCCTGGTACAGCGCGATCGACCCCGCGCGGTTGCCGGAGCGGTTGCCCACGCCGGAGGGTTGGCAGGGCAAGCCCAGCCAGCTTACCTGGAAACGGGCGACGTGGTGCCCCACGATACGGACCGGCGCGGTTAGGAGTGAATGATGCCCAGCACAAAGCGACCCAACATCCTCATCTTTATGACGGACCATCAGCGGGCCGATACGGTGTGGCCCACACGCCCGGCGCTCACACCCCACGCGGCCGGCCTGGTGGCGCGGGGAGTGACCTTTACGCGCACCTATTGCCCAACGGCCCACTGCTGCCCGTCGCGGGCCACCTTTTTCACCGGGCTCTACCCCTCGGGCCATGGGGTATGGAACAATATCTGCAACCGTCAGGCGCTGAGCCGGGGCCTGCGGCCGGGCGTACGCCTGTGGAGCGAGGACCTGGCAGAGCAGGGCTACCAACTGCACTTTTGCGGCAAGTGGCACGTCAGCGTGGAGGAGGGCCCGCGCGACCGCGGCTGGGTGGAGCACTTTGTCTCGGCCGGCGCTGGCACGCAACACGGGGGCGGCTGGGAGGACTATCGCCGGTTGGCGGCTGAGCCCGAGCCGACGGCCCGCGGGGAAGGGCAGATCCTGCGCCCGGGGTATGGCGCCTATCGCCTGTATGGGGCGAGGGAGGCCGCACCGCAGGACCACGACCAGCACACGATGGAAGTGGCCATCCCGGCCCTGCGCGAGCTCGTCCACAGCCAGGAGCCCTGGTGCCTCTACGTCGGCCTGGTGGGGCCGCACGACCCCTATTTCGTCCCCCAGGCCTACCTGGACCGCATCCCCCTCGACTCGGTCCCCTTGCCCCCGAGCTATGCGGATACGCTCGCCGATAAGCCGCAGGTCTACGCCCGCATGCGCCGGCAGGTTTTCGGCCAGCTGAGCGAGCGCGAGGTGCGCGAGGCAATCCGCCACTACTGGGCCTATTGCGCCTATCTCGATGACCTCTTTGGCCAGTTGTTGGGCGTGCTTGACGCGTCGGGGCAGGCGGAGGACACGCTGGTGCTCTACTGCTCGGATCATGGCGACTACTGCGGCGAGCACGGCCTCTTTGCCAAAGGCATCCCCTGCTTCCAGGGGGCTTACCATGTGCCCTTTATTGTCCGCTGGCCGGCGGGGGTGCGCGACCCGGGGCGCTGCGTGGACGCATTCGTCTCGCTGGCCGATGTGGCGCCGACCCTGATCGAGCTGGCCGGCGCGCAGCCGGGGCTCCCCATCGGGCTATCCGCAGCCCGATGGGGAGCCCGGCAGGCGGATAGGCACATGGCCGGGGCCAGCCTGGCGCCCTTCCTGGCGGGGCAGGCGCCCTCCGCCTGGCGCGACGCACTCTTTACCCAGTGCAACGGCGTGGAGCTCTACTACACCCAGCGTTCGGTGATGACGGCGGATTGGAAATATGTCTTTAACGCCTTTGACCAGGATGAGCTCTATGACCTGCGGCGGGACCCCGATGAGATGACCAACCTCGCCGCCGACCCTGCCTATGATGAGGTCAAGCGCGACCTCTGCCGGCGGCTGTGGCAGTTTGCCTGCGCGGAGGACGATACGGCGATCAATTCTTATATCACCGTGGGCCTGGCGCCCTACGGCCCTGCGGAAGCCTTTCGCTGAGCCATAACAGACTGTGCCTGCTACAGTAACCTAAGCTTGGCCAAGGGAGCCACTTGCTATTGGCGTGCTGCCAATGCAGGGCCCTGATGGGCGGGCCCTCGTCAACAGAGGTCAAACAAAATGAGCCTTGCGAAGGTGAAGCCCTCGCAAGGCTCATGGCGAAAACGCTTACCAGACCTGAGCACTGTTGCCGCTCACGGCCTGCCAGAACTGGCCCAGTTCCACGGTGTTGAACGTGTGGCCCGTGAAACCGGAGCTCGGGGGTGCCGTGTCCTCATAGTGGACGTACTCGGTCCCATCAGGCATGCGCGTGTAGCCATAGACGGCCACGATGTGGCCCACATCCGTGGAGCCCCAGCCGGGCAGACCACCGGTGTTGAGCGACGTGATGAAAGGCACGCCATTCTGCTGGATGTCCACATTGATCATCCAACGCAGATCGTTCAGGCTCTGGGCCTGGCCATACTGGTACCAGTTGACATCCTGGCCGGCGATCTGGTTGAGATGGCTGTTGACAGCCGGCACGATATCCTTGACCCAGGCGCCCGCATTGGGATCGAGATTGATCTCCTGGCCGATCTGGTCAATATTCACGTTCTGAGGCAGGCTCGGGTCAAAGTGCCCCAGCAGCGAAACGGTCGCGCCCGCACCACAATAGTTGCGGTGGGCGAAATCGTTCGGCTCCATGTAAGGCTGCACATAAGCGTATGCGCCCTGCGTATCCGATTGCACCTTGATCTGGCCGCTATCCGTTAGCGACTTGACCGAAGCCTGGTTGGTATCGATCGTGTCGCCCGCACGAGCCGTGCTGGTGCCCATCGCGTTCAGGAGACCCTGCTCGCCCGCCTTGTCCTGCGCCTGCTGGCGCAGCTTGCTGGAAACGCTCGCCGCATCGACCTGGTTGGCCGTCACGGCGGGTCGCTGATTTTGATTGCTGTTACCGTTCGTATTCGTCGTGTCACTGGCCTGCTGGATTACCGGTTGGCTGGCCTGCTGGACCACCGGCTCGCCCGCAGGCTGGCCGGCTTGTTGGACCGCAGGATGGATCACCAGCAGGGTCTGCAACTGCGCATTCGGCGCCGGCACCCGGATCACCTTGGGCGATGGGTCCGCCGGCTGAATCGGCACCACAGTCTGCAATTGCGCATTCGGCGCGGGCACCCGGACTACCTTGGGCGACTGGCTTGCCAGTTGGCTCTGCACCGTAGCTTGCAGCCGCGGATTCGGCGCCGGCGCCGTCTCTGCCCGGGCAATATGCGCCAAAGGCGTGCTCATGGTCGCCAGCGTGGCGACCGTAACAAATGTACTGATAATCCGTTTACGCAAAACGGTTATTCCTCCAAAAGACTTGGCCAGGATCTCTCGCGGCCTGAGCGCTGCCCATCCCCTGACCGAGACAGAAGCAGCGTGCGGCTCGTTTACGGTTCCGGCGTCGCGCGCTGAGCGCGCTATTGGCGCTTGAGAGGGCGCCACACAGCGGTAGCGCCCGCGTGCGCCCGTCGCGGGAACCCAAACAGCCCAGGCGGTCGCCCGTCCATAGGCGGATGGCCGTCTTGCTGGCGCGCCTGCCAGGCGTCACGCTGTTCCGGCAAACGCCGGAGCCAAGGGGCGCTGGTTGGCAGGTAAGGCCTGACGTCGATTGGAGTTACATTGGGATGCGCCGGTGAGACCCCGCCGGCAGGTCAAAACTGGTGACCTGAGGATTGAGGCGAATGGTACGGAGCCCATCTCGCCGCGAGACGGATATGATAACACACAGCTCGACATAATGCAAATGGCTACGCCACCGTGCCGGGCTGTTTGTGCCGCGAGACGGATATGATAACACAGGGCTCGACATAATGCAAATGAGCAGGCGGCCTGCGATGGCTGTTCGTGCCGCGAGACGGATATGATAGCACATGGCTCGACATAATGCAACTGGGCAGGCGACGATATTGTCGTGGCGGCTTGAGCCCAATACCTTTCAAATAAGGAGCGAGACTTCTGCGGGCAAGCCCGGTTGCGCGCTCGAGGGCCACCCGAGGCTGAAGCCATCGGGCTCAGAGCGGCAAAGCCCCCTTCGGGGCTTGTGCTAGATCATTCCTTGCTGCTCAAGCCAACCTGCTCCCACACGAGCCCGCACGGCTTTGCTCTTCTCAGCCAGACGGCTTCAGCCTCGGGTCCCCTTACTGCATGCAGCACGCTTATTTAAAAGGTATTGGGCTCAAGCCGTCACGCCCATTTGCTTACCAATCAACGGCGCACTCCGGGCCCGCAGCCTGCCAGAACGAAGCGAGGTCGAGCTGATTCAGGATCATGCCTGCATAACCGGCGCTTGGCGCAGCCGTATCGCAATACTCAACGTATTCGGTGCCGTCGGGGCTGCGGGTGTAACCGTAGACGGCGATAATGTGGCCGACGTTACTCGATCCCCAGCCAGGCAGCCCGCCCGTCATGACGCCCGTGATCAGGGGCACGCCGTTCTGCCGGATATCGATATCGAGCATGTAGCGGAAATCGGCCAGGCTGGTGGCCTTGTCGTAATGATACCAATCGACCGTCTGTCCCAGATACTGGTTCAGATGGTTATTGATGGTCGGCACCATATCCTTGACCCAGAGGCCGCCATTCGGGTCCAGACCCATCTCGTCTCCCAGTTGATCGATATCGATGGTCTGGGGCAGGCTCGGATCCCAGTGCGAGAGGAGCTCTGTCACAGCGCCGGCGCCGCAATAATTGCGATGGGCATAATCGTCGGGCTCCCGATAGGGCTGTACATAGGCAAAGGCTGCCTGAGTGTCGCGGGTGAGAGTGAGGGTGCCTCGCTCGACCAAGGCCCCGACTGAGACCTGCCCGAGGTCGATAGCCTCGCCCTGACGAGCGTGGTCAACGTCGGGGTTGACATACAACAAGTTCTGCAGGCTGGCTTTGCGCTGGGCCTCCTGGATCAGCTCGGGCGACACACCGGCTGTATCATCCGGTGAGTCAGCACGGGCGATGGGCGCTGGCAATAGCAGCATGAGCGCCAGCGCGGCAGCGAACACGAGTGGACAAACGAACCGTACTCTCACAGTCGACCTCTCTAGGTTCTCTTGGAGCCGGCCGCTCTGGGGCACGGCCGGCCACCGGGCAGGCTTGGCCGATCATTGGGCCTGTCAGTCTGGCAGGCGTCGCGCGGAGATGGTCTCCTGCCTGTGCAGGATGGATCGAGTCGGGGCAGTGGTTATGAGTATAATAATGGTTAATTGAAAATCAGGCAAATAGGCGATTTCACCTGACCTGCGCTCGGCCTTGGCGGGGGCGACGGGGCGTGATACAATGGAATATATCACGTAATGGGATGGTCTCATGATCTATTTTGATAACGCAGCGAGCGGCTGGCCCAAGCCGCCAGCAGTCACTGAGGCGATGGCCCGCTTTATGACGGAGGTGGGCGCCAATCCCGGCCGCTCGGGGCACCGGCTGGCGGTGGAGGGGGCGCGCCTCATCTACCAGGCGCGAGAGAACCTGGCGACTTTGTTCGGTGTGGACGATCCCCTGCGCATCGTGTTTGCCCCGAATGCCACCGAGGCATTGAACCTGGCCCTCTGCGGGCTCTTGCGCCCGGGGCAGCACGTCATTACGAGCTCGGTGGAGCACAATTCGGTGATGCGCCCGCTGCGGGCGCTGGAGCGGCGAGGTGTGCAGGTCACCGTTGTGCACTGCTCGCCGGAGGGGTTCCTGGACCCCCGCGCCGTCGAGGCGGAGGTGCGCCCCAATACGCGCCTTATCGTGCTGACTCAGGCCTCCAATGTCCTCGGCACTCTGCTGCCGGTGGCCGAGGTGGGTCAGGTAGCCCGCCGGCATGATCTGCTCTTCCTGGTCGATGCGGCACAGACGGCCGGCGCCTACCCCATCGATATCGAGGCGGAAGCGATCGACCTTCTGGCCTTTACCGGGCACAAGGCGCTCCTGGGGCCACAGGGGACAGGGGGTCTCTACATCGGGCCGCGGGTGGCCCTCGACGAGCTGTTGCCCCTGGTGCGCGGGGGCACGGGGAGCCGTTCCGAGGAAGAGGAGCAGCCTGCCTTTCTGCCCGACCGGTATGAGAGCGGCACGCTGAACGGGCCTGGCCTGGCCGGGCTGGCCGCCGGGGTGCAGGAGATTCTGCGCGTGGGGGTCGAGGCTGTACAAGAGCACGACCGCAGCCTCACCCGCAGGCTTTTGGCTGGGCTGGCCTGCATCCCCCAGGTGACCCTCTACGGGCCGCAGCAGGCGGAGCAGCGGGTTGCCACGGTATCCTTCAACGTGGCAGGGTTGGAGCCCTCTACCGTGGGTCTGCGCCTCGATGAGGAGTTTGGGGTGCTCTGCCGGGTGGGGCTGCATTGTTCCCCCGGCGCCCACCGCACCATGGGCACCTTTCCCACCGGCGCTGTACGCTGGAGCCTGGGGTACTATAACACGATCGCCCAGGTCGATGAGGCGCTGGCCGCACTGGAAACCATCGCCAGGGGGTGAAACGTGGCAGCGGAAGCGCAGGCCGTGGTGCTTTTTGCCAGTACCCAGACGGCCATCCGGGCGGAACGCCTGTTCCAGGCCCGGGGCATCGCCGGCAAGCTGATTCCCATTCCCCGGCAGTTCGGCAGCGACTGTGGGCTGGCGTTTCGCTTTGCCGCCGGCGAGATCGGGCGTGTGCAGGAAGCGCTGGCCCAGGCCAAGGTGGAGCACAGGGGAGTATACGTAATAAGTAATGCGTAATAAGTAAGGCTGCCATTCCGCCGTGTGCATTGCTTTGCATGGCGTTCGCCCTGGCCAAACTTGCGAAGCATCGGGCGCGCCGCAATGGCGGCCTTACTTATTACGCATTACTTATTACGAGTCATGGCGACCTTACGGATTACGCATCACGCATTACGAGTGCCGCTCGTGAAATATCGCACAATCTAATTTGACCGATTCGACCGGTTCGCATACAATCTCTCCGTCGGGTTACATCATTCAACCCCCGGCGGAGGTGACGGGTATGCCCAAGATCTTGACTGCCCCCGCGATGAGCCGCTGTATCGGCTGCTATTCCTGCATGCTGGCTTGCGCCCGCTTGAACTATGCCAGCTATTCTCCACGACATGCGGCCCTCCAAATCCGTACGCAGGGTGGCCTGCAAGGGCGACTGGTGGCTGATATCTGCCGCGCCTGCCGCGAGCCGGCCTGTGCGGAGGTCTGCCCAACCGAAGCGCTGACCGTGCGCAAAGGCGGTGGGGTGCGCTTGGCGGAGGAAAAGTGCATCGGCTGCCAGGCTTGCGTGCAAGCCTGCCCGTTGGGCGTGATTTACTGGCTCGATGGGGCCAAAACGCCGATTGTGTGCAAGCACTGCGGCATTTGTGTGCGCTATTGCCCGCATGGCTGCCTGGAGATGGAGGAGGTATCCGATGCTGAGTGAGAGCTTTATCAAGATCCTGGACGTGGACTTGACGACAGGCAAAGTGCGCGTCAGCCGACGCGAGGATCTCTTCTCGTACCTGGGCGGCGCTGGCCTGGGCACGGCGCTCTTGCGCGAGAACGTGCATCCGGAGCTGGATGCCCTGGACCCGGCGCAGCCGATTGTCTTTGCCATCGGGCCGCTTTCCACGATCTTCCCGGCTGTAACCAAGGCGGTGGCGATGTTCAAATCGCCTCTGAATAATGAGCTGGGTGAGAGCCATGCCGGCGGCCGCCTGGCGCTGGCCATGCGCTATGCCGGGTACGACGCGCTGGTGATTCGGGGGCGGGCGCAGAGGCCCGTCTACCTCTATATTGACTCGAACCAGGTGCTGCTCAAGCGGGCCGATACGCTCTGGGGCATGGAGGCAGAGGAGGCCGGCCGGGTGATGCGCACCATCGAGCCGGGCCGGGGGCACCGCAGCATCATGCGCATCGGCCCGGCTGGCGAGAGGATGGTGCGCTATGCGCTGGTGAACTGTGAGACCTACCGCCACTTTGGCCGCCTGGGCTTGGGGGCCGTCTTTGGCTCCAAGCTGCTCAAGGGGGTCTATATCTCGGGCGATTGCGATATTCACATTCCCGACGTCAAGGGCTATAACCGGATCTACACCGACATCTTTCGGCGCGTTGTCGAGACCGACGCCATGCAAAAGTATCACGACCTGGGCACGCCCTCGAACGTGATGGGCTTGCATGAGATAGGCGCATTGCCCACGCGCAATCTGCAATCTGGGCGTTTTGAGGGGGCCGCGGCTATCAGCGGCGAGGCTTTTGCCGAGCATGAGCTGATGCGCAAGGTGGCTTGCTCGGGCTGCCCCATCGGCTGCATCCATATTGCGCTGCTGCGCGAGCAGTTCGGCGATGATCACGAGTACAGTTGGGCCGGCATTTCCTACGACTATGAGCTGGTCTACTCGCTGGGCTCGCTCTTGGGCATTGCCGATCGCAACGGCATCCTGCGCCTGCTGGAAAAGGTGGCGCAGATGGGGCTCGATGCCATTGCGACCGGTGTGACCCTGGCCTGGGCCACCGAAGCGGCCGGGCGGGGCCTGATTGATACGCGCGAACTGGGGACGGCCCTGGCCTTTGGCGACGCCGATCGCTACCTGCTGGCCATCGACGCCATCGTCGAGGGGCAGAGCGAGCTGGCGCGCCAGCTGGCACTGGGCGCGCCGATGGCCGCACAGCATTACGGCGGCGGCGACTTTGTACTGGCGCTGGGCGGCAACCCCGTGGCCGGGTATCACACCGGTTATGCTAACCTGCTGGGGCAGCTCATCGGCGCCCGACACTCCCATGTGGATAACGCCGGCTATAGCATGGACCAAAAGCCGCGCGAACTGAGCGACGAGCAGATTGTGGACGGCCTGATCGCCGAGGAGGAGGAGCGCAACGCCCTCAACTCGCTGGCTATCTGCATGTTCGCGCGCAAAGTCTATGACCGGCCCACTGTGCTGGCCGCCCTCAACGCCATTGGCATCCCCTGGACGGAGGAGCAGTGGGAGGCGCTGGGCAAGCGCATCTACCGCGAAAAGGCCGCGCTGAAAGAGTCCCTCGGCTTTGACTATCGGGCTCTCAAGGCGCCCGCGCGCTTTTTTGAGACGCCTACCCCGCGGGGCAAGCTCCAGCCTGAGCGCCTGGAGCGGCTGCTGACGCTCTTTAACGAGCGCCTCGATGCCATGAAGGTCAGTGCATAGGGCCTACGAGAGGTATTGCGGCGGCGGGGCGATACGCAGGGCATAGGCCGGGGATGCCGGCAAGGTGGCGGGCAGGTCAATGGCCAGATCGTTGCCCGCCTGCCGCCAGGTGAGCGCCTCTTCCCTTCCCAGGAGATGTACCTGCGTCCCTGCGATGGCGCGCAGGCCCTTAAGGGTCGACAGGCCCCCTGGCGGCGCATCAAGCAGCGTGGCGTAAAGCGCGGCCGGCTTGAAGGTGTAGCGCACGTCAACGCCCTCCGCGGTCGTGCCCTCGGCGGCCACCCAGGGCCGGGTGCCGTAGATCGCCTCGCCGTTGGTCTGCAGCCACTGCCCCAGCCCGCGCAGGCGCTCGCGCTGCAGGTCGGGGATGGCGCCGTCGGCCATGGGGCCCACGTTCAAGAGGAGGTTGCCGTTCTTGCTGACGATATCGACAAAGGAGCGCACCAACTCGGTCACGGAGAGCATCTGCTCAATGCCCTCGTTGCGGTTATAGCCGAAGGAATAGCCCAGGCCGCGGGTCGCCTCCCATTTGTAGGGGGTGATCCGGCTGTAGGAGGTGTATTCCGGCGTGCGGAAATCATAGTGGCCGCCCGCCGGCAGCGAGCCGTTGCCCAGGGTGCGCGTCAGCAGAGGCAACAGGAGCCTGAGCGCGAGCCGGCCCAGGGGCGAGGCGGCAACCTTCGATTGCATGAAGCGGTCGTTGATGACCCCCTCGGGCAGGCGGTTGTAATAGGCAGCGAAGAGCGCCTTGACCTTGCCGGCCGCCGGGTAGGCGATATCGTTCCAGAGCACAGCGGGCTCGTAGCGCTCGATCAGCTCCTGCCAGTGGGCATCGGCATAGCGGGCATAATCGGCGCTCTGAGGCGTGCCCGCCAGCAGGCTCAGCACATCGCGGATGGGGGCGTCGTTAAAGGTCCAATCCAGCCCGCCGGAGTAGTAGAGGCCCATGCGCAGGCCCTGCGCCCGCACGGCCTGCGTCAGCTCGCCCACCAGGTCGCGCTCGCTGCAGTAGCGGCCCTTGTAAGGGTTGGGCACGCGGGAAGGCCACAGGAGGAACCCATCGTGATGCTTGGTCGTCAGCACCACATAGCGCGCCCCCGCCTGCCGGAAAAGTTCCGCCCATGAGTTGGGGTCCCAGCGGGCTGTGGCCGCATTGAAGAGGGGCGCAAAGCTCTCGTAGGAGAACCCGGCCCCATAGGTGCGCTCGTGGTACTCGCGCGATGGGCTGCCGGCGATCTTGATCGAGTTGAGGTACCACTCGGCATAGGGGTTTCGGGCGAACCAGGCTGCGCCGCCCTGCTGCGTGATGACCTCGGTCAGGGGGCCGGTGGTAGGCGCCCAGGCGGGCACGGAATAGAGCCCCCAGTGGACAAAGATGCCCAGCTTGGCGTCGTGGAACCAGGTGGGCACAGCATGCTGGCGCAGGGAAGCCAGCGTCGGCTCATAGACCATGGTCAGCCTCCTTTCTCGTCTGCAACCAATCGTAAGCTTCCGACCTTTGGCCGTCAAGGAGCGAAACCTATTTTTGTTTCCTGACGTATACTGTTTAGAAACCCCATATTGACACTCTGGAGCTCCTGACCTAGAATCAGAGCAGTAGGATAACGATAACATACACTGGGGAGTCGAGATGCCTGTTCCCGGCAGCGATCGCAAATGGCGCTCGCGCGAGGCGTTGACCACATTGATTCAGGGGCACCTGGCCCGCTATCCCGCTGCTGAGCCCCGTGATATCTACAAGCTCCTGTACCAGGGCGTTCTGGGACCAGAGCATTTCATTGATTCGGTCGAAGCCTTCGAGGCGCAGCTGCGCGCTGACCTGGATGCAGTGCAGCCCGATGAGAACGAGCCGCTTTGGGACCCTTTGCGTCCCGACGGCTTGCTTGGGCGGCTGAACCTGCGCCCTTTCAAGGCGCGAGGGGGTGACCCGGCCCGCTTGCTCGAGGCCTGCATGCGCACCGCTTTTCAGCGTTGGGGCACGCCCGAGGACCTCAAGCGCGCCTGGGATACCTTTGCCAGCCTGACTCGCCAGGGCGCCTGGCCCTCCCAGTCGCCAGGCCGGGTCGACATCCTCACCCGCTACCTGATCCTGCACAACTATCCCCACATGCCCCATTCGACCATGTTCAACCGCAGCTATGCGCCTTCATACCGCGTCATTGCGGCTCGCTGGACGGGCATGTTGCTCGTTCTCGGCTTGCCGAGTTCTCTGTAGCTACCCCCCAAACCCCACCACGGCCGCCAATGGCGCTTCCATAGCCGCGATTCTGCCCGCCACCATCAGCGTCTGCGCGGCGACGCTGCTTCCCTTCAACCAGCGGTCAAGCTGGCGGAAGGACTCTTCGCGCACATTCGGGGGAAAGCTGCGCTCGCCAGGGAAGAGGATGGCGCGGAATTGGTCGGGCACGCCGGCGCGGCTGTAGCTGGCCTGGGCGGCGCTGACAACCTGGCGCACGCCGTCAATAGGGCATCGATCATCGCCCTCGGCAGCCGTCAGGAGCATTGGGCAGGGTGAAAGCCCGGCCGCCAGGGCATCCATGTCGGTGAGGCGCAGCAGCCCCGGCAGGTAGAGCGACAGGTTCTGGTTGATCTGGTCGCGCAAGAGGGTGCGCAGGGTGGTCAGCCCGCAGGAGCAGAGCAGGGCGCGCACACGGGCGTCGTACCAGGTCAGCCAAAAGGCTTCCGTGCCGCCGAGCCCATGGCCGATGGCCCCGATCCGCTCGCTATCGACCATGGGCAGGCTCTCCAACACATCGAGCCCGCGCGCCAGGTCAAAAGTGTTCTTGGCGCGCAATGAGGTGCCCTCGAGCAAAAGGCGGGTGGCGACATAGCGCTCATACTCTGGCCCGTCGGGCGCCCGGCCCTCAAGCCGTTGATGCTCGGGCGGGCGGCGATCCTCAAAGCCCAGCAAGTCGGGGCAGAGCACCACATAGCCGCGGCGGCAGAGCTCGACGCCGTAATGATACATCGCGTTGGCGCTGAGGCCAGCTGGCTCCGATTTGCCCAGGGCATAGTGGGCGCTCTCGCGGTGCACGGCGATGATGCCCGGGTAGCGCTCGGTTCTGCGCAGGGCATTGCCAGGGGGAAAAAGGGTGTCACTGGAGGGCGCTGTGGCGCTGGCATTGCGCAAGCCTGCGGCCAGCGCGGGCAGAGATGTCCCGGGTCGGGGCGCGGTCCAACCGGGTTCCGGAATCAGGAGATAGGCGGGGATACGCTCTTCTTCATCGACGGCATAATCGACGAGCAACCGGCGGCCTCCCTGAAAGGCCGACTCGGAGCGCACGGTCAGATCGAGGGGGCCCCGTATGGGCGGCTCTCCCAGCAGCCCCAGGATTTGAGCTCTCGTGGTCATGGCTACCTCAATCATTAGAACGGCCGAGTAAGCGCATCCGGCCAGCGGGTAAGGTAACCTGGAGAAGGATGTAACCACCGGGGAAACCAGGGGAGTGCCGCGCATTATACAATGAATGCCAGAGTCTTGCAAGTTTGGGGATATCTGCCCGGCATATCCCGGAAGAGTCTGCTGGCTTGCCGGGTGATCTGTTGCACTGCCGCCCGGCCTTAACCGGGAGGGGATTGGGGTCTGCATTGCGCCGCAGGCCGCCCCCGCAGGGCGGCCTGCGGCGCAATGCAGACCCCAATCCCACTGAAAGGCCCGTACCGGGGTGCGGCGAAGCGTCAAGGCCGGTTGCCGAAGGTAGCTGCATATGGCCCAGTCAGGATATTTGCATCGCCTATCAGTTCGGCTATGCTAAAGGCAATGGTACCATCCATTGCCAGGGAGGTGTCTGCCATGACCCCACTGCCCAGCAACGAGGAGAAGGAAAGGCTCTGGGAGCGCTATCGCGCCGGGCGCCCAGAGCGGGTGCCCGTCATCCTTTCCACCAACGACCGGGTCTACCTCCTCGACCCGCGCTATAACGTTGAGGGGCTGACCTACGACCGGGCCTTTGCGGACCCGGAGCAGATGCTGCTGGCGCAGCTGCACTGGCAGGAGCTCGTGCGCAGCCATCACCATCGCTACTGTGACTATCCTGCCGGGCTGCCTGAGCAGTGGGAAGTGGGGGTGGCTTTCCAGAATGTGAGCGAGGCCTGGTTTTTCGGCTGCCCATTGGATTTTCACCCCGGCCAGGTGCCCGATACGCGCCCCATCCTCCACGATGACAACAAGCGGGCGGTGTTTGCGGTGGATATCGACCACCCGCTGGCGCGTGACCCCTACCGGCGGGGCATCGAGCTCTGTGAGCGCATGATGGAGCTGGCCCGGCATCGGGAGTACCGGGGCCGCCCGATCAAGGTGCTACCCTACCTGCCTACGGGCTCGGATGGGCCGGTGACGGTGGCGCTCAACCTGCGGGGTGCCGGTTTTCTGCTGGACCTGGCCCTCGACCCCGATTATGCTTCGGAGCTGATGGCGTTCATCGTGCAGGCTGCTATCAACCGCGCCCGGGCCGTGCTCCGGTATTGGGGCCGGGAGCTGCATGGGGTGGGGCTTGCCGATGACGGCATCGAGGCGCTCAGCCAGGCCATGTACCGGGAGCAGGTGCTCCCCCATCACCGCCGTTTCTACGATGCTCTGGACCCCGAACACAGGCTGCCGCGCAGCATGCATCTCTGCGGCGATGATGGCCGGCACTTTCCTGTTATCGTCCGGGAGCTGGGCGTGCGCTCGCTCGATACCGGCTTTCCCCTCGATTTTGCCTGGCTGCGGCAGGCGGTAGGGCCGGAGGTGGAGATCGTGGGCGGCGTGGAAGTGGCGACGCTGCTGCACGGGGGGCCGGCGGAGGTGTATGCCCGCGCGCGGGAGATCCTGACCTCGGGCGTCTTGGCGGGCAGGCGCTTTGTGCTTCGCGAGGCCAACAATCTGCCCCCTGGCGTGCCCGAAGAGAACCTGGCCGCCATGTACCAGGCGGCGTTTGACTATGGATGCTACGAGGCCGGTTGATGTCGGATTTGGGAATGGGCCGGGGTGCGGAATTTGTGCTGGGCACGGCGCAAGAGATGGGAGCGCTACCCTGGCCAACCGTACCGCTTTCGATTGCCCTGAGCGCCTGGGGCCTGTACGCTGCGGCTGCCCCGCACTGGCCGGCGGTGGTGTGGCTGGCGCTCTGGTCGCTGGCCGACTGGTTGTTCCTGGCGGCCCTGCCCTGGCGCGGTATCTCCTATGGCACGGTGCAGCCGAGCCACCTGGCGCTGCTGGCGGTGCGCTGGCTGATCGCCCTGGGGGCGGCACGCGTCGGAGGGGTATGGGGGGCAGCACTGGGCGCCGCCCTGCAGCCCTGCCTGATGGCCCTGGCCGTCTATGTGTTTGCGGTGGAGCCTTTCCGGCTGGGGGTATCGGAGGCGGACCTGTGCGATGCTCATGCCTCCGCGGGCGCCCGGCCCCTTTCCATCGTACAGATCAGCGACCTGCACGTGGAGCGGCTGACCCGGCGCGAGGAGAGCCTGCTGCGCCTCCTGGAGCGCCTGCAGCCTGACCTGATCCTGCTGACTGGGGATTATCTCAACCTCTCCTACATCGGTGAGGAGCGGGCGGTGAAGGAATTGCGCGCTTGGCTGGGCCGGCTGCATGCCCGCTATGGAGTCTATGCCGTCCGTGGCACCCCCGAGGTCGACCCCCGCCCTCTCATGCCGCACCTGTTCACTGGCCTCCCGATCACCGTGTTGGAGGCGAGGCACGTGGACCTGGAGATCGAGGGCCACCGGCTGCGCCTGGTGGGGGTCGGCTGCGACCGGGACCTGGCGGCCGATAGTGCCGCCCTGCATGCAGCCCTGCCGGCGGCCGGCGATGCGCGCTACACCGTGCTCCTCTACCATATGCCCGACCTGTTGCCCGTTGCGGCCGCCGCAGGCGTGGACCTCTACCTGGCCGGCCACACTCACGGCGGGCAGTTGCGCGTTCCCGGCTATGGGGCGCTTGTCACCGGCTCGCATTACGGCAAGCGTTATGAAATGGGCTGGTATCGAGAGGGGGGCACGCGGATGTATGTGTCGCGCGGCATAGGGCTCGAAGGCCTGGGCGCCCCGCGAGCGCGCTTTCTCTGCCCGCCGGAAGTGCTGCACATCCGCCTGTTATGAAACCACAGATGGATACAGATCAATATCGGTAGAGGAAACTCATGCCCCCCAATCTGGTATCCATCTGTGGTTTCGGCGTATCAATCAGGCTGGGAAGGCGCCTGGCCCTGGCATGGGCGCCAGCATCTCCAACATCTCGAGATAGCACTCGCGAGCTGTGTTGGGGATGGCGCCGCCGCGCTCATGGAGGAGATGGAGGGCATAGGTCATCTCGCGCGATTCGGGGCCCGAGACGCGTCGCCGCCGCCCGCCGCTCTGCTCCGCCCGCTTTAGCATCTCTTCCCAACTCGATGGCTTGCCGCCGCGATAGAGCTCTTCGACATCAGCCGCCTCGAAATTCACATCCTGGCTTGGCATAAGGCCTCCTCACTTTCACAAGTTATCCCCTGGTCTCCCGGTGTTCCTCATGCGCAATCAGGCCGACCACGACCCCAAAAGCAAACCCGCCCACATGCGCCCACACCGCGACCCCACCCGTCTGCGCTGTCTGCACCCTCAGTGCGAGCAAGCCGTTGAAGAATTGCAGCAGCGCCCAGACCCCCAGAAAGACCAGCGCGCTCACGCGGGTTACCACGGCAATGATCAGCACCCGCACCTCCCGCGCCGGGAAGAGGATGGCGTAACACCCCATCACCCCGGCGATGGCGCCGCTGGCCCCGATGCTGGGTATGGTGCTCTGCAGGTCGACCACCACCTGGCTCAAGCCGGCCAGAACGCCCGCCACGAGGTAAAACGCGAGGTAGATCCAGTGCCCCAGCGCAGCTTCGATATTGTCGCCAAAGACCCAAAGGAAGATCATATTGCCGATGATGTGCAACCAACCGCCATGAATAAAGGTAGAGGTCAGGAGGGTTATGAGCCCCTGCCCGTGAGCGATATTGGCGGGGACCGCACCGTAGGTCAAAACAAAGCTTTCCAGACGGGTTGTGGATAAGGTCAGCATGTAAATGAAGACCAGGGCGTTCAGCGCCACAATCGCATAGGTGACATAAGGCACAGGCGCCCCAGGCCTGTTCTGGTCGCCGATGGGAATGACCATGCCGCAAGCCGTCCTCCTGCGGGCAGGGTAGCAAGATATGGGCCAGATGGGGGGATGCGTAGACCGGACAGGTTTTCCGAAACCTGTCCGGTCTATCGGCAGGCAGGCCGATCTCGACCGGGGCGAGATTCTCTACGTAATACGCATAATCAGTGCGCGCATGACCAGGGGAGGCGAGGTGCACTATCTATGTAACAAGCGTAGTATGCACCTTAGATAACGGGGCGATGGGCGGGCACAAGCCCAACGGAGGCAGACGGAATATACTTATAATCAGGAGAATACAATATAGCCTGCGCAGCCGGGTTAGTGCAGAATATGGACAAAGACTGCCTAGCGCTTAGATACCTGTGGAATATAACATAACAATACGCAAGACAGGCCAAGCGGATCAGCTTATCCCGAGCGGAGAGCTGTTGTACGGCACAAGCTGATCTGATTGGCCCGTCTTGTCCGTTATTATACTGCGCTGGCTATCCCTGGCTCAGCAGCGAGCGCTTGCTGCGGGTGGCCTGGAGGTCGTTGGTTGGCAGGCGGCGGCTGAGGAAATCGAGCGAGAGTTCGATGACCTCTTTGGCTTCCTCGGGGGTGGTGCAGCCGATGGTGACCATATCCTGGTCACGGATGCAGCTCCACACAAAGGCCAGACCGACCGCGGGCAACAGGCGCCCGGCGGCGAGGGGCTTGATGGTCATGACGGGCTTTTTGGCCTCGCGGATGATGCGCATCACCCAGTCGGCCTCGACCTGCATGAGGAAACCAGCCGCATTGAAGAGCTGGATATAGCTCTCTACGTCGGCGCCCTGGCGGTCGGCATAGACGACTGACTCGGGCATGTGAGTGGAGAGGCCGGGGATCATCCCGCGCTCACGGATCATCTTGGTATAGCGGTCCAGGTCGCGGATGACGCCGGCGCGTTTGTCAATGAGGGCGTCGGTCACGCACTGGTGGGGAAAACAAAAGGTAGCACCCATGTCGCGGCAGATGTCGAATGCCACCTCGGGCTCGTAATCCCACATGTTCCGCTGCTTGTCATCGGTGCGTGGGAGCAGGTTAAAGGCCGGCGTGTACACCTTGATCATGCGTTTGCCGGTGCGCTGCTCGGCCTCGCATATGGCCTCATTGAGCAGCGGGTGCGCCGGCCCCATCACCGTATCAACGCCGTGCGCCAGGAACTCGCACAGGACGTCGGCGATATGCTTGCGCGTCCCTAACGTGCGGATGAGCTGATCTTTGGCAGCTGAGGTGTGCGAATAGCCCAGGAACCAGTTGGTGCCGACGATCAGTCGCGAGACGGATACTCCACCGACCATGGTGCGCGGGAACTCAGCCATGAGAATCCTCCAGGGGGGCGGGCATGACAGGCTGCCGAAGCCTTGAGCCTCGGCAGCCTGTCGTGCCCCGCCGACGTATTTTTGTATGGTTACTGGGCCTCTAATAATTAACTGCCTGCGGCCCTTTATCCTGATCATACGCTGAATGCAGGGGATGAGTCAAATGGACGTTAAAGGGCCTCTTGACTAGAACGCCTGTTCGTGATATGATAGGATACCGATGCGGCTTGACCAGCCCACACCACCGGAGGTAGCCCCGATGGATCTCGATATTCTGTTCCCCGACGATATCCAGCGTATCCTGGAGACCGCCGAGCGCGCGAGCCTGGCTTCAGCGCTCCGGGCGGAGGCATTGACGAGCAATGTGGAGGCCTTGCGCGCTTATCGCCGCGGCTTTCGCGCTGCCCTGAGCGTGGTGGCGCTGGCCTGCGGGCTGCATCCTCTGCCGCCTGTACGGGAGGGAGATGTCAAGCCGGTGAATACGGCGCAAAACGCCACCCACTAGGGCAGCAATATCGCGCAGGGACCTGAGGTTGCCCCAGGTCCCTGTTTTTTTATTCGGCAACAGCGGCAATCTGTGGTAAAATCGGGTAGGTCCGCCCCGCTGGCGGGCCTATTTTTCGTCTCTCCGGGCAGCGCTGCCCGATGGAGGAGGTGCAACATGCCCGGTCTCGTAGCTCTTGGCGCCCAGTGGGGCGATGAAGGAAAGGGGCGCATCGTCGACCTGCTGGCGGCGGATGCGCAGATGGTGGTGCGCTATCAGGGCGGCCATAACGCTGGCCATACCGTGGTGGCCGATGGGCGCAGTCTCAAGCTGCGGCAAGTGCCTTCCGGCATTACCCACCCGGGGGTGACCTGCATCATCGGCAACGGCACGGTGGTCGAGCCGTTCTCTCTGTTGGAGGAGATGGACGAGCTGAGCCGGGCCGGACTTGACGTCTCGGCGCTGCGCATCAGCCGCGCTGCCCATCTGCTCTTGCCCTATCACAAGGCCCTCGACGCGGCGCAGGAGGCGGCCCGGGGCGCCGGGGCTATCGGCACCACCGGCCGCGGCATTGGCCCGGCCTACACCGACAAGGCGGCGCGCGTTGGCCTGCGCGTGGAGGAGTTGCTCGATTTCGATTCCTTCGCCGCCCATCTGCGCGTGGTGGCGACGGAGAAAAACCTCCTGCTGACGCGCGTGTATGCCCAGCCGGCGCTCGACATCGAGGAGATGCTGGAGCGGCTGCGCCCGGCAGCGCGGCGCCTGGCCCCCCAGATTGCCGATACGGGCCTGCTGGTGCACCGGGCCCTGACGAGCGGGGCGCGGGTGCTCTTTGAAGGGGCTCAGGGGACGCTCCTGGATATCGATCACGGCACCTATCCTTTTGTCACCTCATCCAACCCCACCGCGGGCGGCGCCTGCGTGGGCGCGGGCGTGGGGCCGGGGTCGATTGCGGGTGTGATCGGCGTGGCCAAGGCCTATACCACGCGCGTGGGCGCCGGGCCCTTCCCCACCGAGTGCACCGATAGCGTGGGCGAGCACCTGGTGCGCGAGGGCGCCGAATACGGCACCAATACCGGCCGCCGGCGCCGCTGCGGCTGGCTTGACGCCGTCATCCTGCGCTATGCGGCGCGCGTCAGCGGCTTTACCGGGCTGGCGGTGACCAAGCTCGATGTGCTCACCGGGCTGTCCACCCTGCGTATTGCCACTGCCTATCGTGTGGGCGGCGCTATCACCGAGGATTGGCCCCCCGCTGGCTATTCCCTGGCCGATTGCGAGCCGGTCTATGAAGAATGGCCCGGCTGGTCGGAGAGCCTGCGCGAGGCGCGCCGTTGGGAGGACCTGCCCGCTACGGCGCAGCGCTATATCGAGCGGATGGAACAACTCACCGGCCTGCCGGCCCGCCTCGTCTCGGTCGGCCCGCAGCGCGAGCAGGTGATTCTAAGGAGTACAATATGGCCCAAAGTGTAACACCCAGAAGTGAAGACTATTCCCGTTGGTACACCGACGTGGTACAGATGGCCGAGCTGGCCGATTATGCGCCGGTCAAGGGCTGCATGGTGATCCGCCCCTACGGCTATGCCCTGTGGGAAGCGATCAAGGACGGCCTGGACCGCCGCTTCAAGGCCACCGGCCACCAGAATGCCTATTTCCCGCTCTTTATTCCCGAGAGCTTTATCAAAAAGGAAGCCGAGCACGTCGAAGGCTTTTCGCCCGAGCTGGCGGTGGTGACCGTCGGCGGCGGCAAAGAGCTGCAGGAGCCGCTGATCGTCCGCCCGACCTCGGAGACGATCATCAACTCGATGTTCGCCAAGTGGATCCAGTCGTGGCGCGACCTGCCCATGCTGCTCAACCAGTGGTGCAACGTTGTGCGCTGGGAGATGCGCACCCGCCTCTTCCTGCGCACCACCGAGTTCCTCTGGCAGGAGGGGCACACCTGCCATGCCACGCAGCAGGAGGCCGAGGAAGAGGCGCGGCGCATGCTCGACGTCTATGCCGATTTCGCCATCAACGATGCGGCCATCCCGGTGATCCCGGGGCGCAAGAGTGAGTCGGAAAAGTTCGCCGGCGCCGTGCGCTCTTATACTATCGAGGCCATGATGGGTGACAAAAAGGCGCTCCAGTCGGGCACCTCGCACTTTTTGGGGCAGAATTTCGCGAAAGCCTTTGGCACCCAGTTCCTCGATCAGAACAACGAGCTGCAGTATGTATGGCAGACGAGTTGGGGCGTGAGCACGCGTATGGTGGGCGCGGTGGTCATGGTGCACGGCGACGACCGCGGCCTCATCCTGCCGCCCCGGCTGGCGCCCATCCAGGTGGTCATTGTGCCCATCTGGAAGAGTGACACGGAAAAGGCAACCGTGCTGGAGATGGCCCGGGGCGTGATGGACGAGCTGGGCGCCACGTTCCGCTGCAAGCTCGACGAGCGCGAGGGGCTCTCGCCCGGTTTCAAGTACAACGACTGGGAGATGCGTGGCGTGCCCCTGAGGATCGAGATCGGCCCGCGCGACGTGGAAAAGGGCCAGGTCGTATTGGCGCGGCGCGATGTGCCCGGCAAGGAAGGCAAGGCGTTCGTGCCGCGGGAGGGGCTGGCGGCCCGCGTGGGCGAGCTGCTCGAGGCCATGCAGAAGGACCTCCTGGCCAGGGCGCTCAAATTCCGCGAGGAGAATACCTCTGACGCCAGGACCTGGGACGAGCTGGCCCAGGCCGTGGAGAACGGCTTTGCCCGCGCCTACTGGTGCGGCGACCCCGCCTGCGAGGACCGGGTGAAGGAGGAGCTCAAGGCCTCTACCCGCTGCATCCCCTTTGCGCAGCCGGGCGTGCCGGGCAAATGCGCCATCTGCGGCCGCGAAGCGCAGGAAGTGGCCATCTTCGGCCGGGCGTATTAGGGACGATCTCACCACAAAGGATGCAGGGGGCGGGCCTGAGGCCCGCCCCTATTGATTCATGGTGACGCCGGGCTGCTGCTGGGTTTCATGCAGTGCATATGCCCGGCACGGGCCTTTTATGGGGGGCTGGTCTTGTCGGTTGGGGGCGCAGCAGGCTACCCGGCAAAGAACCGAATTGCCACCTGCGCCGTGGCATCCATAGCCCAGCATTTGCCGCTCTGGGAAATGCTGGTATCCTTGTTACCTGCAGCGCCGGTGTGGCGAGGGCTGTGGGACCTCAGCACCGGGCCGCGGCTGCGGGCCTGCTGGCCGAGGGTCCGGGCGGAGATGCTGGGCTGAGTGAGCCACGAAGGGGGAGCATAGGCGTGCGCACACTGAACCTGCGCTTTACTTCCGAAGACGAGATGTCGCTGGAGCTCAAGATCGAGGTGGCCACCCTGGTGCTGCCCGGCCTGTCGGCGCTGGGGCTGACGCTGGCGCTTCTGGGCGAGGGGCTGGGCTGGCCCCGCGGCCTGCACGCTCTCGCCTCGTTGTTGATCCTGCTTCCCTTACCGGCCTGGTACCTGCTCCGCCGCCGGTACACCATCGGGGCCTGGCTGCTGGTACTGAGTTGCCTGGGACTCACATTCCTCACCCATCTCTGGGCCTCTGCGACCATCAGCGCCTACCTGCTGGCTCTGCCCGTCAGCCTGGCGGCCGCGCTGATCGGCGGCGCCGGGGGGCCGGCCGCAGCCGCCCTGGGCAGCCTGGCCCTGCTCGCGCTGCCCGGTTTGCCCTACACAGTGGATGCAATCTTGCCGCCCTTATTGGTGATCTGGCTGCCGGCGGTGCTCATGGCCATTGTTACCCGCACCCTCGGCAAATCTCTCGCATCCCTCTGGGTGAGCCATCTGCACATGTACGAGCTGCTGGAAGAGGCGCGCGACCAGCGCGTAGTGCTCAAGCAAACGCAGGAGGACCTGGTGCAGGCCAACGCGGAGCTGGCCCGGCTGACGGAGCGGCTGGCGGCCATGCGCCAGGTAGCGGAGGAGGCGCGCCGTGCCAAGGAACAGTTTGTGGCAAACGTCAGCCATGAGCTGCGCACGCCGCTCAACATGATCGTCGGTTTCAGCGAGATGATCACGCAAGCGCCTAAGGCCTATGGCGGCGCGCTGCCCCCGGCGCTGATGGCCGACCTCAACGTCGTCCTACGCAATGCCCAGCACCTGAGTAGCCTGATCGATGATGTGCTGGACCTCAGCCAGATCGAGGCCGGCCGCATGGCGCTCTCGAAGGAGCGGGTGGCGCTGGGTGAGATTGTGGAAGAAGCCCGCACTGCCGTGGCCCGCCTGTACAGCTCCAAGGGCCTGTACCTCGAGACCACGGCGCCCGCTGACCTGCCCCCACTTTTCTGCGACCGCACGCGCATACGCGAGGTGCTGCTTAATCTCTTGACCAATGCCGCCCGCTATACGGAACAGGGGGGCGTGCGCCTGCGCGCATGGCGAGACGAGAAGGATATCGTGGTCAGTATAGCCGATACCGGGCCCGGGATCGCCCCGGAGGACGCCGGCAAGCTCTTTGCGCCGTTTCAGCAGTTGGACGGCTCCATCCGGCGCCGCTATGGGGGCTCGGGGCTGGGGTTGGCGATCAGCAAGGATTTCGTCGATCTGCACGGTGGCCGCATGTGGCTGGAGAGCGAGTTGGGGCAGGGTGCGACCTTTTTCTTCCGGCTGCCTATCGACCCGCCCGTCCCGGTAGAAGCCCAGGCCTGGCGCTGGCTGAACCCTAACTGGGAGTATGAGCAGCGCAGCCACCCAGCCCTGGCGCCGGCGCCGTCGGTGCGGCCGCGCCTGGTCGTCGCCGAGGAAGGGGCGGCGCTCCAGCGCCTCTTGACCCGTTACCTGGGAAGCTATGAGATCGCGCCCGTATCGAGCCTCGAAGAGGCTGCCGCTGAGCTGGCGCACAGGCCTGCGCAGGCGCTCCTGCTCAACGACGTCTCGGTCGCTCAGGGGCTGCAGCGGCTGGCCGCGGTCGACTGCCTGCCGCCCGGCACACCGGCGGTGATTTGCTCGGTCCCGGGGACATCGAACGCGGCAGCGGCCCTGGGCATTTCGGGTTACCTGGTCAAGCCCGTCTCGCGCGAGCAGTTGCTGGCCGCACTGGACCGGCTGCAGCTCCGCGGCAAGACGGTCCTGCTGGTGGATGACGATCCGGAGACGGTGCGCCTTTTCTGGCGCATCCTGGCCTCCTCCGAGCGCGGTTACCGTGTGTTGACGGCCGGGGATGGCGAGCGCGCGCTGAGCATCCTGCGCAGCCAGCGGCCGGACGCGCTGCTGCTGGACCTGGTGATGCCGGAGATGGACGGCTTTCGCCTGCTGGAGACTCGCAATCAGGACCCCACCCTGCGCGAGATCCCCGCCATCGTCCTCTCCGCCCAGGACCCGCTCGGGCAGCCGGTGGTGACGAGCGCCCTGGCCGTCACACAGGCGGGCGGGCTCTCGGCCCAGCAGCTATTGGCCTATGTGGAGGCTACACGGAGGATCTTTGCGCCCGGCGGCCTAGCTGCCGCTCCACCGCCGCCAGGAAAGCCGGCCGGCTGACGGGCTTGCGCACGAAATCGGCCGCGCCCAGGGCGAGCGCGAGCTGTTCCTCGGGCAAGATGGTGCACACGATCACGGGGATATGCCCCGTGTCAGGGTCTGCGCGCAGGCGCCCCAGCAGCTCCCAACCGTCCACGCCGGGCAGCATGACGTCGAGCACGATGACCCGGGGCTTGAGTTCCTGGGCCAGGGCGAGCGTCTGCCGGGGGTCGCTGCAGCCGATGCAGGCATAGGGGGTATCGGCCAGGTAGCGCTGGAAGAGCTGCAGGGCATCGGCATTATCGTCAATGATGAGCACAGTGGCCTGCTCAACGGCCGGCAGCCGGAGCCGGGCGGTGAAGGGCGGCTCCCCCTCCTTGCCCCATACCACCTCCAATGAGCCCCCCGTAAGCCTGGCCAACTCGCCCGCCATTTGCAGGCTTTCCGCGCAGCCCTCGGGCAGGCGGCCGGGATGTTTCCCTTGAGTCTGGATAAGCAGGCTCACCTGCCGTGAACCGGCCTCTGCCGTGATGCTCACTCCGCGCCCCGGGGCGGCGCGCACAGCCGCCGTCAGGGTATTGACAATGGCCTGGCGGGCGGGCGCCTGCTGCACCGTGAGGTGGGGCAGGCTCTCCGGCAGCGAGCATTGGATCTTGACCGCCAGGGCGTTCACCAGGGGGGCAATAGTCCGCAGCACGGACTCCACCAACTCGGCAGCGGTGACCGGCTCGCTGGGGAGCGAGCTGCCCAACCAGCGCAGCTCCTGCTCGCGGGAGGGGCCCGGGGTAGGCTGGATGCCGGGATCATCGCGCGTGGCACGGGGGTCCACACCCCGGGCGCTGGCTCTCGATTTCAGATCGTAGCGCATCCACAATTGGTCGGCCAGCACGCGCATGGCCAGGTGCTCCTGCCGCCGCAACTGGCGCACGCTGAGACCCAGGGTCCGCGCCACTTCGCTCTGCGCAAACTGATCCACGTAACGGTGGTACAGCGCGCCGTAGATGCGCCAGGCCTTGTTCTCCGGCGGCACGCTGGAGGCGGGCTTGAGCGCCTCGATGGCCCCGAGGAGGATCTCGCGCAGGGCTGAGCCCGCTTCATGCGGGTCGAGGCCCAGGAGCGCCACGAGCGGGCTCTCCGGCAGCTCGCCGGGGTCATAGAGGTGCTGCAGCGCCCAGCGCAGGTCGCGCACGAACGAGGTCATGGCGGGATTGGCGGTTTCCATGGGTCCCAATGTCCCTTCTTTGGCCGAACTTTGCCCCAACGGTGGCCGAATCTCGCGGACAGGCAGGCCTTATCTCTGCTATACTGGCAGCAGGTCGTGTTTTGCGGGTGCGGCCGGCAGGCTGCACTTTACCACAACGAAGACTGGCTTGCAAGCAGTGCCGTTGGGCGGGCCCGCCCAGCAGCGGTTGGAGGAAAGGAGGTTGTGCAGGCTACTCCATGCTGGCGACAGAGTCCTGGAATCCATTGCCCATTTGCTACTAAGGAGGACCGGATCCATGAATCCCAAGAGACTATCACGCCGCAGCTTCATACAGTGGAGCGCGCTGTTCGTGGGCGCAGGCACGCTGGCTGCCTGTGCACCCCAGGCGACAGAAGCGCCCAAAGCTACAGGGCAGCCGGCTGAAGCCCCAACCCAGAAACCTGCCGGCACCACAGCACAAGAGGCAACGCCAGCTCCCAAGGAGATCACCGTGCGGTGGATGAGTGCCTGGGGCACGAACTTTACCAAGCCCGTTGAAGAGCTACTGAAAACCCCAGAGTGGAAAGAGATCTGCGCGGGGATAACATTCGACTATAACGCCGCCTCGGATAACGAGAGAATACTCGTCGCCATTGCTTCCGGCGACCCGCCCGACGGAATCAGCTGTCTCAGCGACTATTCCGGCTTTATGGTGCGAGGGGTGCTCCGGCCCTTGGGAGAGATGTTGGATAGCAGCACACGAGTGCACAGGGATGATTTGGTTGAGGCAGCGCTGCCGCCAATGACATGGAAAGGTGAGCTATACGGCCTTCCTGCTATTGAGTATTTCTGCCGATTCGGGCTGAACTACAACAAGCAGTTGGTCGAAGCGGCGGGTCTCGATCCGAAGAGTCCACCGCGCACTTGGGGCGAGCACCTTGCCTGGGCGGAAAAGCTGACCAAGAAGGACAAGGGAGGTAATCTGTTGCAGGTTGGCTTTGACCCCTTCGATGGCATGGGAAGCACCATGATGCATCCCGAGCTCTCCTGGGGGTTCGAGTTTCTGGATCGCAAGACGCGCAAGCTGAAGATCAACCGTCCGGAAATGGTTGAATACCTGAAGCTTTGCACCCAATTCTACGACCTTGCAGGGCCTGATAATCTCGCCACGTTTCACAGTGCCAATGGATCCTGGATTCAGTCCTACGCATCCGGTCTGACGGCAACGCTAGTGAATGGCGGCTGGCATCCGGGTGAGTTGGCCAACGCCAATCCAGAGACCTCTAAGCAGAATATCTCGACGTGGATTCCAATGTCAGACACGCGCAGGGATGTCAAGGTGCAATGCTACTATGGGAACTATATCTGCATCCCACTTCATGCTCGTCAGCCGGAGGGCATGTGGCGCGTGGCCGAAGCACTGATGACTGACGCATCAGCAGACCTCTTCTTCAAGTTCGATGGCTGGATGTGCCCGCGCAAGTCGTGGCTGGCCAAGGTTGATGCTAGTATATATCCTGGCTTGCCATGGTACGTGGACTCTATTTCGCAGGCCGACGAGTTGCGGCCCTGGGAGTGGAACCCGATCGAGACTTTTATGAGATCCAAGTTCGATACGCTCAAAGAGCAGGTCGTGCGCAAAGAAATCACACCCGAGCAGTGTTTGGAGGAAACCGAGCGGCTCACCCAAGAGGAGTTCGACAAGCAATTCGCGGACCTTCCTCTGGAATAACCCGCTGACTGGTCGGGAGATGGAGTTACTTTGGTGTGGTGGTGATGGAGATGTCCTCCTCCATCACCACCCTTCTCAAAGGGAATTGGCATGGATGCGAAAAGACGAATGCCTCGGCTGCACACTGAGCAAGCGAACGTTATCAAGGGACTATTGTTCATCTCGCCCTGGATTCTAGGGTTTCTGCTTTTCGGTGTGTTTCCTATCGGTTCCGCATTCTACTACAGTCTCACACAGTATGATGTTGTGCGACCTGCTCAGTTTATCGGTTTCGGCAACTATGCGGAACTCTTCTTCCATGACAAAATGATGGGCACAGTAACTTACAATACGCTCTGGTGGGTGGGCATTGCCGTTCCCCTGGGGATTGTGGCGGCTTTCCTCATGGCGAACCTGCTAAACTCGGATGCCCGGGGCCGTTCAGTATATCGGGCATTGGCCTTCGTTCCTTCGGTCGTGCCCGCCGTTGTCTCAGCTACTGTCTGGCAGTGGTTGCTTAGCCCCAGGTATGGACTAATCAACTCTGTGCTGATATCAGCTGGGATGAAGGCGATTCCCTTCCTCACCAAGCCGGAACTGGCCAAGCCTACCTTGACAGTGATCCACTTGTGGGCGCAGGGGGGAGCCATCGTCATCTTCCTGGCAGCTCTGCAGGACGTTCCGCGATCGCTCTACGACGCAGCGCGCGTCGATGGCGCCAACGGCTGGCAGCAGTTATGGCATATAACTGTGCCCTTGTGCACTCCTGCCGCGCTGTTCATGCTGATTACCGGCATCATCGGTGGTTTCCAGAGTTTTGCATTCCCCTGGCTCTTGACAGGGGGGGGGCCTGTCAACGCTACCCGATTCTACAGTCTGTATCTCTACGAAAATGCTTTCCAGGTCTTCAGGATGGGCTATGCTTCCGCCCTGGCTTGGGTGCTCTTCCTGCTGGTTGTGGTCGTGTCGATCATTACTTTTCGCACATCGACGAGATGGGTCTACTATGGTGCCGATTAGAGCGTACGGATATGGCCATTGCGCTGCTAACTTACACGCTTATAACAGTGGTTGCTCACCTATCAGGGGATTCCTGTGGGGGAAATGAACATGATGTCAAACCCGCAAGTGTCTACCAGGCCAATATCGATCAGACCAGGCAGGAGTTCTCAGGCCCACAGTAGGAGGCGAGATGCATCCTTCGTGCTGCGGAGATTGCTGCTTTATGCGTTGCTCATTGGCCTTTCGCTTCTGTTCGCGGTGCCCTTTATGTGGATGATATCCTCATCACTCAAGAGCGATCAGCAGATCTATCGCCTGCCGCCAGTATTGATACCCAATCCAATGCGTTGGCAGAACTATATTGAGGCATTGCAGGTACTTAGGTGGGATCGTATGCTGTACAATACGCTAGTGCGCTATGCAGTGCCCAATATCATCGGAACTCTGGTCTCTTCGGCGTTGGTTGCCTATGGATTCGCACGTATCCGGTGGCGGGGACGCGAGATATTCTTCTTCTTATGTATCGCTACTATGATGATCCCATTTCAGGTCACGATGGTGCCTCTCTATATCAACTTTGCGGCGCTCCACTGGGTCAATACCTATCTGCCGCTGGTTGTGCCGGCGTTCTTTGGCAATGCCTATTTCATCTTCATGCTCCGCCAGTTTTTTCTCACCATTCCGAATGAGCTATCGGATGCGGCAAAGATCGATGGTTGTTCTGAATTGGGTATTCTGTGGCGGATTATCTTGCCCCTGGCGAAACCTGCCCTCGCTGTCGTGACACTCTTCCAGTTCATGGGAGTCTGGAGCGATTACCTTGGGCCCTTGATCTACCTGCAGAAGGAAAGCGAAATGCCCATTGCGCTTGGGCTGGAGCTCTTGCGAGCGGCCACGCAGACGCCTACCGGTGCGGCGGCAAACGCCTATCCCTACCTGATGGCCATGAGTACCTGTGTTGTTGCGCCGGTCTTGTTAGTCTTCTTCTTCGCGCAACGCAGCTTCATTGAAGGGATCGCCATTACTGGCCTGAAGCAGTAAGAGAGGCAAGAATTAAGGAGGATAACATGGTGAACAAGTTGCGAGTGACAGCTGTGGGTTGTGGCGCGATAGGGCGTCTGCATCAGCAGGCATTTCTTGCGCACCAAAGCGCGGAATTGATTGCTGTCTGCGATATCGACGAGGGCAAAGCTCGAGCCCGTGCGCAGGAATTGGGAGTACGATGGTACACCTCGCTTATGAAGATGCTCGAGAACGAGCCCTGCGATGCCATCGATGTGGTGACGGCTGACCATCTTCATTACGAGCCGGTTATGCAGTGTTTGGAGGCCGGCAAGCATGTCCTGACCGAGAAGCCCCTGGCACTCTCCGTGTCAGAGGCGAATGCCATGGTCGCCAAGGCGGAGGAGAAAGGTGTTTACCTGAGTATCAATTACAACCGCCGGTTTGCACCGGGGTACGTTCGTGCCCGGCAATGGTTCGACCAAGGGGCCTGTGGGCAAGTCGCCTACATTGACATGAAACTCTCCCAGGGAGGACCCGTATCGACTTGGAAAGGGCCCTACTACCATCTGTTTGAGTTGCAGACCCATTCGTTGGATCTGATGCGTTGGTTCGCTGGGGAGGTTGTGGCGGTCAATGCCCAGATGGCCCATCCGCGCTCGCATCAGGCCAAGGAGGGAGAATACCCTTGTTGGACGAGTATGGCCATCGCTCTGCGCTTCGAGAACGATGCGGTAGGCTCACTTATGGCGAGTTGGGATAGCGACTTTGTGTCTCCCATTGAGCGTTTCGAGATCTGTGGGGATAAGGGTGAGATCATCGTCGATAATGTCATCAGCGGGGCAACCTGGTGGAAACGGGAAGAGCAGGTTATCGAGGAGTATCGGCCATCGATCTTCAAGATAGACCAGTTGACCTTCGACGGTACCTTCGCGCTTCGTGTCAACGCCTTTGTGAATGATCTGGTGGCGGGGCGCTCTCCTGCGCCGACGGGGCGAGATGGCCTGCAGACGTTGCGCATTGTTGACGCTATTATCCGCTCCTGGGAGGAGAAACGGGAAGTCATTGTGGATCGGACGGTGTAGGTTGACCAACCGCGATCTCTTCCACGCCACCATGCGTCGCGAAAACGGCGATCGTCTGCTGCACGTCATCCAGGGCTTTTTCCCTGAGGTCGCGGACTGGCGGGCGCAGGGGCTGCCAGAGGCAATCGT
>DAOTVS010000187.1:0-5843 GCA_034436375.1 Anaerolineae bacterium | reverse complement strand
CGGCCTGGGTGGCTGAGTTTGTCGCCGCGGATGGGCGCATCCGGCCCGATAAGCAGGCCTCCTATGTGCGGGCGCTGGCCTTCGATCTGCTGCCCGAGGCGCTGCGGCCGCTGGCAGCGCGGCGGCTGGTCGAGCTGGTGCGCCGCAACGGCAACCACCTCGGCACCGGCTTTTTAACCACGACCTATCTCTGCCATGTCCTCAGCCGCTACGGCTACCTGGATGTGGCCTATGACCTGCTCAATCAGAAGACCATCCCCTCCTGGCTCTACCCCATCACCAAGGGCGCCACGACCATCTGGGAGAGTTGGGATGGTATCAAGCCCGACGGCTCGGTTTTTGCCTCGCTCAACCACTACTCCTATGGGGCCGTCGGCAGCTGGCTCTATCAGGTCGTCGCCGGCATCGAGATTGACCCGGAGGCGCCCGGCTACCAGCACTTTTACATCCGGCCGCAGCCGGGTGGAGGTCTGACCCGGGCTGCCGCGACGTACGAGTCGGTATACGGGCGGATCGCCTCCGTCTGGGAGCGCGCGGGGGGCCGCATGCGGCTGGAGGTCACCATTCCGCCCAATACCCGCGCCACGGTGCGCCTGCCGGGTGCGCAGGCGGGGCAGGTGACCGAGAGCGGCCTGCCCGTCGCCGGGGCCGCGGGCATTGCCGATGTGCGGCAACAGGAGGGCGCCACCGTGCTGGAGGCGGGCTCCGGGCAGTACCGGTTCGAGTACCCGGTGGAGGGTTGAGACACAGAGGCGTAATCCGTAATGCGTAAGGTTGCCATTTCGTCGCGTATGTTGCTCGACGGAGTGCTCGCCCTCCTTGATATGAGGCAATGCCGGCCATAGCACGCGCCCCTCCCCGGCGCAGGGCGAGGGTCGCCAACTGCACTGCGCTGGGGAGGGGTTGGTGAGGTCCGCATAGTGAAGGAGAGCTCAGTTCACCTATCTCTCGGGGACTTGCTTCACCTGCGGCGCCGGGATCATCTCTCCGGCAGCTGCGCCCACGCGGAAGAGCGCCACGTTGAGCGTCAGGCCGCTCAGAAGTTGGTCGAACAGGGCGACCATGCGCCGCAGGTTCTCCCGCTCCTCGGCATCGGGCAGCGCGGCCTCGAGCTCATGCGCGGCGATGCGGAGCGGCGGGCTCAGGCGCTGGGCGGCTTCCTGGGCCATGAGCGCCAGCGCCTGCTTCGTCCTCTGATACTCCTCTCGCTCGCGCCAGCGCTTGACATCGCCCCAGGCCTGCTGTAGAAAAGCAGGCCACTTGGCCATGGCCTGGTAATCCGCATTGACGATGGGCAGGTCGAGAGTGCGCTTGATATCCTCGTAGATGAGCCTGACCTCCGGCGGCGCCTCGGCTTCTTCGATCATGCGGATCTCAGGCCGGCGGTAAGGGCTGGGGTAGCGGCGCCACTCCATAGGCGCCAGCCGGCCGGCGACCTGGCCCTCGAGTGCGCGGTGCAGAGCTGCCTCTTGGATCATTAGCTGTGGATTGCCGAAATCGAAAGCGTCCAGTTCCCACTGAATCTGCTGGCGTGCCTCTTCCGGCACGTCGGGCCGATAGGATGGCTGGTACCAGTTTACCGCCTCGCTGTAGGCGCGTTCGGTGATGGCCAGCGCCGCACGCAGGAACTCTTCGGTGGCGACCGCCGGCCTGATACGCTCCCAAAAGAGACTGGCGGCCGCCGGGTACATGGCGTGCGCGCGCCAATTGGTGGGCGGCCACGGCGTCCCCATGGTATCCTGGATATCGTCCAGCAGCGTCCGCACGGCGGGCGAGGCCTCGCTCTTCTTCACGGGCTGGACGATGGGTTGCTCGCTCATCTCTCTTTCTCCTTTGTAGAGCATTCACCTTGTACAAAAGCGTCACGAGCGCGAGAGCAGCAAGACCAGGGCCAAAGAGATGATGCCAGCGATGACCGTCAGAATGACCGTGACATAGGTCGAGGAGGTGGCCGGGCCAAAGCGGCCCGCCTGGGCGCCCTTCAGGTTCAGGAAGTAGCGCTGCTGCCCGGCGATGGTCTCATAGATCCCGGCGACGATCAGGGCGATGGCGGCTGCCAGCACCAGGGAGCGGCCGCGCCGGATGTTTAGGGCGTAGAACTGCGACACGACGAGCCCTAATACGATGGAGGTGATCGCCGTCCGCACCCACGAAAGAAAGGTTCTCTCGTTGGCGAATTGTGTCCGCTCCAGGCTGCGCCTTTCCCGCCGTTCGCCTGACCCCTGCGGTTTCTGCTCGCTCTGCCGGCCGCCGGCCTGCCCACCATCCTCCGTGCTCGATCTCTCCTGGTCTGTGCTGCCCCCCACAGTGCCCCTTCCTGCCGTGGATCTGTATTCGCTTACCTTGCAACAAATGTGCCTTTGCCGCAGGCTCCCGATCACAAGAGCGAGCCATCGGCGTCAGCGTTTCCTGTGACTGCCCAGCTACGAATCTGTGGCTGCGCCCTGCCGCGCCCGCAGCCACCGGCGCAAGCCTTGCAGCGCCAGGTAGGCCCAGGGCAGGGCCATGGCCGTCAGCGTCAGGCGCAGCTCAGGAATCATAGGGTTCGGCTCTCCCAGATCGATCCAGAGCGGCCAGACGAGGAGCGGCTGGGCCATGCCAGTATAGTTGAAGAGTATGGCCAGGGCCAGGGCTTGCCTCGAGGGGAGCACAGCAGCCAGGGCCAGCGGCCAGATGGTGTACCATTCCTTGAACCAGGCGCAGGTAAAGAGCAGGTAGAAGAGGAAGATATTAAAGGCGGCGCGCGGAAAGCTCTGCCACGAAGGGTCCCACCGGGTGCGGTACGCCTGCCAGAGAGCGAACAATGCCGCCGCGGCCCAGGCGAGGTATCCCGCGATGGTGGCAGCACGATCGGCATCCCAACGCGACGCCAACCAGATGTTGAGAAGAGCCGGCAGCGAAGTGGTGAACAGGCCCCTGCGCTGCAGAAAGGTCAACGTCGCCGGGCCGCGCCAGAAAGGCAGATAGACCAAGCCGGCCAGAGCGAGCGCTGAGGCCCCTGCGCCGAGGGCAAAGCGCAACTGGGCGCGGCCAGTTCTCAACTGGCGCAGGGCAATCAACCCGGCAGCGGGCAGCAGCAGGATGGGCACGATCTTGATCAGGGCGCCGGCGACGAGGGCCAGCACTGCCCATGTATAGCGGCGCCGCGCCATACACCCGACGGCGGCCAGCACCCAGAAGGCCATGATGATGTCGTTGTGGCCATTGCCGATTGTCTCATAGAGGACGATCGGGTTCCAGGCCAGGGCCAGGGCGCCGGGCAGCGCCCATCCAGGGGCAGCGTCGCGCAGGGTAGCAGCCACTACGGCGATGCTGGCGGCCAGGAAGAGGGCGTTGAGGAGCTTGAGCGCCAGGACGTTGGCTACTACGCCGCCGCCCGCTAACTGGCCCGCTCCCACAAAGAGCAGCACACAGAGCGGCCCATAGGGGGTAGGGTCGCCGCTCCAGGCCATGTATGGGAAAAAGCGATCGCCGGCGAAATGAGTGCCGGCATCGAAGAAGGGGTTGCCGCCGTAGACGCTGACGATGCGACCGTACATGATGTTGGCGAAGATATCCGCGGCGCCGATCGGATACATAAGGAGGAGGATGCCGGCAAAGGTCACGGCGCCGCCCGCCACGATGGCCCATGCGGCCGGCCCATGCGTCCGGCGCGCCAGGCGCCAGCCGAGCCAATAGAGAAGCCCCAGAGCCAGGAACGCTGCGACCAACCATGCTAATGCGCCCCGGCTGCCCCCCGTCAGGTCGCTCAGAGGGTGGTAGGGTGGAGATTGCTGGGCAACCAGATTGTACGGCAGGCTGAACGCCAGCGCATAGATTAGCGCACTCAGGGCAGCCAGAGTAGCAAGCAACCCCAGGTCTGCCCGATTCCCTCGCATGCTCACTCTACCATCCAGCGCAACACATCGATCCTGTGCCTGTGCACAAAGCCTGACCGAAGGCGGCACTTGCAGTTACCGCGCTTGGCATAGCAAGGCTTGTGCCAGATGGCCATGGAATCGGCTTGCGCCGGGTTGAGAAGGGTGCTACGCCGGGTGGGGTGGAAAAGAGGTCTAACGCAGCCCGCGATGGCCTCCGCTCATCTTGCAGAGAGGGAGGCCATTGTGGGGCATGCTGATTCCATCCTGGATTCGGTTCAGGATGCGGGCTGCGCTGGCTGGGGAGTAGGCGTCAGCGAGTAGCGGAACACCACCTGCGGCCAGATATCATAGACCTCGAATTTCGGCCAGTTCTTGTCGATGGTGAACACGCACGCGCCGACAACGTTCGGATACTGCCTCAACAGGGCATCATAGGTTTCCAGGTCCCAAAGGTACGTGTCTGCATCGCAAGTGAGTTGCCAACCGGGCTTGCCGCGCCCCTCCACTACATCACGCCCGCATTCGGTGATGACGATCTTGGTATTGCCGATCACGGCTGCAATCTCGGGGATGGTCCAGCGCCCGACATGCCAGCGGTTGTTGAGATCGGCCGTATCGACCCAATACTCGTGCAGCCCCAGAAAGTCGTCGGGCTTGAGGATATTCAGCACAGGCTTGAACTTGGGCCAGTTCTCCTCGCCCCACCCGCCGACGGCCGGGTTTCCTGCCACGACGCGGACGCCATCGTTGTGCATCATTGGAATGAGCTCCAGCGAAAACTGCACATACCAGTCCAAGTGTTCGTCGGGGCATTCATTGATGGCTGTCTCAAAGGCGATATTGGGGCCTCCCAGCGCCTTCATGGCCAGAATATCGTCGCGATGGCTCGCATACCAATCTCGAGCGACCTGTCGCGGGTCCCCCTCAATCTTGGGCTCACCCTGCTGGAAGCGGATGATGATCAGAGTATCGGGCCCAACGGTCTGTCGCACCTCCCCGACATATTCCCGCGTGACGTTCCGCAGCTTGAGCACCGGGGGCTTGCCCAACACCACATTGGTCCCCATCGAAATCTCTGGGCCGAGTTTCTTGATTGGGCGGGCTGGCCGGGGCGTTTTTGTCGGCGCGCGGGTCTTTGTCGGTGCCGGTGTATTCGTCAATGTCGGTAGGGGTGTGGGCGTGCCCGTCGCCGTGAGCGTAGGCGATGGCGCGGCAGTCGCCGACGCTGTCAGGGTCGCTGACGGCGCCGCCGTAGCAGTAGGCTTTTCTGAATTGGGCGTCGCCCAAGAGGTGGCTACGAACAAGCCGCAGCCAAAGCCGGCTATAGCGACCAAGGCAAGCACGACTCCCAATGACACGCGATTTATCTGCACCAAGCCTGCTCCCATCGTAGAGTAGGTAGAGCCGATGGACCCCCGCACTGGCTTTTGATGAATACCCGCTGCCCATAGGAGAGCAACCTCAACCCATCAATACCAGCGCGGGAAGCCACTCGATCGCAGCGGATGCTGACATTATACTCTTGCTGCAATCTGACGCGAATCGGTGCGGGTTCCCGTTGAAACCAGGCGCTCAGGGGTATATCTCAGAATCATCCGTGCCGATTGCACTATTCGCCGCAGTAAGGCTTGGTATGGGGAGCCGGGGTTGGAAACACCCGCCTCCGCAACTCGGGCTAGAGATGCGCAGCCGATTCTGAGATATCCCCGGCGTTCCGCGCTCCGGGTGCATCCTGGATGCGTATCCGCCGCCCGGGTTGCAGCCGGCCATTCTGCCACGCTGCCGCCCGGCCTCAACCGGGGAAAGGGGTCAGGCATGTCCGGCCGCCCCGCGGGGCGGCCGGACATGCCTGACCTCCAAAAGGCCCTGTACCGGGGCAGCGCGAAGCATAGGGCCCGGTTGCCAGGGCAGAGCGCCTCTGAGGGCAGCCTGTTGGCCGTGAACTCGCTGATGTATCTTGGGTGCACCCCGGCACGACGCGCA
>DAOTVS010000186.1:0-7312 GCA_034436375.1 Anaerolineae bacterium | reverse complement strand
TAGATCTCGGGGCGGGCAGCCAGTTCGCGAGTCGCCATCGCCAGCACACGCAGGCCTGCCCGTGCATAGTGGTCGTTAGCGCTCACGATCGCCCGCCGGTCGGCATCCGTCAGCGGACGGACCTCGCCGCCCATCAGGATCTGCGTGCAGCAGTCGAGCACCTCACGCGGCGCCCCTTTGGTGAATACGAGCAGGGAAGGCTCCACACCCGCCCAACCTCCCGGCGCCTGATGCACTGTCGACATGCGTTTGCGGCGCGATTCGAAAGGCAGGGTATGCACGCGCGGCAGCGCGGCCAACTCACGGTCGATATCAAAGCCGGCCTTGGGGGCTGCCGCCAGCAGGGCCGCCTCCGTCGGGTCACCCAGGATATGCCAGCGGCCAGCCTCCCCCTGCGCATTAGTGCTGTCAGGGGGCAACAGGCGCGAGTTGTTGCAGAACGTTGCCGCACGCAAAAGCTGGCGCATATCATCGTCGGCGGCCACAGGCCGCCCGTTCATCGTCAGCTCACCCTTGGGCTCATAGCCCACACCGGTGTACTGATAGGCGCGCCCACCGACCCAGGCCTCACGTACCGTCATCTCGTTCTGAGTCAGCGTACCCGTCTTGTCGGTGCAGATGACGGTCGCGGCCCCCAGCGTCTCAACCGAAGAGAGCTTCTTGACCAGGGCATGCCGTTTCGCCAGCCGCTGCACACCGCTGGCCAGGGCCAGGGTCACGGTCGGCAGCAGCCCTTCCGGCACGTTGGCCAGCACGATGCCGATCGCAAAGATAGCGCCATCGCGCAGGCTCAGGTGCGCAAACAGGCTCCCGATCAGGAAAAAGACCACACCCATCAGCGAAGAGAGCTGGGTAACCGTGGCCGCTACCTTGCCAATCTGAATCTGCAGGGGCGAAAGCTCAGCCTTGACCGACTGAGTCAGGTGCGCGATATGGCCCAACTCGGTATCCATGCCCGTGGCCAGAACGACGGCCTCGCCCGTTCCCGAGCTGACGCTGGTGCCAGCGAAGATCAGGTTGGGCATCTGCGTCCAGGTCAACCCCTCTTGCAGCACAGGGTCAGCCAGCTTGCGCACCGGCTCCGATTCCCCGGTCAGCGTCGAGTTGTCGGTGCGCAGGTCCGCTTCTCGGAGCAGGCGCGCATCGGCGGAGATGTTGTCTCCCTCTTCAAGCAACAGGATATCCCCAGGCACGAGGTCAACAGCCAGAATCCGGGCTTCCTGGCTATCGCGGCGCACCCGGGCATAGGCAGGCAGCAGCCTCTTGAGCGCCGTCGTTGCCTGCTCGGCGCGATACTCCTGCCAGAAGCTAAAGATGGCATTGACGATGATCACGGCGATGATGGCTACGCCCGACTCGACCGCGCCCGTCAGAAAAGATAGCGCTGAGGCAACCCAGAGCAGAATGGCAAAAAAGTTGGTCAGGTTGGCGACAAACTTGCGCCACAGGGGCGTGCCGCGCTCCTCCCGGATCACATTCGGGCCATATTGCTGTTGCCGCCGCGCAGCCTCCTCGCTGGTCAGGCCACTCGCACTGGTCCTGAGACAGGCGAGGACCTCATTAGCCTCCATGGAGAAATAGGCAGGCCGTTCCGGCGTAGGCCGGTCTTGTGGGGATAGTTTCTTCTCAACCATAGCGACTGATAATAGTCTTCTTTCCGTTATTGTCAAGTTATGAGAGGAGCAAGCGGCCCGGGTCGACACCGCGCCAGGGCCGCGAGAGGAGCCTCCGAGGGGGTAGACTGGTCCGCTTCGCTCACTGCTCTACATTCAGGATTTCTACGGGTACCTTGGCCAGCTCTTTGAAACGGTCGGCGTCGCCGCGGTCGCCCACGATAGTGCCCCAATGGATAGGCACGGCCATGCCGGGCCGCATGGCGTTGGCCGCCTTGGCCGCCTCAGCCGCATCCATCGTGTATTTGCCACCTACAGGTAAGAGCGCCACATCGGCCTGGATGCTATCCATCTCTGGGATGTGGTCAGTATCGCCTGCATGATAGATGCGCTCGCCATTCAGCGTGACGATATAGCCCACATTGTTATCTGCCTTGGGATGATAGCTCTTATTGATGTTGTAGGCAGGCACTGTCTCGATGCTGACGCCCTGTACGGTGAGCTTTTCGCCCGGCTTGACCACCTGCACCGGGCCGGGCAGTTGAGAGGCACAGGCAGCCGTCGCCAGCACCGTCGTCCGCGGGCCACGGATTTTGGCCACGTCCTCCGGCGAGCAGTGGTCATAGTGCCCATGGGTGATGAGAATGATATCCGCTACGGGTGGCCGATCGGCCTTGAGCTGCCAGGGATCGATGTAAATGACCTTGTCGCCCGTCAGCCTGAAGCTCGCATGTCCCAACCAGTGCACGTTCTCCGCCATTTCGGTACCCTCTACTGTCGGTATAGATGTCGGAGCGGGCGCGTTTCCCGCGCTGCCGGTGCAGGCAGCCAACGCCGCCAGGCCCAAGATCGTCCCAATCAGCCATTGCTTGCGCATATGCAGCCTCCCGCTCCATACAAAACACAGACCCTTCTGGCATCGTACTACGGCCGCCGGAGGGCGTCAACCCAGTACTTGGGTCCTTCCGTTGCCGGCTGTGGGCCTCATCCGCGCGCGTATCAAATAGGGAACGGCGCAGCACGATGCCGCGGCCACTTCCGCCTCTTGATACGGCTTAGGCCCTGACCCAACCGGCCCTACAGAATGAGGGCACGGGGGCAAGGCTACCCTCCGGGATTGCAGAGGATTTGGCCTCTGGGGCCTTTTATAGTAGTCTCGTTTTGCGGGGCCTCCTGATCATACCATGGAATGGATTGTGACTCATGACCACTACACAACGCAAAGATGACCTTTTTGCTACCCTTCCTTTACCCTGGCCCGACGTTGGCCTGGCCGCGGAGATCGAGCGCGCCGTCACCGCCTCGGGGCGCAAGGTGGTCGTGTTGGATGACGACCCAACCGGCACGCAGACTGTGCACGACATTGATGTCCTGGCCACCTGGCAGATCGATGACCTGGCCGTGGCGCTCGCCGATCCCGCCCCTGCTTTCTATATCCTGACCAACTCGCGCAGTCTGTCCGCCGCACAAGCTGCCCTGATAAACCAGGAAATCGCCCACAACCTGGTCCAGGCGGCCCGCAGGGCCGGCCGCGAGTTTGTCATCGTCAGCCGCAGCGACTCGACCCTGCGCGGCCACTACCCGGCCGAGGTCGACGCCCTGGCGAATGCGCTGGAAGCGGAGCTTGGCCGGCCCTACGATGGTCTGTTGCTCATCCCCTTCTTCCTCGAGGGCGGCCGCTACACCCTCGACGACGTGCATTATGTCCTGCAGGGCGAGCGCCTGGTGCCAGCCGGCGAGACCGAGTTCGCCCGCGACCCCGCTTTCGCCTACCATTCCTCGGACCTGCGCCGCTGGGTGGAGGAAAAGACGGCCGGGCGCATTCCCGCCTCTACGGTCGCCAGCATCTCCCTGGCCACGCTGCGCCAGGGAGGGCCGGCTGCCGTGGAGCGCCTGCTGCGCACGGTGCAGGGGCGCACGCCAGTCATCGTCAACGCGGCCGCCTATGCCGACCTGGAGGTGCTCGTGGCCGGATTGCTGGCGGCGGAGCAGGCAGGCAAGCGCTTTCTCTACCGCACCGCAGCCTCCTTTGTGCGGGTGCGCAGCGCCATTGCGCCCCGGGGGCTCCTCACGGCAGCCGATCTCTTTGCCCCCGGCGCCCGCCGCCGCCCCGGGCTCATCGTGGTAGGCTCCCACGTCGCCCGCAGCACCGACCAGTGGCGCTCACTGCTGACGCTCCCGGAAATCGCCCCGCTGCAGATGGACGTGCCCGCCATCCTCAATGGAACGACACGCGAGGAGGCCCTGCAGGTGCTGGAAGACTCCGTCACCGTGGCGCTCGGGCAGGGGCAGGACGTGGTGCTGGCCACCAGCCGCCGGGTGATCGTAGGCGGCTCGCCCGAGGACAACCTGGCCATCGCTCGGGCCGTCTCTGAGGCGCTGTGTGCGCTCGTGCGCCGGGTGGTACGCCGTACACCGCCGGCCTTTGTCGTGGCCAAGGGCGGCATCACCTCCAGCGATGTAGCCACCCAGGCGTTGGGCATCCGCCGGGCGCGCGTGTTGGGCCAGGTGCAGCCGGGCGTGCCCGTCTGGCGTGCGGGGGCAGAGAGCCTACTCCCCGGTGCGCCCTATGTCGTTTTCCCGGGCAACGTCGGCACGGCCGACACCCTGCGCGATATCGTCGCACAGTGCCGGGGATGACAGTGAACCCAGGCGCCGTCCGGAATCCCCAGCTTGCTGCAGCGTCTTTGCGTTACCAGGGAGTACCCTTCGCGCTATCGCCGAGTGTTCTGCTCGAGCGCTGGGTGGGGACGCCGCAGCGAGCTGGGGATTCCGGTCATCTGCGTTCATCCGCGTTCATCTGCGGTTTCCTTCCCCGTCCTCTCCGCGTCCCTTCGGCTTCGCTCAGGACAAGCCTGCGCGCCTCCGCGTGAGGTCCATTCTAGCGATCATCGCGCAGACGGTAGCCCACCCCCGGCTCAGTGATGATATAGCGCGGGCGGGCGGGCTCGCGCTCGATCTTGCGGCGCAGGTTGGAAATGTTCACGCGGAGCAGGTGGGTCTCATCGGCATAGGCCACCCCCCACACCTCGCGCAACAGCTGGGCATGAGTCAGTACACGCCCGCTGTGGATGACCAGGGCTCGCAGCAGGCCATACTCCGTGGGGGTCAGCTGCACCTCCTCCCCCGCCACGGTCACCCGGCGGCGCGCCAGGTCCACCACCAGCTCACCGATCGCAAAGATCGGCTCCGCCGCCGGCTGGACGCGCCGAAGCACGACCCTTAAGCGCGCCAGCAGTTCGCCAACGCCAAAGGGCTTGGTCAGGTAATCATCCGCCCCGGCGTCCAGAGCGGCGACCTTGTCGGCCTCCGCCTCGCGTACAGAGAGGATGATGATGGGCGTCTGTGTCCATTCACGCAGGCGCCGCACCACCTCGATGCCATCCAGATCGGGCAGGCCGAGGTCCAGGATGATCACGTCGGGGTGGCCAGTCGCCGCCACGGTCAGTGCCTCATTGCCCGTCGTCGCCTCGATGATCCTGTAACCGTGGGCCGCCAACGATAGCTGCAGGAAGCGCCGGATGGCCCGCTCATCATCGACGATCAGCACCCGCGCATCTGTCTCGCTCATGGGCCTACCTCCACCCCATGATCGCCAGGCCCCAGCGGCAACGACAAGGTCACCACCGTGCCGCCCCCCGGGCGGTTCTCCGCCCAGATGCTGCCCCCGTGAGCCTCGACGATACCGCGGGCGATCGAAAGCCCCAGCCCGGTGCCGCTCGCCTGGGCACCCCAGCTGGCTGCGGACCGCTCGCCAGGGTCCCCGGTCGTGGTGCAGGTGCGCTGCACACGGTAGAACTTGTCGAACACGCGCGTCAGGTCCTCCGGCGGAATGCCAACCCCTCGGTCAGCCACCGCAATCTGAGCGTGTGCGCCCTGGATCGAGGCATGGATCTCGAGCGGTGAGCCGCTTTCCGAATACTTGAGGGCGTTATCCAGCAGCTTGGCGAGCACCTGCACAATCAGCGCCGGGTCCATGGGCACCGGGGGCAGGGCAGCCGGCACGTCCACCTGCACGGGGCGATCATGTAGGCCCTCAGCCACCTGCTCGAGGGCTGCGCCCACCACTTCCTGCAGATCGCTGGGCTGGCGGTTCAGCTTGAGCGCCCCGGCCTCGAGCCGCGTCATCTCCAGCAGGTTGCCCACCAGGCGGTTCAGTCGCTCGGCCTCGCCCCAGGCTGTGTCAACCAGGGCTCGCCGCGCGTCCTCATCCAGATAGGCGGCATCGTCGCGCAGGCTGCTCAGTGCCCCGGTGATCGAGGCCAGGGGCGTACGCAGGTCGTGCGAGATCGAGCTGAGCAGCGCCGAGTGCAGCTTCTCCGTCGCCTGCAGCAACTGGGCCTGGCTGGCCTGCTTTGCCAGCTGCGCCCGCTCAATGGCCAGGGCAGCCAGCCCGGCGAAAGCCTCCATCAGGCGCAGTTGGGCAGGCGTCAGGGCCGCGCCAGCCGCCGGCTTGATCCCCAGCACGCCGATCACGCCCCGCGGTGTGCGCAGCGGCAGGTAGCGTCCCTCCGCCGCCGGCAGGGTATCGGTATTGCGCCCAGCGGGCTGCCCATGGCGGAACGCCCAGGTCGCCACAGCCCGCTCATTTTCGGATATCGCGATGTCCGACCCGCCCCCCTGAGGGGATAGGATGCCATCCTCCGGCAACAACACAAACACCTCGCGCCCAAAAGTCTCGCCCGCATGGGTCACAATGCCCTGCACGATATCGGTGAGCCTGACCGCTGTCGCCAGATCGCGGCTCAGCGCCAGCAGGGCGGCGGTATCGGTCTCCCGCCGCGCCGCCGCTTCCGCTTGATCGCGCGCCCGCGCCGCCAACGTGCTGATCACCAGCCCCACGGCCAGCAGGCCGACAAAGGTCAACAGGTACTGGGTGTCTTGGACGGCAAAAGTCAGGGTGGGCGGCACCAGGAAAAAGTCAAAAGCTGCCACACTCAAGATAGCCGCCAGGATCGAAGGACCATGCCCCCAGCGCGCCGCAGCGATCATGACCACCAGCAAATAGAGCATGACCAGGTTCGCCGGGGTCAGGAAATCGCTGACGACATGCCCCAGCAGCGAGGCAATGACCACCAGGGCCAGGGCACACAGGTAGGGCTGCCACGGTGCGCGCACCCGCTGCACCGGTTTGGCGGGCAGCGCTGCATCCTCCTCGCCGCTGTTGATGACATAGACGTCGATCGGCCCGCTGCGGCGGATGAGCCTATCCACGAACGAGCCGCGCACCAGTTCCACCAGGCGCGGGCGCAGGGGCTTGCCGGCGATGATCTGCGTCACATTGTGCGACCGCGCAAAGCTCAGGATGGCATCAGCCGCATCGGCGCCCGGCACGGTCGCGATCTTGGCGCCCAACTCCTCCGCCAGCCGCAGCGTGTGCGCCACGCGGTCCCGCTCCGCCTCACTCAGATGGGCGTAGGCCGGCGTCTCGGCGTAGACGGCGTACCATTCGGCGTCCAGCTTGGCCGCCATGCGCCGGCCCGCCCGCACCAGGCGCTCACTGAGCGGGCCGGGGCTGACCGAGACCAACAAGCGTTCACCAGCCGGCCAGGGCCCGGGGATCGCCCGCATTTCCATATAGTGGCGCATCTGCTCATCCACCCGGTCGGCGGCGCGCCTCAATGCCAGCTCGCGCAGGGCCGTCAGGTTGCCGGTGCGGAAGAACTGCTGCATGGCCCGCGCCGCCTGCTCGGGCACAT
>DAOTVS010000185.1:0-5481 GCA_034436375.1 Anaerolineae bacterium | reverse complement strand
CAAGATGATGTCTTGCCGGGGCTGGAGGAGAAATACCAGCTCTACCTCGGCATCCCACGTCATCTCATTCCCTGGTATCCTGCGATCGATGCTGACAAGTGCGTGGGCTGCCAGGAGTGCATCAAGTTCTGTCACGATACCGTCTATGCTTTCGACAAAGCAACACGCAAAGTGCGTGTCGAAAACCCCTGGCATTGTCAGGTTTATTGCCAGTCATGCACGCACGCCTGCAATAAGAATGCGATCACCTTCGCCGATCGCCGTGAGGTCAAGGCGCGCATTCGCGAATTGCGTGCCAAGTACCCGCCGGCTTAGCCGTATGGGGGTCATAATGTTGGCCGGGCCACAGAGCGTGAGCGAATCCTGGTGAACGAGTGCCTGGAGGCCGCCGTGACCGGCATCTACCAGCTGGCCCATGTCGCTTCGCGCCAGGGCAGCACGACGGTGCACAATGCGCCTGGCCGGCGTCAGGCTATGGATTGTCGTGCGGTGCCCAATTGCATTTACACAACCAGAAGATGGGACGCGAGGGGTGGACCCCTGCCTCAGTCAAGCCTCCCGAAGGTTCGCGACTTTCAGGAGGCTGCATGGGGCGGAGGCGGGTCTGCGACGGTGCGATCAGGCCTTGTGAGCGGCTTGCAGCCAGGATGCGACCTCTGCCTTGTTGGGAACGCGCCCGGCAGAGACTACCTTACCGTCGATCACCAACCCCGGCGTGGCCAGGATGTTATATTTCATGATCTCTGGATACTGGGTAACCTTTTCGATCGTCGCCTCCATGCCGAGTTCTTCAAGCGCCTGGTAGACCACCTGCGCCAGCTTTTGGCAGTTGGGGCAACCTGGCCCGAGCACTTTGATGTTCATCTTTTCCCTCCTTGTTTCTTGCGCATTGGACGCATCCGGGCGCCGCGGGGGCTCGGCCAGAAGTGGCCGAGTTTCCACTGGGAACGTCCACCTCAGCCTGCGCCCCCCAACCACTCAGACAGTAGGGATCGATTGCGCGCAAACTCGGCCTCCAGCAAGCGCGGACATTGGCTGATATCCGCCTCGCCGAAGGCAAGCCTGATCGCCAGAGCCTGGCACGATGCCTCGCCACAACGGCCGCAGTTGCCCCCCGGGAGCAACCGGTAGACGTCGAGGAAGCGGGGCACGCGGCGCCGCTCGAAGCAGGGCACCAGTTCCTCACGCCGGGCGCACGCCTCGCTGATCCTCTCCCATAGCCAATCCAGAACCGCCTGGGCGTCCACCTCATCCAGCGCCTTGGCCAGCGTCACCGTCTCTGGGTAGACGGTGATCAGCCGGCCCTGGCGCACCAGGGTGAGGATGCCAGCAGCGTGGCTGTAGCCGGCGGTAGGTAGCAGGCTGGCCAGATAGGGCAAGACTTCATGCATGTTGGCGGGCAGGGCCGCTACAACACGGATCTTGCTGGGGTCGGCCAGGCAATCCATGACGTGGGTGATCCGGATCGCCGGCGCCTCGGCACGGCTTCTGTCCACATTCAGTCTCCGCCGCCCATGGCTTGTCTACCTCTGGCGAGGAGGAATCGGCTATGGCTTTTCCGCAAACGCTTTGGCGACCTTTTCCTTCATCAGCTCGAAATAGGCCTCTGGGGTGAGCAGCATGGTGCGGTCGCCCTCCCAATCGGCCAGGCGCAGGCGCGCAATCCAACCCTCTCCATAGGGGTCCTGGTTGATCAGCTCGGGGTGCTCGTCCAGCGCGGTGTTAAAAGCGATCAGCTCGCCGCTGGCAGGGGCCGTCACATCGACCGTGGCCTTGGTACTCTCCAGTGTTGCCAGGACATCATCCTGCTCGAAAGCAGTTTCGGGGGGCATCTCGGCAAAGGCGATGTCGCTCATCTTGGTCTGCAGGAAATCGGTAATCCCCACGACCGCTTCGTCGCCCTCTACCCTGACCCAGGTATCATAGGCCGCGTACAGGCAGTCCGTGGGCACCCGAAAGTGATACTTGTCATATTGGTACTCGAGATCAGTGGCCATCCAATCAACCCTCCATCTGCAGTTTGACCTGGGCGTCGGCAGGCAGGGCCATCCCTGATGCCACCTGCATGGCCTTGAACACGCCGGGGGCCGTCACACAGGCCGCACAGCATCCCTTGAGGCAGGCACGGGCGGCGGTAAGAATCTCGCCTTCGTGCCCGCGTGTGATCTCATCCAGCGCGTTGATGGGAGCTTTCTCCGCCAGTGCTGCGGCAAAAGCTCTCACCTTCTCGCAGTCGCTCTCGATGGCCAGCTGGACCCCGAATTCGTCATCGCCCTCGGCGCGCACCCTGGTAACCATCTGGCAGATGCCTGCCTGTATGACAGCCGTCGCGATTTTGCCCATGATGTTTTCACTCCTGTTTGTAACGCCCTTGGGAAATCGATGTGTCAGGTTGGGTTCATCTCTGCGCGCGTCGGGCTGCAAACTCGCGCCACAGGGCCTCGGCATACTGCGCTTCCTGCTCGGCAGGGATGGCGTTGTACACCTTGACCGTCTGCAGGAGCTTGTCACGCAGCTCCTCATCGGCCATGCCGTTGAGCGCTGCGATCTGCTCCATGATGGGTCCGAGGGCCACAATGGCCACGGGTGAGCCGGCCACCTCCACCATCGTGACCGGCAGGCCGCCGCTTTGACAACTGCAGGCGACCACGGGCGCAGCTTCAGCCGCTGCATCCTCGTTCAGGCGCACTGTTCTCGCCTGAGGAGGGCTACCGAGAATCTCGTCCACCCGTGCGGCAATCTCCTCGGCCACCTTGCGGGCCAGCGTCATGCCGCCGGGGCCGAGCCGCCGCCTCGCTTCGAGCTTGAGCTCGGGGTAGCGCGCCGCAATCTCGCTCACGACAACCCGGGCCGCCGGCTCAGCGCTATAGGCGGCCGTCGCCTTGGCAGCGCAGAGTTTGGGGCAGCCGTCAACGGCGATGGTTGGGTAGAAGCGGGCAAAGGCGCGCTCGTCCTTGCCGCCCGCCAGGAAGAGGGGAAGGCACAAGGTGACAGTCTGCTCCTGGCGCAGCCGCTCGAGCACCAGGCGCGTCGCCACACGCGACACGGTGCCCCAGTCCATCTCCTCGCCGCTGCAAGAGATAATACCGACCTTGCGCTTGGGTAGATTCGGCATTATTGCGCCTCCTGAATGCGATCAACCTCGTCGGCGATCTGCTGGGCCAGGATCTCAGCCAGCCGGCGGCCGGCCTCGTCCAGCTCCGTCACAGTTTGCGGTTTCAGTTCATGGTGCTGCTTGTAGGTGTCGACCACGCGCAGCGCCCTGGCTACGGCGCCGCCTGCCAACTCGGTGTTCTTGCGCGCACAACCGATGGGGCAGCCGTCAATCGTGATGCAGGCCCGGCCCTGCACCCGGGCCTTTGTTTCCTCGTCGCCCATCACCAGCGCCGACAGGCAGATGGTATCGGTCGTCTCGGGCCGTGTTTCGTCCACGACAATGTATGCGGCCTCGCGCCCGATTGTGCCGAACGCTTTGCCAATACCGCTGCAGGGAATGATCATAATCCTGCTTTTTTGCTCCGCCATGCTGATTTGCCCTCCAATTGAACGCCCCATCCTGTTTATGCTGACCGCGAGACGGCTTCGGCCATCTCCTCACCCTGCCGCCGGACGACCTCTCCCATCAGATCAATGATCTCAAACACGGTTGGGTCGATGACGCGGTAGATGACTCGCGTGCCCTCGCGGCGCGATGCCACCAGGTTGGCTGCTCTGAGTATGGAGAGGTGCTGGCTAATATTGGGCTGGCGCAACCCCAGGATCGGCTTGAGATCACAGACACAGCACTCGCCCTCGCGCAATGCCTCCAGAATCAACAAGCGCGCTGGATGGCCCAGCGCCTGCAGTGCTTTTGCTTTGAGTTCCAGCAGCCTCCGGGAAATAGCATCCATTTGGGGGCGCTTGCCCTCAGCGGATTCACACTGCTCCCTCATGTGTGCCTCCTTTTCCAGTAGCGCCTATAGCGAGCGCACCGCATTTAGTGTATTCGCATTAAAGCATAAAGTCAAATACACTTGGCCTGAGGACAGCCAGACACAAGGTGGCGCTGAAGGAGGCACCGGGCTTTGACTATCGCGCGCTCAAGGCCCCAGCGCGCTTCTTCGAGACCCCCAGTATGCGTGGCAAGTTGGACCCTGAACGGCTCAACCGCCTGTTGGCTTTGTTCAACGAGCGACTGGCGGCGATCAAAGCGGCCTGACGTCCCTGCCAGGTGACGAATGGGCAAAGGTCCGCCATAACCGAACTCCATGGAGTGGAGATGGGGCAGCGTCGCCCTGGCTCCGCTCTATAGTGACTCCGAAACGGCTCTTGACAGGCAAGTTTGTTTGCGATATAACTCAATGAATTTTGAACCATAGGAGCAGACCATGAGTGATGCCAAGCGGCCGAGCGTTTCCGATCTGGCCGCCATGCTCCGCTTGCTCGGTGACCCTACCAGGCTGGCGATCTTTGAGCGTTTGATGCAGGGCGTGCAGTGTAACTGCGAGATCGGAGACAATCTTGGCTTGCCCATGAACCTGATCTCACATCACCTCAGGATCTTGCGCAAGGCGGGCCTGGTGAACACTGAGCGCGACTTGTCGGATCGGCGCTGGGTCTACTATTCCGTCAATCCCCAGGCCCTGGCTCAATTGCGAGAGGCGCTGTGGACCTTCTTGGACCCCGCGCAGATCCAGGCGCGCCAGCCCGGTTGCGGCCCCCGAATGGAATGCGGGAGATGACCCGGCGTCTCCAATGGCCGGCCAGGGGGGCAGCATGGCTTTGACGCCGCCCGCTTTGGCGGCCAGGTCGTCGTGGAGTACTATGATCTCTTCTCGGCAGAGATGGCCGCTTTCCCGCCAGCGCTGGCGCTGTTACAGGAATCTGATCTGGGCATGCCCCTGGTCTTTGTCGGCGATAGCTTGCTTTCGGCCGGGGGCAAGATTTCAGTGCCAGCCATCCGTCAGGCGCTGGCGGCTCTGGGCCTGAGAGCCAAACCTACCGTGTGAGTAAACTCATCATCGCATGTCAACAGTGACAAGTGACAACCGAAAGGAGCTCAGGCAATGGCAAAACAGCAAACTCAGCGGCTATCGTTCCTGGACCGCTTTCTCACGTTGTGGATCTTTCTCGCCATGGCGATTGGGGTGGGGCTGGGGTACTTTATCCCGGGCGTCAGCGGCTTTATCAATCAGTTTCAAGTGGGGACGACGAATATCCCGATCGCCATCGGCCTCATCCTGATGATGTACCCCCCCTTTGCCAAGGTCAAGTACGAGATGTTGGGATCGGTTTTCCGAGACAGGAGGGTCTTGGGGCTTTCACTGGTGCAGAACTGGGTTGTGGGCCCGATTCTCATGTTCATCCTGGCGGTTGTGTTCCTGGCGGACAAGCCAGCGTATATGATCGGCATCATTATGATTGGCCTGGCCCGCTGCATCGCCATGGTGATCGTCTGGAACCAGTTGGCCAAAGGCGATACCGAGTACGCGGCCGGTATCG